>JBILHX010000142.1:0-7430 GCA_044350285.1 Chitinophagaceae bacterium | reverse complement strand
TCACGAATGTGAAATTTAACCAATTGCCATATTTCAAATTGTGAAGAAGCAAGGAGGTGACAGCATCCCTTTACATTACGGTGGCTTCGACAACTTCGGCAAGCTCAGTTACCGCAGCCACCGCCATACTTTTCCGCAATGTGAAATAAGGTATTGAATAATTTTTAGGTTAGTTACACTTAGTAGTTCTGTCAATCAAGCTAGAATTAACTTAATTCATGGTGCGAAGAAGCAAGGCGGTGGCTGAGCCTGTCGAAGCCACCATTAAAAAGAGTGAAGTGGCTACCAAATTTACATATTGCTTAGTATGACAGGTAAGTGATGCATTATAAACAAGAGAAAGCCTCACCTTCCTCTTCGAGAGAAGGTGAGGGGAAATAATTTGTACTCAAGAAAACGTCATAACCTTTTTTTTAGGGTCCCCCTATAAATCATTCATGATGACAGAGTACTTTGTATTTCCTCGTCCCCTGTCCCTTGTCCCTTGTCCCTGGCTGTATAAACTACTTCTTCCCTTTCAACCCTGCATAATCAAACACAATATTGCAAAAAGCCCTAACTCCTACATCCAACATGCTGTCATCAATAACGAAGTCTGGTGTATGATGCGGGGCGGCTTTTGATGGATCTGTGCCTTTTGCCATTCCTCCCAAATTAAAGAAGAAAGCGGGTGTTTTTTCACCGAAGTACGAAAAGTCCTCTGCTCCGGTTGTCCACCTGCCCTCTGTGGTATTTTCTTTTCCTGTAGCTCTTTCTAGGGAAGGAATCATCATCTTAACGAGTTCAGGATTGTTGTAAGTAACCAAGGTTTTTGTATCAATCTTGAAATCGATTTGTGCACCCCACGCTTCTGCAACTTTTTGAACAACGAGTTTCATTTTTTCATGTACATCTTTTTGCATTTTTCCATCGAGTGTTCTGACTGTTCCTTCTAATTCAGCTTCTTCTGGAATGATGTTCGATCTTACTCCACTGTGAAATTTACCGACCGTAATAACGACAGGTGCTACTGTAAGGTCTTCTTGTCTGCTCACAATTGTTTGCAAGTTGTTGATGATTTGTGTTCCCACAACTATTGGATCGATGCCCGTCCATGGTGTTGAACCATGCGTTTGTTTTCCTTTTATTTTGATGGTAAACCAATCGCTTGATGCCATCATTGAACCGCTTACGTATTTGATTTGCCCTATTTCTAAGCTAGATGCTATGTGTAGTCCGAATACAGCATCCACTTTTGGATTCTCCATCACACCTTCTTTGATCATCAAAGCAGCTCCACCTTCTTCATCTCCAGGGGCTCCTTCCTCTGCAGGTTGAAAAAAGAATTTCACGGTTCCTGCAACGTCTTTTTTCATGGAAGCAAGTACTTCTGCAGTGCCCATTAATATTGAGGTATGGGTGTCGTGTCCGCATGCATGCATCACAGAAACGGGTGCTCCATTGTATTCAGATACTACCGTTGATTTGAAAGGTATGTTAGCTCTTTCCTTTACTGGCAGGGCATCGATATCAGCCCTAAGTGCAATAACAGGACCCGGTTTACCACCTTTCAAAATCGCAAGAACCCCCGTTTTGGCTACATTCGTCGTTACTTCGAGACCCAAGCTTTTCAGGTGCGCTGCAATGTATTCCATTGTCTTAAATTCGCGGTTTCCTAATTCCGGGTTTTGATGAATATGCCTTCTCCATTCTATAAGTTTTGGAGCGATGGCTTTTGATTTCGCATCCACCATGCTTTGTATTGGCGTCTGTGATTTTGCTGTAACACAAATTAGAATCAATGAAAACAGGGAAAGTAGAGTTTTGAATTTCATTCGAAGTGATTTAAATGGAAAATTAACCAATTCGTTCAATAAAGTGTTTAATTTTTTTAATAATCATGGCTGATTTCCTCATTATTTATTGGGTATAAAGCGATCTTAATTTTGCTATGTTTAAACCTTCAAATTGATTAACTTTGCACCCTTAAAGTCAACAAAAAAATAATAAGATGATCAGTGCACGCAATATTACCCTGGCCTATGGCAAGAGAGTTCTCTTTGATGAAGTTAACATCAATTTTATCAAGGGTAATTGTTATGGTGTGATAGGAGCAAATGGTGCTGGAAAAAGTACTTTCTTGAAGATCCTAAGTGGTGAAATTGAACCGAATAAAGGAACTGTAGAAATTTCTGCAGGAGAGCGTCTGGCGGTATTGAATCAAAATCAGTTTCAATTTGATGAGCAAACGGTGATTAACACTGTTTTGATGGGACATAAAAAAATGTGGGATATAGCACAAGAGCGGGAGTTGATTTATTCAAAAGAAGATTTTTCTGAAGAGGATGGATTGCGTGCCGGTGAGTTGGAATCAGAGTTTGGTGAGATGGGCGGATATACTGCAGAGAGTGATGCGGCAACTTTCTTGAGCGACTTGGGTGTAAAGGAAGCTTATCATCAAACATTGTTGAAAGACATGCCCTCGAACATGAAGGTTCGTGTATTGTTGGCACAAGCACTTTTTGGAAATCCTGATATCTTGCTGTTGGATGAGCCTACAAATGGACTTGACATTGAAACCATCGGTTGGTTGGAAAACTTCTTGGCAGATTATGAAAACATTGTACTCGTTGTCAGCCATGATCGTCACTTTTTGGATGCTGTTTGTACCCATGTTGCGGATGTTGACAGACAAAAAATCAAGACATTTACAGGAAACTATACATTTTGGTATGAGTCATCTCAGTTGATGGCAAGGCAGCAAAACGATAAGAACAAAAAGACAGAAGACAAGCGTCAGGCTTTGATTGATTTCATCGCCCGATTCAGTGCAAATGCATCTAAATCGAAGCAAGCTACCTCTAGGAAGAAAGCACTTGAGAAATTAACCATTGATGAAATAGAGCCATCAAACAGAAAATATCCTGGTATCATATTTCAGCCATTGCGTGAAGTGGGAAACCAGATACTGCATGTAGAAGGTTTATCCAAGAAGGTGGATGGTCGTATTCTTTTTGATAAATTGAATTTTTCAATCAACAAAGGAGAGAAAATTGCTTTTGTGAGTCGCGACCCATTGGCTGTAACAGCGTTCTTTGAAATCATCAATGATGCAATGACTCCAGACGGAGGAAAATATGAGTGGGGAACTACCATTACAAAATCATATTTGCCTGTTGAAAATCAGCAGTTTTTTAACAATGACCTAAGCTTGCTTGACTGGTTGAGGCAGTTTGTGCCCGCACATGTTACGGATGCTGATGAGCCATTTTTACGTGGATTTTTAGGTAAAATGTTGTTCAGCGGAGATGATATTCAAAAGAAGACAAAGGTATTGAGTGGGGGAGAAAAAGTTCGTTGCATGGTAAGCAGAATGATGTTGCAAAGCCCCAATTGTGTTATCCTTGACCAACCTACCAATCACCTCGATTTGGAAAGTATCCAAAGTTTCAATGAAGGTTGTGTTAACTTTCCTGGCATTGTTTTATTAACATCGCATGACCATACTTTTATGCAGACTGTTGCCAATAGAATCATTGAGTTGACCCCCAAAGGTACTATTGACAGGTTAATGACGTTTGATGAATACCGTGAAGACAAAAGGGTGCAATTATTGAGAGATGAAATGTACAACTAGTTTCACTCTTGAGTAATTTTATCAGTCTTTTTCCAATGTCTGATTTTAATCATTGCGTGAGTTGTTTTTGGTCATTTTATTGATTTATTTGATTTACAATCTTTGTGTCAAATAAATTAACATGCTCATTACTGAAACAGCACCGCAACAGGCAGAGCACTTTGAGTGGCTCAATACAATTGAATTCTATCAGTCATATCTTGAAATTATCAACGATAGAATTGATGCCCTTAACGCTCTGGATCATAGTATTGAGTTGGAGCATAAAAAAGCAAATTTTACTGAAAAACTCGATGTTTTAAAGGCTAAATTGTTGGATATTTCCAATGATGTTGCAGAGCATATGGAGGAGACTGAAACGTATGTAATGTTCAGCAGCAGCATCGACTTGAATATTCAATCTTCCCATCACATGATTCTTCGTGAGAAATTTGAAAATTTTGAATATGATGTGAATGATTTTCGTTCTGCGTTTAATGAGTTTTATGTTAGGTGTATTTAGGGTAATACAGCCAGGGATTTTAATACAGCCAGGGACGAGGGACAAGGGACAGGGGACGAGGAAATACAATAGACTCTGTCATCTTGAACGTAGCCAAAGAACTTCTCTTGAGTGAAGCCAAAAAACCTCATGTTATTTTAAGCAAAGAGAAAGAACTTTCCTTGAGCGAAGCCAGTCAACTCCTGTTATTTTAAGCAAAGCGAAAGAACTTTCTTTGAGTGAAGCTAAAGAACTCCTTTAATTTTAAGCGAAGCGAAAGAACCTTCGTTGAGCTAAAGGAAAGACTTCCACCGCTAGGGACGATAGAACACCCAAAACACCAAACAACAAACTTTAAACTAAAAACACCTTAGTGTTCCCCAAAAACTTCCCTCAAAACATCTGCAATTTCTCCAAGTGTGCAATGATTCTCAACGGCATCAATGACCACGGGCATGAGGTTTGAACCATTTATGGCTGTTTCTTTTAATTTTAATAAGCATGAGGATGACAGTTGCTGATTTCTTGAATTTTTTAAGTTCCTTAATTTTAGTGTTTGAATGTCCCTGATTGATTCGTCAATTGTGAATACAGGGGTGTCGTATTTATTTTCTGACTGAAAGCTGTTAACACCAACAATAATTCTTTCGGAGGATTCAATTTCTTTCTGGTATCGATAGGCACTTTCAGCAATTTGTTCTTGCATGAATCCTTCTTCAATAGAAGCAACACTGCCACCCATGTTGTCAATTTGTTCAATGATGGTCCATGCCTCTTTTTCAATTGCGGAGGTAAGGGATTCAACAAAGAAGGACCCTCCTAATGGATCTGCTGTATCTGTTATACCACTTTCAAATGCCAAGATTTGCTGTGTCCTTAGGGCGATTTGAGCAGCTTCTTCAGTTGGTAGGCTCAAGGCTTCGTCGTACCCATTGGTATGAAGAGATTGAGTGCCTCCTAAAACTGCCGCCAATGCTTGTATCGTTACCCTAGCTATGTTGTTTTGAGGTTGTTGCTGGGTGAGCGTACTTCCGCCTGTTTGTGCGTGAAAACGCATCATCATGGCTTTGACATCTGTTGCTCCCAATTCTTTCATGATTTCAGCCCATATTTTTCTGGCTGCCCGGAACTTTGCAATCTCTTCAAACAAGTTGTTGTGGGCATTGAAAAAGAAGGATAGTCTTTTCCCAAGGGTATTGACATCAATTCCTTTTTCAATGGCAGCCTTTACATAGGCCTTACCGTTGCTTAAGGTAAATGCAATTTCTTGTACAGCCGTACTACCTGCTTCACGGATATGATAGCCTGAAATCGAGATGGTGTTCCATTTGGGAAGCGAAGTGCTGCACCATTCAAAGATGTCTGTAATGATACGCATGGAAGCCTTTGGTGGGTATATATAGGTCCCTCTTGCAGCGTACTCCTTTAAAATATCGTTTTGAATTGTTCCTGCCAGTTTTTGCAAGTCTGCTCCTTGTTTTTTGGCAATGGCAACGTACATCGCCAACAAAATAAATCCGGTGGCATTGATCGTCATGGATGTCGATACTGTCTCGAGCGGGATGTCTTTAAACAATTCTTCCATGTCCTCAATGCTGTCGATCGCAACACCCACTTTACCAACTTCTCCTTCTGATAATGCATGGTCACTGTCATATCCAATTTGTGTGGGTAGGTCGAATGCAACGCTGAGTCCATTTACACCTTGTGACAATAAAAAATGATATCTCTTGTTGCTTTCAGCCGCCGTGCTAAATCCGGCATATTGCCTCATCGTCCAGTTTCTGCCTCGGTACATGTCTTTTTGAATACCTCTGACAAATGGGAAAGTGCCAGGTAGGGTAGACTCATTTTGTACATCACTGCTTGTGTACACATTTTTTATTTCTATACCCGAATCTGTTTTTCTGCAATCACTCATAAAGAATATTTTAGGTGGTTGCCAAGATTTGCCTTGCTTCGAACCGAAGGGCCTCTAGAACTGTTGTTTGCATGGATGCATTTTCGTCAGCACTTAGCAGTGCAAGCATGGCTGCTGAGAGGTTTTTCCCACTTGCATCAGGAGCCAATGTGCTGATAAGCAAGTTGATGATAAATATCTGTTGGTCTTTAAGGTCAACAATAGCCTGCCAAGCCTTTTCAGAAATATAAATTTGTTGGGAGATGTTGTGGTCGAATTCATTTCTAATGGCCTCTGTAAAAACAATTCCGAGTTCTTTTGCATTTAGAATGTCTGATGAAAGTCTATCAATGAGTGACTTAAATCCAATTCTTTCTGCAAAAATCACCAATCTCTCGTAAGATTGAATTCTCATCAAATTGGAGTTTTGTGATGTTTTTTGAGGTTCTTCAGCTGTTTTGTCCTTATTAAGTGGTGGTGTGGGACGTTTAAAGAGAAAGTATACTCCTGCGATGGTGACAAAGAGAATGATAATGATGTAGAGGATGGTTGTATTTTCCATAATTTGTTAAAACAAAAGTACAATTTGAGACTTGAATTGTGGTTGAGTAATTTGTTATTAATTTTGCAGGATGGAAACAACTACATCACCAATAAAGATAAGCACAACGGCAAATAAAGAATTGCTTAATTTATTTGCTGGAAGCAGCAATGAAAAGGAACAATTTCTTAGGATAGGAGTAAAGGGAGGAGGCTGTTCTGGTCTAAGTTACCTGCTCGCATTAGATGAAAAAAAAGAGGGCGATGAAATTCATGACATTGATGGAATTCCTTGTGTCATAAACCCCGCACATGCCATTTATTTATTTGGGATGGAAATTGATTGGAAAAATGGATTGGATGCTCGAGGATTTATTTTTAACAATCCGAATGCTTCAGCTACCTGTGGCTGTGGTACTTCGTTTGCTGTGTAACGATTTTTTTAATGGCATAAAAAAAGGGCTTGAAGATGATTCAAGCCCTTTTTTGTATATCAGATTTTATTATTTTTTCTTGGAATGAGCTGCGTCAGCTTCACCCAATGGTTTGTCTTTTGCAATGTCCACCAATACAGGTGCTGCTACAAAAATGGAAGAATAAGTTCCTGTAACAACCCCTATTAACATAGCGAATGCAAATCCTCTAGTAACCTCACCGCCAAAGATGAAAAGGATAAGCAACGTCAAGAAAACGGTTAGAGAAGTCATGATGGTTCTGCTCAACGTATGATTGATTGCCATGTTGATGATATTTGATTTTGTTTCAGCCTTCAGTTTTTTGCTGTACTCTCTAATCCTGTCGAATACAATTACTGTATCGTTCATCGAGAATCCAATTACAGTTAGAACGGCTGCAATGAAATGCTGGTCAATTTCAAGAGGGAAAGGAACAAT
>JBILHX010000141.1:0-7494 GCA_044350285.1 Chitinophagaceae bacterium | reverse complement strand
CAACACACGGTATATTACCCCTTCGGGGATTCGTTTCGCTACGCTTCACTACTCCCCGAAGGGGTAATATACCGTGTGTTGCACTTACTACTTGAACTTACCAAACCCTTAAATCAAAAATGGTAGATAATATCAAAGTAAAACCATTTACTTTTGTAACTTGAATAATTTAGTGCTAAATCATCCCCAAGAATAGAATTGTTTTATTTCAATGCATCTTATACTTTAAAGACGATTAACTAAGAATTTCATCATGATAAATTTGAAAAAATGTGAGACAGGAAATGCATGTAAATTCTCAAAATACTTATTGATTGTTCTTTTCTGCAATTTGCTAACTACTGTTGTAAATGGCCAAAAACTGAAGGAATTTATCGCTGATAAGAAAGAACACTATTTAGAAAAATTCGAAGACAGTTCTGGTAAATCCAACTTTATTGTATATCCTTCATTGGCTTATACCCCTGAAACCAAAGCTGAAATAGGACTTGTGGGTCTTTTTCTATTTTATGCCAATAAAAACAAGAAAAACCGGCTCAGTGAGATCAATACATTCAGTTTTTTTACTGCAGAAAAACAATACGGCGTTTGGATCGATCATGCTATTTATGGTGATGGTGATAAATGGTTTTTTCTTGGTAGGGGTAAATTTCAATACTTCCCTATGAAATATTATGGTATTGGAATAAAAGCACCTGAGGAAGGATATGCCGTTGTAAGTAACACCAATGTTCAACTTCGTGAAAGGGTACTCAGAAAAATAAAAGGGAATTTTTTTGCTGGAGCAGAGTTTGATTTTCAAAAAATGTACAACGTTACATTTACCAAAACTAATCTAGTCGGTTACGAGTATCCAACCGGATACAAAGGTTCTAGTAACATAGGCTTGGGAATGGGCTTGGTGTATGATAATAGAAAAAACGTAATGAACGTGAGGCAAGGTTTGTTCGCAGAACTTGCTTTCCTCAACTATTCTGCATCACTTGGCAGCACCAATTCCTTGATGAGCACTCAGTTTGATTTCCGTTATTTTAGAAAAGGATTTAATCCAAGAGATGTAATAGCAATTCAGGGATCTGCACTGTTGAATAAGGGGGATGTTCCTTTCAACCAAATGGCCATGATGGGGGGAGAGAGCATGATGCGTGGATATTACCTTGGGAGATTCAGGGATAAAAATTTATTTGCGACACAGGCCGAATACAGGTTTCTGCCTTTTGCATTTAGTAACCGATTGGGTGCAGCTGCCTTTGTTTCCAGTGCAACAGTAGCGCCAATTGCAAAAAATCTGTTGTCATCAACATTTAAAATGGCCGGGGGCATAGGAGCAAGGTATCTCATTTTTAAGTCAAAAGATATTTTTGTGCGTATTGATCTTGCATTTACCCGAGAGGGCAACGGATATTATTTTTACATTGGAGAAGCATTTTAAGCAAGTTTCTTTAATTAGGGCTTGCTCAACAACTCGGGCAAGCTATTATTTTTAAATAAACTGTGTTGGGTTTATTATGGATAAAATTTACGCATGATAATCTAATCATAACGTATTGCTCTTTTATTAGGCATACAAGTGCTTGCCTCGTCATTGCGACGAGGTTTAGCACTAAAGCTATTGACGCAATCCACGATTCACTGGTTTCTTTAAGTTTGGCTTTGATGTTGTCCAATCCATAAGCAATTTTTGCTTGACCAAACTTTCCTTCAATCGGGTTGCGCTCTCCAGGACTTAGGTGGACTGCCACTGCCTTAGAGGATGGCCGGCCTAATGGTTTGGCAATGAGTTTTATCCCATTTTCTTTGAGCAGTTTTCTGTTGTCCCGCGTACAATATATTTGGTCCGCTAGTACCTCAGCTGGGTAAAATCCAAATCGTTCTTTATATTTTTCTATGGTATGTGCTAAATATTTACTTTCATTAAATGCATCCCACGATAGATGGTCTATAAATGTAAAACCCAATACCATAGCAACTTGTAACTTACTTCCAAACTCAACCTTAGCACTTTCTTTACCCCTCACGATTGGTCGAAATATGAGGCTGATGGATGTTCACTATTCTGTCATCTACTTTTTTAGTACGTGTACGGTGCATTTGCTCTTGCTGCTCATAAACAGTGTGCAATACCATCAAATATTTTGCTCCTTGAATGTCAATGGAAAAGTTTCATAGGCTTTCAACAGAGATTCAATATGACCTTAATTTCTCTTTAAATATCTTAATACATACAATCTCGAATTTATCAAATTCATCCTTGAACATATTCTTGATGTTATCCCGACCTTCCGTTTTACCATTTGGCATTTGATGGTTTGTACAATTTTCAGCATACAATTCGCCTAAACCTTCATAATCGTAGCGGTTGAAGCATTCAACCCATTTTTGTAATATCTCTTTCGGTGTCGTAAAATAAAAAAGGTTACACTATAAAAGTATAACCTTTTTACCTTTACTGTTCTTTATGAACAATGAACAAGTTATAATCCAAATAATAAATGTTCCTTCAATAATCCTTTGATATAGTCCTACATATTTTGCCAATGGGTCGATTAGTAATAAACCACTAAACACAACACAATTTAATCCACATAAAAATGCAATTCTTGACAGTCTATTTTGTGTCTTCAATTGTCTCAAACCAAGACCTATGGCTATTATGCTTAATGGAACAAATATATAAGTCAATAATCCCGTCAAGTTGTGAATTAATTGCGAAATACTTGGGTCAACTAATTCCCTATTACATCCTTTGTCGCATGGGAAAATTCCAACAATTATTGTAGCAATTCCATAAAAAATACCGAGACCCCAGAAGCCTGTTTTGATTAAGGAAGATTTAGGGAATGTTCTCAGTGCTGAAAAGGCGAAAAATGTCAAAAAAAGCCCACTTGGAATATAACCGAAATATCTTATAGTCTCTCCATATGGCGTGTCAATAGCATACGTCTCACTAATATATTGTGAAAGAGGGTTGTAGTTTTCATATTGAAAACCACCTAATATTGAAGCAACCGAAAATAAAGTCACACCTATTATTCCTGTCCAAAAAATTATTCTTTTATTCATAGTTATATTTCCGTTTTATTTTGATGTCTGTCGTTTTGGTATCGTTCGCTACGCTTGCAGGTAACTTATGGGTTAATCAGATTTGAAATTTACAAGAAGGACTTAATTACATCCCTGAATCAATATGAGAAACACAAGTACGCCCACGATTACTTCATTTCGGCACTTTTTAAGGAATTGAGCTAGGCTATCAATAAAACATACAAAAAGGGTTACACTATACAAGCATAACCCCTTTACTTTTATATCTGCTCCCCTTACAGACGAAAGATGCAACTGTTTTATATTTAATCGTAATGAAATCTGCATTTGACGATCTGAATCTCATGGTCAATTATCCTGTATATTAGTCTATGTTCTTCGTCAAAGCGTCTGGACCAAAAGCCAGCATAATTAAATTTTAGGGGCTCAGGTTTCCTGATCCCTTCATAGGGATTCCGAGAAATATCTTTTAAAAGCTCATTGATACGTTTTAGCTTTTGCCTATCATTCTTTTGCCAATAAAGATAATCTTCCCAGGAAAGTTCAGTAAAAACGAAGTTCATTAGTCCACTAATTTTTTCATCAACTTCTTACCCGATCTCAATGCCTCAATAGAGTCATCCAAGCGCTGTTGATTGATTCGTGAAGACAATTCGTGCTGGGTGCTTTTTAGTGAGTTGTATTCCTCTAAAGAAATAACGACTACTCCTGTGTCTTTCCCACGATTGATAATGAGCGTTTCAAAGCTTTGAGTTACCTTATCAAGATAACTTTTGATATCTTTTCTGAAGTCAGAAAGGGTTGTAGTCAGCATATATGTACTTATTTGTGTACAAAAATATGTACATTATTTATTGTTTCCAAATAAAAAAGGGGTACACTATACAGGTATAACCCTTTTACTTTTATATCTGCTCCCCTTACAGACGAAAGATGCAGCTATAATGCGATGATTGAGTATGTGACTATCAGGAAATTAAAGGGTTGATATTAGTTTTAGGTTTAGAAAATTTATCTTGATTGTACTCTTTTGATTCCCCTTTAGGAATAGACAATGAGTTCCAATTCTTATCGCTCAACATCTTTCCAATAAAAACAATTTGACCAATATGATGAGGATAATGCGAAAGTTGTCTATTGATTGCTTCTAAAATAGTATGGCCTTGATTTCTTATATAGATAATTCTTGATAAGTCATCATCCGAAATTGAATCAAGTGCCTTAAATAAACAAGACCATCCTTCTTCCCACTTCTCTAATAACTCTTGTCGAGTGCTGATGTCATTTTCAAATTCTTCGTCTCTTTTCCTCCATTCTTTTTCACCATCTGTAGTTAGAAAATCAGTCCAACGAGAAAGCATATTTCCCCATAAGTGTTTTACAATCGTCGCAATACTATTACTCTCATCATTAAACTGATTAAAAAGCTGGTCATCTGTGAGTTGGCCGAATGTTTTTTCACCCAATAATTTATAATATTCAAATTCCTTCTTGGCGCTCTCTAAATATTGTAGATTACTCATTTGAATGCTTGTTTTAGTAATTCAATTTAGATAATATTTTTCAAAAGATGCAACTATAATACGATGATTGAATATGTAATTATTAGGAGATTAAAGCTTTAAATAATGGGTGTACATATTTCAATTAAAAACCCGTCTAAATCCCTAACATAACTTACAACTTGACCCCAAGGTTTTTCTTTGGGTTCAGCATATAATTTTGCACCTGCTTCAATTGCCTTTTTCACGGTATCTTGAACATCATCAGTTGTAAATCCAATTTCTAAACCGAATGGCTTTTCATTTATATTACTCTCAGTAAACCCTTCCTTTAAGTTAGAAAGTGCTAATATTTTAGACGCAAATGAAAGAGTTGTTTCCCCTGAAATAACCTCTCCATAGGAATTATCGGGTGTTATAAATTTTTTAGTGAACCCAAATGCTTGTTCATAAAAATTGATTGTTTTTACTACATCCTCAACATAAAGGATTGTATAAGCAAATTTTATCATTGTTAGAATTTTACAGTAAAGTAAATAAAAAGGTGCAATTCTTTTCTGACCCAAAATGAAATGTTCAGCAGCTGATTCATGCTTCAGTTTTTTGGTGATGAATGAGAGCTGTGAGAAAGATGGTTTTGGTAACCCGTTGGTAAACTAAGGAAGGTTATTTGTAGATGATTGCTTGAGGCTAAGGCATTAAAAAAGAGCTACTTATGTGTAGCTCTTTCTAATTTGGCTCCCCTTACAGATGAAAGATGCAGCTATAATGCGATGATTGAGTATGTGACAATTAGGAAATTAAAGGCCTGAACTTCGTATAATTTTAAAAGTATACAATTATATGATTAAAAAAAGATGTAATTTTTTTATACATTTTATGCGAGTGGTGTATATTTAATTGTTCTACGAAAGCATAAAACAATTAAAACCATAAAGCAGCAATTATGTTTCAAAACTTTGACCTTCTTTACTTTTTTGGACCTGCTCTATTAGTAGCATCAATGGTATTGTTGGTATTAGGAATTAAAAGAAATAAAAAAGGTGCCACTGAATTAAGTAAAGCAATTGATCATTTTAAAATTACGTCAATGGTTTTTGGTGCTCTTATAATAGTCCTATGGCTATCTCTTCCATCTACGCCAAGTTTAAAAACTTTTGGATATCCCGAAGATGTTTCAGAAATAAAAGGGGATGCATACATTCTGAGTCTCTTTCAAGAATATAACAAAGCAATTGTAAGGACTACAGAAGTATTGCAATGGTTCTTGTTTATTTTTGTTTGGTGGTTTTTAACTTCGTTGTTTATGGTAGCTAAGGCATTCAAACCTATTAGGGAAAAATTATTCGCACAACAATAGGCCTTGTGCAAGTTGCGCTTTCACCAATAGCTCATCGGCTTCGGTGTTTCAAATCAACTTTAGTATTTTGGCTTTAGCTAATCACTTTCCCGCCTTATGGGATGACCAAGAAAACAGTAGGATCACAGAATATCTAAACTGCGCAGAGCCCTTGTTAGTGGTTATTTAAAGACAACCTATAAATTAATAGAATAAGTTAAATGTAAAAGAATACCAAGTGCTGGTGTTTCAATCCCGTAAGAATCAATCACTAAATTACTTTTTAGGTAAGCACCCAAGCAATACCCTTTAAAAAAATTCTATCTCGATATTATCTACTCAACGATTTTATTTTTCCAATTTTGAGGTAGTAGATCTTGGATTTTATTGATGGGCGAACCTGCAACTCTTGTTAAGACATTTTGCAACCATTCTACCGGGTTTACACCATAGTTTGTGCAGGTTGACAGCAAGCTATAGAAAATTGCAGATCGTTGTGCTGATGCATGGCTTCCAGCAAATAAATAATTCTTGCGTCCAATGGCTTCGAAATTGCTTCGAAATAAAAAAGCAGCTATGAAGTATTAATTCATAACTGCTTGATTTTGTGGCTCCCCTTTTCCTCGAAAGATGCAACTATAATTCCTTAATTGAGTATGTAACCATCAGGAAATTGAAGGGTTGAACTATTCCAATTTTTTCAAAATCGTTAATCCCTCTTCCCAATTCGTATGACCAGAAGATGTATTTATGTGCCCAGCATCGCCAATGTTTATAAATTCACTGCCCCAATTTTCTGCAAAATATTTTGCTCTCTCTAAAGAAACCCAAATATCATTTGAACTGGCTACAACAATAGAGTTGAAAGTTAATTTATCAAGTGGGATAGGTGCAAATCCTTTTGTCTGGAAAGTGTAATTTGGAGCTTCAAGGTCACTCGGTGCTACTAGCATTGCTCCTTTAATATTTCTTTTATACTTGGAAGACCAATGTGCAATGGTTGAACAACCTAAACTATGTCCAATTAAAACGACAGATGATAATTCATACGATGTTACCATAGCATCCATATTTCTAATCCAATCTTCACAAGTGGGTGTATCCCAATCGGACTGTTCAATTCGGGAAAAATTGGGAGCGGAGTTTTGGAAATAAGTTTGCCAATGCTCCGGACCAGAATTCCCCAGACCAGGTACAATTAAATAGTTTGTCATATTTAAGAAGGTGAATTGATTTATTAGAAATCCTCCTCTAATAACAAAGATATTGAGTTGTAGCTTTTCAAAAAATATAAACCTCTAAAAACTAAAAGATGCAACTAGCCTAACTCACTGATAGACAAAGAAAAAGCCATTCGCTTCGGCGAATGGCTTGTCTAGTTTGGCTCCTCAGACTGGACTCGAACCAGTGACCCTCTGATTAACAGGTTTCCGAGGTTTGTTATTTTATTTAATATTCATTGATAATCAATAAGATATTAATCTTAAATAGATTAGTATGTCTCACTTTTAACCGCATTTATCATGAATTTGACGAAAATCTGGCAAGAAATCTGGCAAGGAAATATGATCCCCAAAATGAATGAAAGTATAAATTGTGTTCTGTTAT
>JBILHX010000246.1:0-2575 GCA_044350285.1 Chitinophagaceae bacterium | reverse complement strand
TTTAAGGAATGTGTACTGGATTTCTCCAAATTTTATACCCTAAAAATAAAAGGAACTACATTTATTGACTGCAGTTTGGTTGCAGTAGATTTTATGAGCACTGATTTAACGGAGGTGGTTTTTGACAATTGTGATTTGTACCGTTCTGAATTTGCTAAAGCCAATGCCAGCAAAGCAAATTTCAAGACTAGTTACAATTACACAATTGATCCATCAAAAACCAAAATCAAGAAAGCGGTATTTTCGCTGAGTGAATTAAAAGGATTGCTCTTTAAACACGATATCATCATAAAATAATTAAAGCTTTTCTCCATTTTATAATCTTTTATCAAAAACCCGTTTCCGATTTCTAAATCTTCTTCGGCAACTATGTCAAAACCCATTTTTGTATAAAAACATCCGACTTATTGAATTTATTGCATTCAATGAAACTATAACACTTTGATTTTCTTTGGCCAAAGCCACATTTTTATCTATTAACATTTTGCCCATTCCTTTTCCTTGAGATTCTGGAAGAAGATACAATTTGTGTAATCTGGTTTTGGTTTTGTTATGATAATGATGCTCATAAGAAGCGAATACAAGTGAGATTGCATATACATTGCAGATCAAAAAAAAGGTCATAAGTTTAGCATAATCCCCAAACTTATAACCTTTTAACTTATGACTTATGTTTTTTTTTAATAAACGAAAATCGCTCTTTCGCTCATCATTTCGTTTACTTCGACGGCCACTGCTTCGATAACGGCTTCATTAGTGTGATTCATCAAAACTCTATCTATTAAAGCTACAATTGTTTCCATGTCCTCTTCAACAAGACCACGAGTTGTAATTGCTGCAGTTCCCACACGAATTCCAGAAGTCACGAAAGGTGATTTATCATCAAAAGGAACCATATTTTTATTCACGGTTATTTCGGCTTTTACCAAGGCATTTTCAGCATCTTTTCCAGAAATATTTTTGTTTCTCAAATCAATCAACATCATGTGATTGTCTGTTCCGCCAGAAATGATTTCATAGCCTCTTTTTACAAAGGCATCTGCCATGGCATTGGCGTTTTTTTGCAATTGCAAAGCATAAGTAAAGAATTCATCTTTCAAAGCTTCGCCAAAAGCGACTGCTTTAGCAGCAATAATATGCATCAAAGGGCCACCTTGATTTCCAGGAAAAACCGCTAAATCCAATAAAGAAGACATCATTCTGATTTCCCCTTTTGGAGTAGTCAAACCAAATGGATTTGGAAAATCTTTTCCCATCAAAATCAAACCACCACGAGGACCACGCAATGTTTTGTGTGTTGTAGTGGTAACAATGTGGCAATGTGGCAAAGGATCATTCATCAAACCTTTGGCAATTAAACCTGCAGGATGAGAAATATCAGCCAATAAAATAGCACCAACACTATCAGCTATTACTCTAAAACGCTCAAAATCCATATCCCGAGAATAAGCCGAAGCACCCGCAATAATTAATTTTGGTTGTTCTTTAGTAGCAATTTCCTGTATTTTATCATAATCCAATCTTCCAGTCATTGCATCTACTCCATAAAAAGAAGGAGTGTATAAACGACCTGAAAAATTTACGGGAGAACCATGGGTTAAATGTCCACCGTGAGATAAATCAAAACCTAGAATTTTATCTCCCGGTTTAATACAAGCATGATAAACCGCCGTATTGGCTTGTGAACCAGAATGGGGTTGAACATTTGCATATTCAGCACCAAATAATTCCTTGGCTCTGTCAATGGCAATTTGTTCAATAACATCAACTACTTCGCAACCACCGTAGTATCTTTTTCCGGGATACCCTTCGGCATATTTATTAGTTAAAACAGAACCGGCTGCTTCCATTACTTCATCACTCACAAAATTCTCGGAGGCTATCAGTTCCAATCCATGAATTTGTCTGTCTTGTTCCTCTAAAATAAGGTCAAAAATTTGTTCGTCGCGTTGCATTTCTTTGATTTTAGTTAATTTGTCCGCAAAAATACAAAAAAACGTTTGGTAAACAGTTAGATTATGATATATTTGATGAGTAATTCTTAACAAAATAATTAACAGTGTCATGTCAATATCAGCTAATAATACCGATAGAAAATCATGGATAAACGTTCCTGAAAAAAGTGATTTTCCCATTCAGAATATTCCATTTGGTGTATTTATTACCAAAGATGACGTTATAACAATAGGAACCAGAATTGGAAATTGCGCCATAGATATGGGAGCATTACAACAATTAAATTACTTTGAAGGCATCGAATTGACTGATGACATGTTCATGCAGGATACCTTAAATGATTTCATTTCTGATGGAAAAAAAACATGGAGATTGGTTCGAAATCGTTTGGCTGAATTATTTGACGAAACCAATCCCATTCTCAGAGATAACAAAGAACACAGAGACATCGTGATTTTTGACGTAAAAGATATTGAAATGCAATTGCCGGTTTTAATTGGCGATTATACTGATTTTTATTCCAGTAAAGAACATGCAACCAATGTTGGAAAAATGTTTCGTGACCCAGAGAATGCTCTATTGCCCAATTGGCTTTACGTTCCCGTTGGCTATCACGGAA
>JBILHX010000044.1:0-25057 GCA_044350285.1 Chitinophagaceae bacterium | reverse complement strand
CCCGACGAAGTCGGGATGTCTGGATGCAGACCAAAGCGTCTGCATTCGATCCCGTCAACTCCCACAGAGGTCACCAATTGGTGGCCTTTTTTATTTTAGTGCCATCAAGATTTCAATAGCCTGGGGTTTAAACCCCAGGCTATTGAGAGATATACTCGAAAATGCAAGCAGCGCAAAAGAGTCTTGAAAATTGATTGATAACAGGGATATTTTTAAATACTAGTCAAACATTATAGTTCCAAAACGCTCGTAATCATGAAAATTCTTTTGGGTTTGTCTCCAAGACCAAGAAGAAATTCCTTTGTCGTAATCAATGCGGTAAAAATTAGCCCGCCATTTCATGCCCTTTATAGGAGGAACGTTCTGCAAGGGTTCTAGCAATTTATAAGGGATAAAAAATTGAGCTGTCCACCCAATAACTTTATCCCCCTCTTTTCGAATCATAGACTGGTGCCTCGTTTTTTTTGCACCCTCATAATGCCAGGGTTTCCAACCCATAAATTTTCCATTATAGTTAGGAACAATAATAGGAAGTTCCACATTATTGGGCGAGAGCTCATACTCAAAATAAATCGGTGAAGATTCCATGGGCCAGAAAAATGCTTCAACAACATCTTCATTGTAGATATCTGAAAAATCTTCTTTTAGAGTCGCTGTAATTTTATTGTCTTCGCATTCATACAAACAATAAATACCCAAATCAGAATAAAGAATTTTCATTTTTGTTTGATACAGCACTCCCGACTTTTTTCGTTGTGGAAGAACCACAAAAGATGTTGATTTCCATTCAGGTTCATTTCCAGCATTTGTTAATTCAAAGTCTGGTGTTTTACGAACTACAATCAATGAATCATCATCAGACTGAGCAAAGATGACTATTGGAGAGAGTAAAAAAAATAATGCCAATAACTTATAAATAGACTTCATACAAATATTCTTATTTCTATTTTATCAACATGGGAAACAACCTCCGAATGTCTGCCTCTGTGGGCTGAGTTCCATATTCACAAATTTCAAATGCCTCCGCATAGGTTGCCTTCGCTGCCTTTTCTTCGCCATACCACTTGACCAATGAAGCCCTGATATCAGGACGCATTTTCTCATCATACCTTTTCATCAACCACTTGAATCTTTCTTTTTTATCTGCAGGAACCTCTTCTTCATAATGTCCAATCCAGGGCATCCATTCGTAGAATTGAGAAACGTGTGCATCCAAGCCAGACATTTTCTGCTCAAAAACAGAACTTATATCAATGGCAATATCCGGGCGAAAAGGATTGGGTCTTTGAAAAGGATCTCTGGTATATAGAAATATTGGATTTTTTCTCAATGCAGGAACATCATAGGCAATATTAGGCACTGCAACCATATATGCTGCATCCTGAACGAGAACCCCTGTATAACGATGATCAGGATGGTAGTCGTTTGGACGAGGCGCTATAACCACGTCTGCATTCCATTCCCTGATCTTTCTGATAATTTGCAACCGAACATCAAGCGAAGGAGTTAACATGCCGTCATGGTTATCTAATACATCGTAGCTCACTCCAAGCCGCTTGGCAACTTCTTGTGTTTCTGCGTATCGTCTTTCAGCAAGTGCCTTCCCTTGCAATTTGTGGTGCCCGGCATCGCCGTTGGTGACAGCAACAAATTTCACTGCATGTCCCATTTTAGCCATCAGTGCAGCCAATCCACCTGCATCACTATCACAATCATCAGGGTGTGCCCCGATAACGATTATTCTAGATTTTTCTAGGATATTTTGTGCCTGCGCAGAGGTTGTAGATAATAGAGCAAAAAGAAATAAGAACAAATTAATGTTGGGATATTTTTTCATGATGACAAGTTTTATATCTTTAAGTTACAAAAATTCTGACAATATATTGATTTGTCGCTTTGCTCATTAAATTGGTATAATGTTAAACATTTTGGATTAATTTTTACTTAATTCTCAATTATAAAAATCAGGAATATTTTGTTGAGTTATAGCCATCAAGCTTTCAATAGCCTGGGGTTTAAAACCCAGGCTATTGAAAAATGCATTTCTATCCTGATTTTAATCAGTTATTGAGCAAGAAAAATAAGCTAAATTCATGCCTCAATCAAAGGTCTAAACAATGCTTACAGTTGGCTCATACATTAAAAGTACATCCCTATTAGATGGAAGTTATTTCGAAAATGCAACCATACTTATCGTTGAGAAAAATTCTAATGGAGCTGTGGGTTTTTTCGTGAATAGACCGTTTGGACGATCATTGAATGAATTACAGGAATTTCACAACAGCAAACCATTTCCACTTTTGGAAGGAGGACCCGTTGATCAAGAACATATTTTTGTTTTACACAGCAGGCCTGATTTGATTAAAGGGGGGCTGCCAATTTCTAACAACATGTATTTTGGTGGAGCTATCCAAGATGTCATAAAAGCGATTAATGCTGATGCAGCTAGCCAACAAGAAATTCAACTTTTTCTGGGGTATTGCGGCTGGGATGCCGATGAATTAGAAATGGAGATAGAAGAAGGCAGCTGGACTGTTGTTTCAGAAAAATAATTTCCATCAAAATTCAATAGCCTGGGGTTTAAACCCCACGCTATTGATAATACATGCTAATCTCCATTTACAGCGCAAGACTGCATTGGGAAGAAAAAATAACCATCATTGTTAGACAAAAAACAATCATTTAACATTGGAATTGAATGAAATTTTGTAACTTCGATGTTCAAACATTAAATATACATAACATGAATTTTCAAGAATCACTACAATGGCGTTATGCAACCAAACGCATGAACGGTGAGCAAATACCAGCTGATAAATTAAACAATATCCTTGACGCAGTTCAGTTAGCACCAAGCTCCTTTGGATTGACACCATACAACGTTATTGTTGTTCAAGACCCAGCCATTAAGGCATCATTGGCCCCTCATTGTTACAATCAACCCCAAATCAATGAATCATCAGCATTGTTGATTTTTGCGCATTGGACCAACATCACTGCAGAAAATGTTGCAGATTACATGAATGAAATTGCTGAAACAAGAGGAATTCCCGTTGAAGCCTTGACTGATTTTTCGAATGTTATCAATGGTAAAATTGGCAGCAGTTCAGTTGAACAATTACAAATATGGGCTTCCCGTCAAGCCTATATTGGACTTGGTTTTGGCTTGGCAGCAAGTGCTGTGGAAGATGTTGATTCTACTCCTATGGAAGGTTTCAATCCTGCTGGCGTAAATGAAGCACTTGGCTTGACAGAAAAAGGCTTAAATGCAGTTTGTATTTTGGCTCTTGGATACCGTGATGCTGCAAATGACTATCTTGCAAATGCAAAAAAAGTTAGAAGGCAGAAAGAAAAGTTTTTCATTAATTTCTAATTCACGTTGAAAAAGAAATTTAAAAAATAATCTAAAAACTGAACCATCTTCCCAAAAGATGGTTTTGTTTTTAGGTCAATCTAAAAATTATGAAGTATCGTTTTTTCAGTTTAATTGTTGTTTTTTCAATTTTCTCATTGAATATGCAAGCGCAAAGTAATGCGGCAGGTAAAATAAGTGGCTATGTAATTGATAAAAATTCGTTGAAACCAATACCAGGCTTGACAGTGCTGTTGCAACCAATTGGGAAAACAACAACGACCGATACTTCAGGTTTTTTTAGAATCATTAACGTTCCTCCAGGAACATACAATTTAGAGGTTTCCGGAATAAACTACAATCAAAAAATAATGAGCAACATCTTGCTCACATCAGGCAATGAAACAACAATTTCCATTGAGATGGAATTGAGTTCAAAGAACCTCACTGAAATCATCATTCAAAACAAAAGAAATACAGCAAGAGCAACGAGCCTAGAATCCCCGCTCAGTGTGCAACGCATGACGACGGAGGAAATCAAACGCAACCCAGGTGGCAACTTCGACATCAGCAAAGTGATTCAATCGCTTCCCGGTGTTGGCGGCGGTGTTGGTGGCGGTGGCTTTAGAAACGACATCATCATTCGTGGTGGAGCTCCTAGTGAAAACGTTTACTACCTAGATGGAATTGAGCTCCCTGTGATCAACCACTTTGGCACACAAGGCAGTGGTGGCGGCCCTCAAGGTATCCTCAATGCCAATTTCATTGAAGAAGTGAAAGTGAATACCAGTGCTTTTGATGCGCGATACGACAACACACTAAGCAGCGTGTTGCAATTCAAACAAAAATCAGGCAACAACTATAAAACACAAGGAAATGTAATTCTTAGTGCAACTGAACTAGCAGTAACCCTAGACGGTCCACTTTCAAAAAAGACAACCTATCTCGCTTCAGTTAGAAGAAGTTATTTGCAGTTACTATTTCAAGCAATTGACCTTCCGATCAGGCCTAATTATTGGGATTATCAATTCAAATCAACCACAAGAATAAACGACAAAACTACTTTAAGCTTTTTGGGAATTGGTGCTATAGATGAATTCAAATTTGCAGCGCCCAAAGAAGCAAGTCCTGAAAAACTATATGTCATTAATTCAAGTCCACTCATCAATCAATGGAATTATACAGTTGGGATGAGTTTAAGGAAACTCACCACCAACGGCTATTGGAACCTGGCCTTGAGTAGAAATACATTGAACAACAGTGCAAACAAATTCGAGGACAATGACAATCCGAGTGAAGCAACACGCACCCTCTTAACAGACAGCCGTGAAACGGAGAACAAGCTTCGTTTCGATGCCTCATCAACCAAAAACAGTTGGAAACTAAGCTACGGAGCATCCATGCAGTATGTTGATTTCAACAACAAATTCTTCAACGTGTACAGAAAAGCACTCACGGATGCCAGTGGCAACATCACACAACCGGCAGTAATCATTTCCAGCAACCAAAATATTGATTTTCTAAAATATGGGGCATTTGTTCAGGTGAGTAAAAAGATTTTCAATGAACGCATGGCGATGAGCGCCGGCACCAGAATTGATGGAAATTCCCTTTCCAACAGCGAACAGAATCCATTCAAACAATTCTCCCCAAGGGTGTCTGTCAGCTATGCCCTAACACAAAAAACAAATTTAAACGCCAGCATAGGTAACTACTTCAAGCTGCCATCTTATACCCAGCTTGCCTTCCCAAAACAATCTGGCGGATTGATGGTATCTAATCCAGGAAATTACATCAGCAGCACGCATTATGTGGCTGGAATTGAACATTTACCAAGCAGTACCTTGAGATTTACTATTGAAGGATTTTACAAGCAATACAGCAATTATCCGGTGAGCATCATAGATGGAGTAAGCTTGGCAAATAAGGGAACTGAGTTTGGAAGCATCGGCAATGAACCCATCATCCAAAACGGTAAAGGAAAGGCGTATGGTCTGGAGTTTTTCATTCAGAAAAAACTGACAAAAAGATTTTTTGGTATCATGGCTTACACTTTTTATCATTCCAAGTTTACTGACAAAAATCAAAAATATATCCCAGCAAGTTGGGACAACAGGCATTTGCTAAGTGTAACCTGGGGTTATAAATTCAAGCGAAATTGGGAGCTTGGCGTGAAGTTCAGGTTCCAAGGAGCTGCACCATATACGCCTTTTGATTTGGCTGCATCTAGGTTGAATTACCTCACCCAAGGAAACGGTGTTTTCGACAAGAGCAAGTTTAACACATTAAGGTTGGAAGCATTTAATGCAAGCGATCTTCGCATTGACAAAAAATGGAATTTCAACAGTTTTACACTAGACCTTTATTTGGATGTAACCAATTGGTATCTTGCTAAAACCCCGGGGATTTCTAATTACACTTTCAAAAGAAATGAAGCAACCTCCGCTTTTTTAACCACAGACAACAATCCCATTAAACTTGATGGAAGCAATGCCATTCCATTGATTCTAAGCAACAATGACGCATCCTTCATACCAAGTTTTGGTTTTATTGTTGAATTTTAATTTGGTATCAAGTTAAGCGGTAGAACAAACTCCCACCTGTTAGCATTTGGTTTGTTGGTGAATTTATTTACGTCGAGGAGATGACTGTATCTCACACCAAAACTAACAGGTTGCTGGTTCCACCACTTTGTATCAAAGAAAATTTCAGCACCGGTACTTCTTAGATTCGTTGTAACGCCAGAACGCAAACTCTTTAGATACATCGCATCGTAAAAGAAGTTGCTTCTGATTCTTTGGAAATAAACAATGTTGGCTATGCCAAAATCTGGATACAACAAAGGCATGTGATAATTGATGGAGGTCTTCCACATGCGTGGATAATCAAACGCTTCATACCCCCTTGCCATGGCAAACCCATTGGAGAAAATATATTGTTTCAATGTATCTCTTTGTTGATATGAAAAAGCCGTTACCAATGAATGATTCTTCCAAATACCTGGCAGGTACAATTGCGAACCAACATACAACTGATTGGCGCTGGTTTTCCCGATAGCCGATTTAGCAGTTATCCGGGTTGTGAATGCAAATTTTGGATAGATGTGCTGAACAGCCTTTTGCGTTTGCATAGACCAAATGATTTGCTGAGAAGCATAAGAAACCCACTTGTTGGGTAAAACAGGAAGGCTCTTGGGATCATATACAAGACTAACGCCATTCAATTGTGTAGCCAACTCAAGGTTCCTAAACAACTTCCCCTTTGTGAAATTCAAAGGCAGTCTCAACCCTACATTTTCCGTCCATTCATTCCATGTATAATTTCTTGTATTGTCTTTGAATGTCCTGGAAAAAGTGTAATCAGTCCCTCCTGTAATCCACGGAAACAACGCACCATACACACCACTGAAACCAACACGGTGAGAACCCTCATTTTCATTATAAACATACCTCATGGAAGTTTCAACCGTATTCAAGATGTTTTGTCCATACACGGTAAAGCTCCACTCCGGTTGTTCATAGAACGGGCGCCAACTGTGAAAATTAAAAGGCTTTGTCGACTTCAAAAAAGGCGTTATTTCCTGTACATCAACTGTTTCATTTTTCAACATAACATCCATTGGTTGAATCGAAGAAACCGGATAAACAAGTTCCGCATCATTCAGTGCAACAGATTGATTCATTGTTTGAATGTTTCGCACAAACAATTGTTCACCTTCCGCGGTTGGTCTTGAATAGATCAGTTTTGTGCCAGCGTGATTGACATCTCCGGCATAAGAGCCCGTCACTGCTGATGAAAGAGTTTCAAATCTATTTTCAATCAAATCGAATTGCCAAAGCTCATTTCTTTTTTCATGGGTTACTGTAAAAATCAATTTATTTTTATTAACCCTCAAAAGCGAAATGGGGGTGTTTACAAAAGGAAACAATTCAATTTGTTTTCCTGTTTTTACATCAACAGAAAAGATTCCACTCTCCCCTGTTTTTTTTCTTGCTATGGCATAAATCGATTCGTTATTTTCTGAAAAACATGGATAGCTGAAAAAATAATCTCCTTTGTTTTCAAAGGATTTAATCAATTTTTTCTCTTGCACATCAATGATGTCAAGTTCTGAAGATGCATCGGCTTTTATTCGAACGGCTACAACTTGGCTCCCATCGGATGAAAGGTCTGGTGAAAAATAACGTTGTTTGAAAGTTATTTGTTGTGAAATTTGATTCTTTAGATTGAATAGGAAAATATCATTGTATTCCTTCCATTGCCAACGTGCATCAGGACTATAGGAAGTGTAAGCAATGATGTTATTTTTATGTGTAAAGTAATCATCTACACCAATTTCTTTCACTCCTAATTTCTTCATTTTCCCCTGGGAAAAAACAACCCACTTCGGAAGCTCATTGAAGGCTTTTCTCAAGGCAACAATTGAATCTTCTCCTACCCAAGTTGGATAAAGATATTCAACAACCCGAGCATGATCAACCTCGTTAAAAGCTGATTCCGTGTTCTTTAGATCCTCCAATAGCATTGTTGGTTGATGTGATTCGATTGCTGCTGCAACAAATTTTTTGTATTCCAATCCACTGTACTTTTTTATCGCTTTTTGGAAGGGATAAAAAAGCCCTTTGAACCTAACTGCATCATCAGTTACCTTGCCCCAAAAATCGTTGCCATATTTTTCATTTCCATAACGAACCAACAAATATCCCATCGCATAATGGTCAGGAATGAAATCCCGCAAAGAACCATTCCTGAGTTTTTGGAATGAATAATGTTTCTTCCCGAGCCAAACGGCATTAAAAGGATCAAAAAAATAAGGCATCCTCCCCCGTCCTTGTGCTAAATATTGGGTTTCAGCATACACCGCATCACCCTCAAAGAACCAATCAGGAATAGCCGCTGCATTGGCCAAGGCTTGTCCTTCTTCTCCAGCAATTATGTAAGCAAATTTTGAAAGTCCCTTTCTGAAATTGCTGTATTGATGTACATGCCTGTACTCATGAACAGCAAGGTTGTCCATCCAATTTGTAGAACCCAATTGAAGTGAATTTTGAAGTGGCATGACATAAAACTCACTGCGCCATGGAGCAAGTCCAACATAGGCATTAGAAACCACCGGGCTGGGTTGGATAACAATTGATATGGGTTTTGAAACTTTCCCAAGAATGCCATTTTTTTGACTGGCAATTGCATCAGTTATGGCAGTAATTCTTTTTGCGGCATCCTCAAAACCTGGGGTAAAAATGACTGTTGATGTTTTACCAGCCGTTTGCTTCCATTTCAATGAAGGTGGGTTTCCTGCAAACCTTTGGGCATTCAGTTTTAATTGACAAAAAAGAAGCAAGAAAAAAACAATCTTCAATATTAAATTCATATCTCAAACTTTAAATGCGATTCATTTTTGTGCAATGGTTGGAAAATCAAATCCACTCCTTGCACGCAATACCTGCAGTCACAAAAAGGGCAAAGAAAAAAACCATTTTCCATTTTGCTATGGATTGATGCACAACCTTGTCGATGGCAATTTATTCTTAAATTTAAAAACTATCTCTCAATAGTTTCAATTTGTTTTAACTTGGCAAAAAAATTGTCATGAATTGGCTCATCCTTGCCATAGCACCAGGCATTGCAATCTCCCTGTATATCATTTTCAAAGACCAATACAACAGGGAACCAAGAAAACACCTCATCATCAGTTTTCTGTTGGGGATCCTTGCTATTTTCCCGGCACTCATCATTGAGTCAATCTTTAATATTGCAGATGAATTCACTTTTTTTCACACCATTCAAGGCATTGGTATCAAGGCTTTTTTCTTTGTAGCCATGGTTGAGGAAGTGTGTAAATTCATCATGCTTCGCTATTATGCATATCGGAAACCTGAATTCGATGAACCCTTTGATGGCATTGTTTATGCGGTGATGGTTGGCATGGGCTTTGCCACCCTTGAAAATATATTTTATGTTAGTCAATACGGAATGGTAACAGGTGTTTTTCGCATGTTCCTTGCCATCCCTGCGCATGCAACTTTTGCCATTTTAATGGGGTACTTTATGGGGAAAGCTAAATTCTCTCCCAAGAGAGAACGCAAGCTCATGTGGGCTGGATTGTTTTGGTCCATTTTATTTCATGGCAGCTACGACTTCTTTCTTTTTTTACAGGAAAACGAGATGGTTGTAAAAACTTTTTCAAGCTTATTGTTAACGACGGGAGCCATTGTATCACTCATTACGGGAATCATATTATCCAACAAAGCAATCAAGAGCCACCTCGAATTTTCAAAATCAACCCACAACAATCATTTCAATGTATATGATAACTAAAGTATCAACTGAAAGCATCCCCTTGATTCAACAACTGAGCAAAGAAATTTGGAACAAGGTTTATCCATCAATCATCAGCCATGAGCAGATTGATTTCATGCTGAACATGATGTACTCCAATGCATCACTGGAGAAACAAATGCTTGAGCAAGGACATCAATTCATGGTCGTTTTTCTGGATGATGAAGCTGTTGGATTTGCTTCTTATTCTATGAAATCAGGTTCTGAACCCAGTGTATTCAGACTCAACAAACTATACCTGCAACCAGAGCATCATGGAAAAGGCTTGGGGAAGTCCCTACTGAAATTCATCATGGAAGAAGTAAAACCATTGGGAGGAGAATACCTTGAATTGAATGTGAACAAGGAAAATCCAACCGTTGATTTTTACAAAAAACAAGGGTTTTCCATCACAGCAGAAACGGTGCTTGAAATTGGCCATGGATATTTGATGGATGACTACATCATGACCCTAAAAATTACCGAATAAATAGCCTTTAAATAGGGTATTTCATCACAATCGGTTAACTTTGCCGAAATTTAAAAATACGTATGTCTACACTAACAAACGCAAAATTAGACTTTGCACTACCATACAAGGTCAAAGATATCACCCTAGCTGAATGGGGCAGGAAAGAAATCAGGTTGGCAGAAGCTGAAATGCCAGGATTGATGGCCATTCGTGCTGAATACGGTCCATCACAGCCATTAAAAGGTGCACGTGTTGCAGGATGCTTGCACATGACCATCCAAACAGCTGTTCTTATCGAAACACTTGTTGCTCTTGGTGCTGAAGTTAAATGGAGTTCTTGCAATATATTTTCTACGCAAGACCACGCTGCTGCTGCCATTGCTGCTGCAGGCATCGGTGTTTTTGCCTGGAAAGGTCAAAGCATTGAAGAAGCTGATTGGTGCATCGAACAAACATTGTTCTTCGGTGGCAACGATCGTCCTCTTAACATGATCTTGGACGATGGTGGAGACCTTACCAACATGGTATTGGATCAATTCCCTGAATTGGTTCAACACGTTAAAGGTATTTCTGAGGAAACAACAACCGGTGTTCATCGCTTGTATGAGCGTGTTGCCAAAGGAACCCTTCCTATGCCTGCTATCAATGTAAACGACAGTGTAACCAAATCCAAATTCGACAACAAATACGGATGCAAAGAATCATTGGTTGATGCCATCAGAAGGGCCACTGACGTGATGCTTGCAGGTAAAGTAGCCGTTGTAGGTGGTTATGGAGATGTTGGAAAAGGATCTGCTGCATCACTCGCAGGAGCAGGTTGCCGCGTAATTGTTACTGAAATTGATCCGATTTGTGCATTGCAAGCAGCAATGGACGGATTTGAAGTGAAAAAAATGATTGATGCTGTAAAAGAAGCAGACATCGTGGTTACTGCATCTGGTTGTCGCGACTTGATAACAGGTGTACATTTCAAAGCAATGAAAGACAAAGCCATTGTTTGTAACATCGGCCACTTCGACATAGAAATCGACGTTGCCTGGTTAAACACAAACTATGGCCATACCAAAGATACCATCAAGCCTCAGGTTGACCTTTACAATGTTGATGGAAACGACATCATCTTGCTTGCAGAAGGCAGGTTGGTAAACCTTGGTTGTGGAACCGGACACCCAAGTTTTGTGATGAGTGCTTCATTTACAAACCAAGTTCTTGCTCAAATTGAGTTGTGGACGAACAACGACCAATACGATAAAAATGTATTTGTACTTCCTAAGCACCTTGATGAGAAAGTTGCGAGACTTCACCTTGGTAAAATTGGTGTTGTGTTGGATGAACTAACAACCGCACAATCTGATTACTTGGGAATTGCTCAAGTGGGTCCGTTTAAGTCTGACCTTTACAGATACTAGAAAATAAAATGAGATCTCAACCCGACAGTATCAACACTGTCGGGTTTTTTTATGGCTATTTCATCATGCTAGATAGGATCTTTTCAGGATCGATGCGATTTAGTTTATTTAGATAAATGGTTTGAATTCAATTTGGAATATTGTTCAAGGATGATGAATTTTGCCAAAACGTTTAACCAATATTCTATTGACTACATTATCTGTAAATATCAACAAAATTGCAACCCTCAGAAATAGCCGTGGTGGCAACAATCCCGATGTGTTAAAAACTGCGATGGATGCAATCCGTTTTGGGGCTGATGGGATTACGGTTCATCCACGACCTGACGAACGTCATATTCGTTACCAAGATGTGAGGGACCTGAAAAAAAACATCTCAGTTGAATTAAACATAGAAGGAAATTGCAGGGAAGAAAAATTTGTGCAACTCGTTCTAGAAACCAAGCCGGCTCAAGTTACGTTGGTTCCAGATAGTGAAGGTCAGCTAACATCAGACCATGGCTGGGATACCATTTTACACAAAGCCTATTTGACTGAGATGATAACCCTTTTCAAAAACGCAGGCATCCGAACAAGTATTTTTTGTGATCCTATTGCTGAAATGATCGAAGGTGCGGCCTTGACAGGAACCGACAGAATAGAGTTGTACACGGAGGCTTATGCAAAGGAATTTATCATTTCACCAGAAAACGCAGTAAAGCCTTACGAATTGGCATCTAATATTTCGAGGAAATTGGGAATGGGAATCAACGCAGGTCATGACCTTGATCTTAACAACCTTGGCTATCTTATTAAAAATATTCCGTACATTGATGAAGTAAGTATTGGGCATGCATTAATTTGTGATGCACTATATTTGGGTCTGCATAACACAATTCAACAATATAAAAGACAATTGAACAATTTTAAATAATCAACAATTAAAAACACACAATGAAAAAGATTCTACAGTCAACATTTATCTTAGCCTTTTCTTTATTCAGTTTAATAGCATGTTCTCAAGACAAGGCAAAGCCTAGTCCCGCCGTTACAGCAACAGGAAAAGCAGGCAATGTAAACATCACAATCGCTTATGGTTCTCCATCAGTAAAAGGCAGAACCGTTTGGGGAGACTTGGTTCCTTATGGCAAAGTTTGGAGAACTGGAGCCAATGATGCAACCACTTTTGAAATTGATGGAGACATCAAAGTTGAAGGTCAATCACTACCAAAAGGGAAATACAGCCTTTTTACAATTCCGGAAGCAGGTGAGTGGACCATCATCATCAATAAAAATGCAAAACAATGGGGTGCATACAGCTACAAGCAAGAAGATGATGTTCTTAGGGTTAAAGTAAAATCAACAAAATCTTCTTCTTTCAATGAAGCATTAACGTATCAAGTTGCTGATGGCAAAGTATTCATCCGTTGGGAAAATCTTGAAGTTGCTTTTAAAGTTAAATAAGCTATTCACTTGGCTTTAGCCACTTTAAAAATTCAGGTATTACCCTAGACCAGGTTTCAACATCATGCTTCCCATCTTCTAATTCAAGGTAGGAAATATGGGTTCCCCCTTGGTAACCAATGTTTTCAAGTTCGCATATCAAATCAATGGTATCATCAATAGAATCGATGATACCATTGTTGTTTCTATCCGATAATTCATCAAGTTTCCCAGTCTGAAAGAAAAATTTTTGTTTTTTTTGGACCTTTTTTGTTCTAACCTTGTTGTGCATAATGCGATGCTGTTGCTCTATGTATCCAGCATCAAGTGAGGTTGACCTCCACCAGAATGAGCCGCTAAAAACCCCGACGGCATTGAACTCCATCGGATGATCCATCGCCACATCAAATGCCATCAACCCTCCTAATGAGAATCCCAGCAAATACTTTTCGTGAAATTCCTGCACGGAAGCATGCCTTTTGACATGAGGAATCAGTTCAGAAAACAGAAAGGAATGATATTGCCCTGCCCTATCTCCCCGCTGTAAGTAATCGGGAAAACCTGCTACTCCATATTCTTGCTTGCGATCAGGTCCAGCGTGGATGCCCACACATACCAACTTTTTGATGTGCTCATGATCCATGAAATCAAGCAGGTGTTGCTTGAGATTCATCTTGTGAAGGTCCTGCCCGTCATTAATCAACAACAGATTGATGTTACTGCTTAGATCAAGTGAACCTGTAGAATAAATATCATAAATAACTTCTCTTTCCAAAGAATGAGAGTAAATAGAGGCATTAATTTGGAAGAATTGTGTGTTCGTATCAATATTATTAGTTGACAAAAGTAATTCAAATCATTGGGATGTATGATTTGGTTTATAGTTGAAGGTTTTAAAGTTGAAATTAATCAGTCTATACATTCAATCGTAAATTTCCATAACTTAGAGACAACCAAGATGAATGATTTCCATGAGTAAAAAAATAGGCATATTATTTGGCAAGGAACGTGCTTTTCCTGAGGCCTTTATCAAAAGAATCAATGAAAAGAAGATAAAAGGAATCAGTGCAGAGCCTGTTTTAATTGATAAAGTGATGCAGGGGGAACCCTGTGGTTATGATGTCATTGTTGACCGGATCTCACAAGATGTGCCGTTTTACAGGGCTTTCCTCAAAAATGCTGCCATCACAGGTACTGCTGTTGTAAACAATCCATTTTGGTGGAGTGCAGACGAGAAGTTTTTCAACAATGCACTCGCCACTAAAATCGGCGTTCCCGTCCCAAAAACAGTGATTCTACCCTCACGTGAACTGCCTGATGATACCTCCGATGATTCCTTTTCAAATCTTGCTTATCCGCTCAACTGGAAGGAGATATTTGATTATGTTGGATTTCCGGCTTACATGAAACCATTTTCTGGTGGCGGATGGAAAAACGTTTATCGATTGGACTCTATGGAGGATTTTTTTGAGAAGCATGCAGAAACAAAACAATTGGTCATGCTGCTTCAAGAAGAAATTGTGTTCGACCAATATTATCGATGCTATTGCATTGGCAGGAAGGATGTTAGAATCATGCCATATGAGCCAAGAAATCCCCATCACTTGAGGTATGTTGCGAGTTTTAGTCCATCAGCAGAGCTGCTCAAAGAAATGACAAAAATCGTGCTGAAAATAAATGACTATTTAGGGTATGAATTCAATACAGTAGAACTTGCCATCAGAGATGGGATACCCTATGCGATTGACTTTTGCAACCCTGCTCCAGATGCAGACCTGAAAAGTGTAGGTGAAGAAAATTTTGAATGGGTTGTTGAAACAGCAGCCAACTATGCAATCGAACTTGCCCTTCAGAAGAACAACAAAAAAGACAACCTTAGTTGGGGGAAATACATAACCAACAGTGCTACAGGAAAACCACTCATCTAAATGAAAACACCAAATATGATCGATTATACCATTTTTACTGTTGGGATTGAAGAAGAATACATGGTGATTGACCCTTCTTCAAAAGAACTCATCAGTCACGAACAAAAAATTGTGATTGAAGGCCAGAAAATCATCAGTGAAAAAGTAAAGGCAGAAATGCACCAAGCGGTTGTTGAAGTAGGAACTGACGTATGTGCAAACATAGAAGAAGCAAGAACAGATATTTATAACTTGAGAAAAACAATCAAGGAAATTGCTGGTTCTCTGGGATTCAGCATGGGAGCGGCTGGAACGCACCCTTTCAGTACCTGGCGGCAGCAACTGATTACAGACCATGTTAGGTATCAGGAAATCGTCAATGAAATGCAAGATGCTGCCCGTTCAAACCTGATTTTTGGACTTCATGTGCATGTAGGCATGCCTTCAAAAGAAATGGCCATACACATTGCAAACTCTGCTAGGTATTTTCTCCCGCATGTATTTGCATTGAGCACCAACTCCCCATTTTGGGAAGGCAGAAAAACAGGATTCAAATCATACAGAACAAAGGTATTCGACAAATTTCCTAGAACAGGTATTCCCGATTATTTCGACAGCTACAGTGCCTACGAAAATTATGTAAATCTGCTGATTAAAACGAAATGCATAGACAATGCCAAAAAGATTTGGTGGGACCTAAGGGTGCATCCTTTCTATGGAACGGTGGAATTCAGGATCTGTGATGTACCACTCACAGCAGATGAAAGTGTAGGATTTGCAGCACTTTTTCAATGCCTCTGTGCAAAGCTTTACAAGTTAAGGTCTAAAAACCTGAACTACATGATTTATCCACGGGCGTTGGTCAACGAAAACAAGTGGCGTGCATCACGTTACGGGATTGATGACAAGTTGATTGATTTTGGAAAAGAGCAGGAAGTAAATACCCGTTCACTCATACTTGAATTGCTTGATTTCATTGATGACGTGGTTGATGACCTTGGATGCAGGGAAGCGCTAAAAAGCATTCATTTCATTCTTGAAAAGGGGACAGGAGCGGATAGGCAGTTGGAAGTTTATGAAAAAACAAAGAGCTTCAAGGAAGTCTCTTCATTTATTGAATCAAACTTTTTGGCTTCACTATATTAGCAGAATTGGTTGCGAAATCCAATTTCAATCCCAAATAATTTATCTTTGCACCATGTTACTTAAAACAGAGAAAACGATTAAAATCGCCGTACTTGATTTAAATGATGGTGCTGCCAATGAAGGAATGCGTTGCATTCGTGAATTATTGGTCAATTTTAGCAAATCAGAAAAAATCTTAATCGATTTCAAGGAATTTGAGGTGCGAAACAAGGAAGAAATTCCATCTACAGACTTCGATATTTATATTTCATCTGGAGGTCCTGGTAGCCCATTGGAAAGCGAAACCACCCATTGGGAAAAACTTTATTTCGAATGGATAAAATCTGTGGAAAGCTGGAATGAGAATCCGACCAATCACAATAAAAAACACGTCTTCTTTATCTGCCATTCGTTTCAACTTGCTTGCAGGTATTACAAAATCGGTAATGTATCAAAGAGAAAATCTACAGCATTTGGCGTTTTCCCTATTCACATGCTTGAAGGTGCAGAAACTGAAGGCATTTTCAATGGATTGAAAGACCCGTTTTTTGGGGTCGACAGCCGAGACTTTCAAGTTGTAGAACCCAATGAAAAAAGCATGCAAAAAATTGGAGCTTCGGTGTTGTGCATTGAAAAAGAAAGGCCTCATGTACCGTTGGAAAGGGCCATCATGGGGGTTCGATTCAATGAATACATGATTGGCACACAATTCCATCCAGAAGCGGATGCTCAAGGCATGAGCATGTATTTGTTGAGGGAGGATAAAAAACAAACTGTTATAGAAAATCATGGATTCGAAAAGTGGGAATCCATGATCGAACAACTGAATGATCCAGATAAAATCAGCATGACGAACAAACATATCATGCCAAATTTCATCAGGCAGTCAATTAAATGACTTAATTTAAACTAAACCATTCCAAAAGGAATCGAGGTTATGATAGAAAAAATCAGGAAACAATTCAATGCTTCATTTACACAAGAATCCTTTGATGCTTGCAAGAATGATATTGAAAAAGCCTACCCTGGCGCACTGGATTTCAAGATTGCAGAAACACCTGTTTTCATCAATAAAAAATTGGGTGAGGAAATGATCAACACAGCCAATTTCATCATTGACTTCATCAAAAGCCCTGATTTCAAATCGCTGACAAATAGTTCCATCCCTGAAAATGAAAAAGTCAAGAACGAAAACAATCACCCCCATTTCATTGCAATTGATTTTGGCATTTGCAAAAATAAGGAAGGCGAATTGTATCCTGCATTAATAGAGATGCAAGGCTTCCCTACCCTGTTCGGATTTCAAGTATTTTATCCAGAAATTTTGGAAAAACATTTTAGTATTCCAGACGGATTTTCTCATTATTTCAACGGACTAGATAAAGACGCTTACTTAAAAGAATTAGGCAACGTGATAGTAGGCAATGCAGAGCCAAAAGAAGTGGTTATATTGGAAATCAAACCTCATTCTCAAAAAACAAGAATTGATTTTTATTGCACGGAAACTTATTTAGGAATCAAAACAATCTGCCTAACTGAAATAATCAAGGAAGCGAAAAACCTGTTTTACATACGCGATGGCTTAAAAACACCAATCAAAAGAATTTACAACCGCATTATTTTTGATGAATTGAATGCTGTGAGAGATGAATTGGGTCCAATACCAGACCTCACAAGCGATCTGGATGTTGAATGGATAGGACATCCAAATTGGTTCTACAGAATTTCAAAATATACCATGCCTTTCTTAAGGCATCCATTTATACCCGAAACTTTTTTTCTAAATGAAATAAAACAAATCCCGAAAGACCTAGAAAACTATGTGCTAAAACCGTTGTTTTCATTTGCAGGCCAAGGAGTCATCATTGACTTGAAAGAATCAGATCTTGAGCACATCGAAAATCCATCGAATTGGATCCTACAAAAAAAAGTTGTTTATGCCGATTGTGTTGAAACACAAGACATTCCCGCTAAAGCGGAAATCAGGCTTATGTTTACTTGGAAAGATGGTGATGAAGAACCAAAACTATTGACTAATTTAGCCCGGTTAAGCAAGGGAAAAATGATTGGAACCCGCTACAACAAGGACAAGAGTTGGGTTGGGGGAACCGTTGCTTATTTTAATTTATAAATATATTCTATGCCGCATTTAGACGAGATCAAGAAGAAACTATTAACAGAAGGAATCAATGGGCAGTATGTACATGGCGAAAAATCAACATTTGGCTATGTGACCATTGACAAAGGAAGTGCACTTCCCGCACACAGTCATCCACATGAACAAATCACCATGATGGTAGAAGGCAAGATGGAAATGAACATAGGCGATGAAACCTATATGCTGTTGCCAGGTACGATACAGGTGATCCCTTCAAATGTGTTGCATTCTGCCATTGCACATACTGATTGTGTACTGATTGACATCTTTACACCGGTTAGAGAGGAATATAGGTCCTAAGCCTATTCCCCTCCATTTTTCAACATACCCAATAGCTTGTAGGCGTTTTTTAAAACCACTTCTCCATTCATCAATTGATCTGGACTAGAAGTGATTTCAATTTTGCCGTCTTGAATCAACCCGGTTGTAACTTCAGTCATTTTTACTTTGTTTTTGTTCACCGAAGTAAAAACATACTGTTTGTTGCCAAAACGCTGGATGGCTTCTTCCGGTAATACAAAAGCCGGTTTGTTTAACACGGAAATGGTTGTTTCAACAAACATTCCAGGAAGTAAGTTCGAAGGCTGTTGCTTGAAATGGCAATGAGCCATGGCCGTTCTATCATCGTCAACATTTCTGTTTACAAGAATAACTTCAGCATCATAATTCTTGTTGGGTTCTTGCATAAACCGAACCTTTACAAGATCGCCAGTGTGAACATAGGGCAAATCCTTTTCAAAAAGAGTCAGGGCTACGTGAATATCATCTGGATCTATCAACTCAAACATCGTTTCAGCAGGCTGAACAAATTTTCCGGTATTCACATGCACCTTGGAAACGTATCCATTAATACTTGATCTAATGGGAACCTGACCACTGATGTTGTTCTCATTCAACAGTTGGATATCGATGCCTATTAATTTTAGTTTTTCTGCAAGTGATTTGGTGTTGATTGATTGAATTTTCATCTCAGATTCTGCTTGCTGCATCAGTTTTGAAGTTCCAGCATTTGCATCAAACAGTGTTCGCTGTCTTTCGTATTCACCTTTCGCCAGTATTAATTTTGATTGCGACAACAGGTAGTCTTGCTGTAGCTGAATGATGTTCTGGTCTTCCATTACCGCAATTACTTCACCTTTTGAAATCCTCATACCCGGTATGAGCTTGGTACTTTTCAAGAACCCCCCCAATGCAAAATTTACAGAAATGATGTTTTGAGGAGGAAGATCTATTTTCCCTTGAACTTGTATTGTTGAACTGATTTGTTTTTTCTCAGCACTTCCAAAAACAAGCTGAAGTTCCTGCAATTGGGCATTTGTTAAATCAATAGCTTCTGTTGGCACAACAGTTTCTGCCTCTGTTGAAGCCACTTTTTTGTCTGAACATCCAATCAATAACGTTGATATTGCAATTGAAACAAATATAATGATACGCATAATTAATTTTTTTCTGTTAAGTAATGATACTCAGCTTCAACAAGCGAAAGCTGGTGGATATTTTCTACTTGGGCAATTTTTATCTGAAGCGATTGATTGATTAACATGAACCACTCAGAAAAAGGTATATCACCGTTCTTTAAACGTGCTGAAGATTGCGCTAAAATTTCAGATGCAAATTTTACACCATCCCCATCGTAATAGTGTTGTGCATCCAACAACTGCTTAAATTTCACCGACAACTGATTCATTTGACTATTCAACCGATTTTGATGCACCTGCTTTTCCAACAATGCAATCTCTTCGTTAATGGTCGATGCCTTGATTTTTGCGCGAACAGCCCCATTGAACAAGGGAACACCAATGCCAAGCTGGTATATTCCAAATCTTTTGCCCCCTCCAAAGTATTTTTGGGAAATGCCGTCGGGTGACTGCCAACCAATAATGGAGAGGTTGCTGTATCCAACCGTAAAATCAGGGGTAAGCTTGTTTTTTTCCAATCCTGTTTGTGCTTTTCGTTGGTTGTATATGGCATCAGCAAGTAAAATCAGGGGATGAGAATCCAATGTTGTTTGAGATGAAAGTGTCCATGAAATGGGCTTCCCAACTTCTGTTGTTGGCAGAATTTCATCCCCAATATTCAACATGATTTTTAGCTCTGATTGTATGCTCAACCGCTCAGATTTCAGTTGCTCTTTTTGAAGGGATATTTGTGCAGTTTGAATGCGAATCATGTTTAAGGCTGACACATGAATCTCTCCTTGCTTTTGCTGCAATTCTGAAATCCTGCTCCACTCCCGAAAGTTATTTTCAATTTCATTTAATATCATTTCTTTTCTATCAAGATCCTGCAACCTTGAATAAAGTTTTCTTACTTGAAATCGAATTTCTGAACGCTTGTTAAGCTTATCGGCAGATTGAACTGCAATGGCTTTTTCATAAAATACCTTCTGCCTGTAATAAACCAGGGGAAGTTGGAAAGATTGACTTAAGAAAAACCGCGTGTCGTTTTTAGCACTGTTGATGTTTCCATATTCCAATCCAATACCAGTTCTAGGTATCTCAACAGGGTTATTTTTAAGTTGGTTGAAATACTCAACCTGCTTATCCGCAATCTTATAAGCCAGGTTGTTTCGATCAGATATCGATAAAACAGTATCCAATGAAAGTTTGGATATGGTCTGACTTTGAAGTGAAGAGGATAATGAAATGAAGATTAAAATCAAGAGCGATGCTGGCTTAACAACAACATTTTTTCTTCTTTCAACCCATACATACAACACGGGCAAAACAAATAAGGTTAATAACGTTGCTGAAATTAATCCTCCAATCACCACTGTTGCCAAGGGGCGTTGCACCTCTGCGCCAGAGCTGTTGCTCAAAGCCATCGGAAGGAATCCCAATGAAGCCACCGCAGCGGTCATCAATACAGGCCTTAGCCGTGAAGATGTTCCAGTAAGAACTATTTCCTTGATGCTCAATTTTGTTTCAGCCTTCAATCGGTTAAACTCACTGATAAGCACTATTCCATTCAACACAGCAACCCCAAAAAGAGCAATGAAGCCTACGCCAGCCGAAATACTGAACGGCATATCCCGCATCCAAAGAAGAATAATCCCACCAATGGCAGAAAGAGGAATGGCTGTATATATCAGTAACCCGTAGCGAAGAGATCCAAATGAAAAATATAAAATCAATAAAATCAACAACAGGGCTACTGGAACTGCTATCATCAACCGCTGTTTTGCTTCTATGAGGTTTTCAAATTGCCCACCATATTTCACATAATAACCCGGAGGCAGTTTTATCGAAGCTTCAGCCTTCTTTTGAACTTCCTCAACAATGGTTTGAACGTCTCGCCCCCTAGCGTTAAATGCGATGGTAATTCGACGCTTGGCATCTTCACGCTGTATTTGATTTGGACCTTCTTCAATGCTAATTTCGGCAACTTGAGACAACGGTATTGATAAGCCAGCAGCATTTGTGATCATCAAATGTTTGATGTCATCAATATCGTTTCGATGTTCCTCTTGCAATCGAACAACCAAACCAAATCGACGTTCATTTTCGTAAATTTGCCCGGCAGATTCTCCTGCAAATGCAGCCCTGAGTAGCCTGTTTACATCGGCAATATTCAATCCATACGCGGCAATTGCTGATTTCTTATATCGGATAACAATTTGAGGAAGACCTGTCACCCTTTCTACATAAATGTCTTTTGCGCCATCAACTGTTTGAATGATGCCTGAGAAAGCATCTGCATACTTCACCAAGGTATCCAAATTTTCGCCAAATACCTTGCAGACTACATCTTGCTTTGCTCCTGCGATAAGCTCATTAAAACGCATCTGAACGGGATATTGAAACCCGCCTGTTAATCCAGGCACTTTTTTTATGGCTACACTCATCTTGTTTGCAAGCTCATCAAAGGTTTTGGCGCTGGTCCATTCTTTTTTATCTTTCAAGTTCACAATGATGTCTGTCATTTCCACCGGCATTGGATCCGTGGGTATTTCACTCGCACCAATGCGCGTAACCACCTTTTCTACCTCAGGAAATTTCTTCAACTCATGTACAGCTTGGGTGGTTGCTTTGATGGTTTCACTCAGGGTTGTTCCTGTCATCATCCTGGCATCAATTGCAAAATCACCTTCCTCAAGTTCCGGAATAAACTCCCCTCCCAATCCTGATGCAATAAAAATGGATATACCCAACAAGGCAACGGAAGTCATGATTACTTTTTTAGGGTGTGCCAGCAATTTTATCAACGCACGCTTGTATCCATTTTGCCAACGAGTCATCATCCTATCAGTAAATCCATCATGGTGATTCAACTTTTTACTCAACACGATACTCGTCATCATCGGTATATAAGTTAAGGACAAGATAAATGCCCCAATCAAGGCAAAAGCCACTGTTTGAGCCATGGGTCTAAACATCTTACCTTCTATGCCAGTCAAACTGAGTATCGGAATATAAACAATAAGGATAATGATTTGTCCAAATACCGCTGCTCCCATCATCCTGCTTGAGGATTGTTCCACAGCCGTATCCATTTGAAACTGCCTTAACTGCAATCCTTCATGCTTATTGCTATGAAGACGGTGCAGAACAGCTTCTACGATAATCACGGCTCCATCAACAATGAGTCCAAAATCAAGTGCTCCTAAACTCATTAAATTTCCAGACACCCCAAATAGATTCATCATACCGATGGCAAACAACATGGCCAAAGGAATTACGGAGGCCACAATAAATCCAGCCCTCAAATTTCCAAGGAAAAAAACCAAGATGAGGATAACAATCATAGCTCCCTCAAAAAGATTGGTTTTAACTGTCGATAAGGTCTTCTTTACCATTTTGGTCCTATCCAGAAAAACCTCTACTTCAACACCTTCAGGCAGTGTTTTTCTAATCTGCTCCATCTTTGTAGAAATCCCTTTTATCACATCAGAGGCATTTTGTCCCTTCAGCATGAGCACCACAGCCCCAGAAACCTCTCCTTCATCGTTATAGGTGAGGGCACCATATCTAACAGGACTTCCAATTCTTACTGTTGCAACATCCCTGACATAGATCGGTGTTCCAGATGCAGCACTTTTCACATAAATATTTTCAATTTCTTCCAAAGAAGTTGCCAACCCTTCCGTTCTAATAAACAACAAGGAAGGCCCCTTTTCAATGTATGCTGCGCCTGAGTTGTGGTTATTCTTTTCCAATGCGTCAAAAATTGACTGCAACGTTATACCGGTGCTTCTCATCCTATCCGGATCCAATGCAACTTCATACTGCTTCAACTTGCCCCCAAAGCTGCTCACATCAGCAACTCCCGGTGTTCCAAGTAACTGCCTCCTGATGATCCAATCTTGTATGGTTCTTAGCTCAGTGAGGTCATATTTCTTTTCGTATCCTTTCTTAGCCTTAACCACGTATTGATAGATTTCCCCCAACCCTGTTGTTACAGGCGCCAACTCAGGACTACCCGCCTCTTTAGGTATTTCATCTTTAACCAAAGACATTCGCTCACTTACTTGCTGCCTGCACCAGTAGATGTCTTTGTCATCTCCAAATACAACAGTTACCACAGATAAACCGAAACGTGAAATAGACCTGATCTCTTGGATGCCAGGAATATTTGAGGAGGCTTGTTCAATTGGAAACGTAATCAATCTCTCAACTTCCAACGAGGCCAAAGTGGGCGAAACGGTAATAATCTGAACCTGATTTGAAGTGATGTCTGGCAATGCATCAACAGGTAGCTTAATAACCTCAACAACGCCCCAGATAATCCAAGCAAGTGTAAAAAGACCTATAACAAGCTTGTTCCTAATGGAAAAGCGAATAATTGCATTCAGCATGATAATATTATTTAACAAGAAAAAATGTTGCCTTTACAGAAATTTAGGCAACTCGAGGGGGCTGAAATACAGACACATGCTTGAACTGAGGCATCATGGCCTTGTTGATGGGATTATAATCAGCAGAGAGCTTTTCAAAAAAAACGTTCATGTGAAAAGGTTCTACCGGCGAATGAAACACGACATTGAACGATGCTGTTGAATGATGAAGAGGAAGAGATGCATGCCTCTTTGGATCTGAATTCTCGTGTTTACTGTCAAAATAATGAAGCCTGATAAACTGAACAAAATCAAGTGGATTCTTCCCTTTACCGTGTTCTGAAAAATGCTCCATCAAACTATTGAACTTGACTAATTCATTCAGAAAATTACCTGAAGAAAGTATTTGTATAGCCATTATGATGAAAACAATTTTTTTCACAGTCCCAAGGTACAAATTTTAAGACAAAAGATTTGCTACTTGCAGCATTCCTTTTTAACAAATAGCCGTAAAAGCCATTTTATTGAGGCAATTATCGGTTTAATCATGAAAATTTCTTCTTTAAAGCATTTAAAAATGTCTTTTCAAAACTAAAAACAAATCCGGTTGATGACATTCGGTTCATTTGTCCAGCTACTTGGAAACGATATCCAAAATTAACTTTCGTATTGCTTCGAACAATAACTTGTAAGGCCGGTGCAATGTCCAAAAAAGACACATTCCTGTCTAACCCTCTTGATCCTAAAAATTCACAATAAATATTGAAATTCGGTTGGTTGAAACTGGTATACTTCCTTGGAAACAAAAGATACCCAGCAGACATACTGTAATTAAAACTTTCTAAACCGTAATTTCTTGGTCCAGCTAATTTGGCCCATCGTTCTTCGTCAACAACCTCGTTTAAGCCTGCTGTAGCGGAAATGGCGAGTTTATGAATCAGCTGAGTAAAAATAAAGCCTGTTTCAATGGCAGTTTGATCGCCTTCTGAAGTAAGCTCTTCATACCTCAGGTTATTGGTAGAAATCACACCCTTTAAAAAATAAGCTACCCGAAAATGCTTATGCACCTCATCAATAGATAAAAACCTGTACTTCACATTAAAACCAACAGATTCAAATTT
>JBILHX010000043.1:0-25206 GCA_044350285.1 Chitinophagaceae bacterium | reverse complement strand
GACAACCCTGTAGTAGAGTTAGACGGTGATGAAATGACTAGAATCATTTGGAGATTCATCAAAGACAAGTTGATACTCCCCTATTTGGAGCTAGACATCAAATATTATGACCTAGGTGTTGAATATCGTGATCAAACCAATGACCAAGTAACGATTGATGCTGCCAATGCAATAAGGGAGCATGGGGTAGGGATTAAGTGTGCAACTATAACGCCAGATGAGGACCGTGTAAAAGAGTTTAGCTTGAAACAGATGTGGAAGAGTCCGAACGGAACCATTCGCAACATCCTTGATGGTACTGTTTTCAGAGAACCTATTGTAATTAAAAATATACCCAGGCTTGTAACCAATTGGGATAGTCCAATCATTGTTGGTCGCCATGCATTTGGAGATCAATACCGTGCAACTGATTTCGTAGTTCCAGGTAAAGGAAAGCTTACGATTAAGTTTGAAGGCGAAGATGGACAAATCATAGAGCACGAAGTATATCAATACAAAGGTGCTGGAGTTGCACTCAGCATGTATAATACTGATGAGAGCATCATGGGATTTGCAAGAAGCTGTTTTAACATGGCTCTTTCAAAGAAATGGCCTTTGTATATGAGTACAAAGAACACCATTCTTAAAAAATACGATGGAAGGTTCAAAGACATTTTCCAAGAGATTTTTGAGAATGAGTTCAAAGCTGCCTATTTGGAAGCAGGCATCACTTATGAGCATAGGCTAATTGATGACATGGTTGCCAGTGCATTGAAATGGAATGGTAAGTTTGTTTGGGCTTGTAAGAACTATGATGGAGACGTACAAAGCGATACGGTGGCACAAGGGTTTGGATCTCTTGGTTTGATGACGTCTGTTTTAATAACTCCAGACGGCAAGACTATGGAGTCTGAAGCTGCTCACGGAACAGTTACTCGCCACTACCGCGATCATCAAAAAGGAAAGCCAACTAGCACCAATCCAATTGCATCAATATTTGCATGGACACGCGGCTTGGCTTTTAGGGGTAAACTTGATGGAAATGAGGCCTTGATCAATTTTGCCAATGATTTAGAAGCTGTATGTATCCAAACAGTAGAAGAAGGACATATGACCAAAGATTTGGCTGTATGTATCCATGGTAATAAAGTTAATCATGGTGAACATTATCAATATACTGAAGAATTTCTTGATGCAATTGACAGCAATTTGAAGAAGAAAATGGGGTTTTAATGAAAAGTGATGAGAAATGAAAAGTGATGAGAAATGAAAAGTGAAGAGAAATGAAAAGTGAAGAATGAAAAATGAAAAATGGAACAGCCCGAGACTTAGTCTTGGGCTGTTCCATTTTAAAGAGATTTAACCAACGCCACCTTAGAGAGCTATTTAAAGAATGAACTGGGCTGTTCCATTTTTCATTCTTCATTTTTCATTCTTCATTTAAACACATTCTTCATTTAACACCATTTTTCATTCTTTTGAACATAATCTTAGCAGAATTAAGGTTAAAACCAGCAAACCTGCCCCTTTGAACAATAAGGTCATTGTCATTCGGATGTGATAAATAATAATGAAATGCAAAATGACTATTCGGATATTCCCATCCATTTGTTTGTCCGAATCGAAGGTCGTTAAACACCAATGTATCACCCCAATTTTCAACTGTATAAAATCCTTGCGAGAATTTTTTTAGTTCCAGCACTTCTATGTGATCCCCAATTGGTTTTAGCAAGTGGTCATTCTTTTCAACATGATGTAGATCAAGCGAGTCAGATTTATCGAAAATCGAACGGTATCCTATTTGATACCCAAGGCTGTCTTCCACTACAACAAACCACAAAATATTATTTAACAGCGTTGGTGTGGTGAAATATGAACGTGGTTTTGATTCAGTTGAAGCAACAAATTTTCTAACATCTTTGTCAATGCTCGATTTATTTACAAATGCAAATAACAAATAGATTGTTGCCGTCAAAACCCCTGCCCTAGCCCATTTTAAACGATGTTTGTGATCTGTTTTAAGAAAGATTAAAAAACAAAATGCGATGGCAGGAAGAATGCTGAATAAAGGGTCAGCAACATAGATTATATTAAAAGAAATGCGTGTTGAAGAAAATGGTTCGAACCAGCCGATGCCGTAATTATTGCATGCATCTAAAAAAAGGTGACAGCCTATTTCAATCAAAAAAAAGAAAAACCATTTTCTTAAAGAGATAGGTTCTGCCTTGTGCCATCTAGCGGCAATAAGCGCCAAAAAGAAGCTGATTGCTCCGCCAAATAAGAAAGAATGAGTAATACCCCTGTGAGCGAGCAGTTCTGTTGATACAGGCATCCACATGCCAGCAATGAAATCTATGTCTGGTACACTTTGAGCAAGGGCACCCCAAAGCATGGCCTTTCTGCCAGCATTTTTATCGAGTATAATTTCACCAATACAGGCACCTAAAACAATATGAGTTATGGAATCCAATGTAATATTTTAAGGAAAATAGGCTGAAAAAATGGAATAGCAAATTTTCCTGGGAATGTATTCCAAAAAATTTATCCCAAAATATTTTTTTAGCACCTTCATGCATAAAAAAAAAGATCCCCCATATGGAGGATCTTTATATTCAATTTAAACAAAACTAGAATGACCTAGACTGTGTGCCCATTGTAGTCTGTGAACCACTTGACTGCACACCTGAAAACTTATTAATACGGTATGTGAATGTCATCATGAAGTACCTTGTTAACCTATTCACCCTTGTATCTACAATGTTATTGCCATTTATAGACCTCGCGATGCTTTTATTTTCTTTGAAAATATCGAAGCCTGAAATTCTCAGCATACCATTCTTTTTCTTGAACATGGTTTTTTCAAAAGAAGCATTCCACAATGTGATGTTTTGATTAACACTTGATGACAATCCCCTGTTGATGATGTATTCAAGATCGTACCTGAAAATCCAACCACCCTTTAAATCAACCCTTGAGTTACTTGTGATGGTCCAACTTCCATAATCAACATTTTGTTGTCCTGGTAATGTATACCTAATCCTGTTCAATCCGTATCTACCTCCCAAATCAAATTCCAACCAATCTTTCCAATTGAATTCAAATTTACCACCTTGAGCAATCAACAGATTTTTAGCGACGTTTCGTTCGTTGTCAATTAAATTTACATTGTTGTTGAGGTTAACCGATCCGTTAATCGTTAGAACAAAGGTTCTGTTGTTCCAAGGCTTGCTGAAGTTATAGAAACCGGTAACATTATAGTACCCATTCACATTGTCGTAAGTAGTAAGCTGTGTGCCAGAATTACCCACCCGGACTGTGTTGTTTATGATTTGATTTTGGATGAAACTGTAGTTAGCTCCTGCGAAGAATGTTTGTCCAGACGTAAAATTCAAATTGTTATAGAACAAGGTGAAGAAATGATTCTGTGAAGGCTTCAACAATGGATTACCCTGTGTTTGGTATTGAGGGTTAGATATATCTTTCACCGGCTGAAGTTGTGTAAATGAAGGCTGAATAGCGTTGGCGAAATAATTGAAGTTGATGTTCTTGGTCCTGGTGAAGTTATACGCCAAACGTGCAGTTGGGAAGAAATTCTGCCTTTTTATTGGTGTATAAGCACTGTCTCTTGTTACCGAATAACCTTTCTGATTAACGGGCTGTGCACTCACACCAATTGAATAATTATACTTTTTCTTTACCGTTCTCAAGTTAGCGGCAATCCGTTGATTAAGGAAGTCGGTTTCAAAAGCATTGCTCAATGTGTTAGACAATGTTTTTGCACCAAATGGATCAATTAGATAAGTAGCCCTGTCGTTGCTAGTAAAGGATTGACCATAGCTGTAAATCATGTCTAAGTACCTGTCTTTCATGATAGGCTCAGAATAGTTGAACCTCATGTTAAAATTATCAGACTGGTTATTGGTATTGATAAATTGCTTTTGTTGGATCGAATTCACAAAAGGAATTACATTGTTAGTGATGTTTAATTTATCACTTTCTCCATCTGTAGAGTTATACCCACCTGTGATGTTAACAGAAAGGTTCCTACCACGCTTTTTGAATTTATGGTTGAAGATCAAGTTACCAGAAAAATTTGGTGCCTTAGATGTAGAAGAATTGTCGTTGCTTCCGTAACTGGTTAAATCAGTTTTATCCCTTAAATAATCAAACAAAGAATTGGAATTTGAATTCGACAACCTGGTATTGAATTCAGGGATAAACTTTACATAATTGAATGAGTCTATGTTCCATTCGATGTTAAGAGAAGCACGGTGATTTTTAGACTTGCTTACAGATGTATCAATTTGATGATTCAAAAACGAGCTATTCTGGAAGAAATTCTGCGAAGCTACATCCCTGATGATATCAGTTGATCTGTTAGAGAAGCTATAGTTTCCGTAAATAGAACCTTTTTTATCTTTAAAATCGTTTCTGAAATTTGTACCGATAGATTGTGAAGTACGCAAGCCTTCATCGTTACCGAAACCACCTTGGTTGTTTCCGCCGATGTTAACTTGGATACCACGACCGCCCATACCGCCACCGCCACTGTTTCCACCGCCACCGCCGCCACCATCAAAACCGAAGGTGCTGGTGTTGGTATTGTTAGCGCCACCGAAGAACGACAATTGTTTGTTGTTATTGAATACATTAACGTTGGCAGTTCCTTGATAACGATCATCGGTACCCAATCCAGTGGTACTTCTACCAAATATTCCCTTGTTCCTGTCTTTTTTCAATTGAAGGTTGATGATTTTATCTGGCTCACCGTCTTTGATACCAGATGCATTGGCCAAATCGCCATAGTCATCAATAACCTGAACCTTGTCAATCATATCTGCAGAAAGCTCACGCGTTGCTGTCTTAGGATCACCACTGAAGAAATCTTTTCCGTTAACACGCACTTTACTCACAGTCTTTCCTTGTGCCGTGATGTTGCCATTTTTATCAACCTCAATGCCTGGCATTTTTTTCAGGAGGTCTTCCACCATTGCATTCGGTTTAAGTCGAAAAGAATCTGCCTTGTACTCAACGGTATCTTCTTTCACGATGATGGTTGGAACGGTAATTAATATGTTGTCCATTGAAGTATACGATGGATCTAACTTAAAATTTTCAAGGTTAAGCACTTCTTGACCGTCTGGTATGGCAAGGTTTCTGGCAACGGTACCATACCCAATGCTTGAAATCAACAGGGTGAATTTCCTTTCCGGAACGCCTTTAATTAAAAAGAATCCAACATTGTTGGATACTGCTTTGATGGTGTCTTTTTTGCCATCTACATACAACCTGAGGGTTGCACGAGCGATTGGGTTACCAAGGGTGTCTACCAATTTACCATTCACTTGAAATACATCTTGTGAAAAACTGGTTAATGAAGTGAGAAGTACAAAAGTTATAAGAGATAAAAGTCTTGTCATAAAATAAATTATTCCGATGTTGGATGCCAAAGGTATATAATTGCCTTCGGTGAGCTTAAAAAAAAGGACGAACGGAAAATTGTTGAAAGTTTTAGGTTTAAAGTTTATTAGTCTAGGCATAAACTCAATAAACATTAACCCCTTAAACCATTTCAACCATTTAAACCTAAAACAATAAACTTTAAACCAAAAAGGAGTAATTTTGCCAACTCTAACAAGTATATAAAGGATAATATTATGTTGAATTTTATATCAAAAATTTTCGGTGGAAGTAAATCAGATAAGGATGTAGATAAAATAAGGCCATTGGTTGGACAAATTAATACCCATTTTGCATCTTACAAATCTATTTCGAACGATGAGCTGAGGAATAAAACCAATGAATTTAGAGGTCGAATAAAAAATCATCTTACAGAGATAGACAACAACATCAAAGCATTGGCTGACCAGGCAGAGCAGCTTCCACTTGAGGATATAATTGGGAGAGACGACATTTACAAGGAAATTGATGAAATCAAAAAGAAGCGCAATGAAAAAATAGAGGAAGCCCTTAAAGAGATTCTTCCAGAGGCATTCGCTGTGGTAAAAGAAGCTGGCAGGAGATTCAAGGAAAATGATGAGTTGGTTTCAACAGCAACCGAATTAGACAGGGAGTTTAGCATCAAAAAAGATTATGTAACCATAAACGGAGATCAGTCAACTTACAAAACAAGTTGGATGGCTGCAGGAAGCTTGGTTAACTGGAACATGATTCACTACGATGTTCAGTTGATAGGTGGTACTGTTTTACACAATGGAAAGATTGCAGAGATGGCAACGGGAGAAGGAAAAACATTGGTATCAACCCTACCTGCCTATCTCAATGCACTTGCTGGAGAAGGTGTTCACATCGTAACTGTGAATGATTATTTGGCACGAAGGGACTCAGAATGGAATGGTACTTTATTTGAATGGCTTGGACTCGTTGTAGATTGCATAGACAAACACCAACCACATTCCGATGCCAGGAGAAAAGCCTATTTGGCTGATATTACCTACGGAACAAACAACGAATTTGGATTTGATTATTTGCGAGACAACATGGTACATTCTCCAGATGAGATGGTTCAACGCAAGCATCATTATGCCATGGTGGATGAGGTAGATAGTGTGTTGATTGATGATGCAAGAACCCCGTTGATTATTTCAGGTCCGGTTCCAAAAGGAGACGATCAACAATTCCATATTCACAAGCCAAGAATACAACAACTTGTAGAAGTACAAAAACAAATAGTGATGAAGTCTTTGCAAGATGCAAAGAAACTTATTGCAGAAGGAAAAGATGGCACCCAAGAGGGTGGACTTCAATTGATGCGAGCGTATCGTGGATTACCAAAGCACACGGCCTTAATCAAATTCCTTAGTGAACCTGGCATCAGGGTAAAGCTTCAGAAATCAGAAAACTATTTTCTAGCAGAGCAACAGAAACACATGCCAGAAGTTGATGAGGAATTGTATTTCCACATCGATGAAAAAAACAATCAGGTTGAGTTAACAGATAAGGGACTTCACTTCATCACAAAGGGTGGAGAAGATCCAAACTTTTTTGTTTTGCCGGATTTAAGCATCGCCATTGCAGAAATTGAGAAAAGCAATGTAAGTGATGAAGAAAAAATCAGCAACAAAGAAGCGTTGATTCAGGATTATTCATTGAAGGCAGACAGAATACATACTGTTCAACAGCTTTTGAAAGCCTATACGGTTTTTGAAAAGGATGTTGAATATGTTGTAATTGACAGTCAGGTAAAGATTGTAGATGAGCAGACCGGACGTATCATGGAAGGAAGAAGGTACAGTGACGGACTACATCAGGCCATTGAAGCAAAAGAAAATGTAAAAATAGAAGCAGCGACCCAAACTTATGCCACGGTTACGTTGCAGAACTACTTTAGGATGTACCACAAATTGGCTGGTATGACTGGTACTGCAGAGACTGAAGCATCTGAGTTGTGGAACATTTATAAGTTGGATGTTGTTTCAATTCCGACAAATATCCCCATGACGAGAAAAGACAATGAGGATATGGTGTTTAAAACCAAGCGGGAAAAATTCAAGTCTGTCATTGACGAGATTGAGGTGTTGAGAAATGCAGGAAGACCAATATTGGTAGGTACCACTTCAGTTGAAGTATCCGAATTGCTAAGCAGGATGCTGCAACAAAAAAAGATCCCGCACAATGTATTGAATGCCAAGCAACATGCGAAAGAAGCACAGGTTATTGCAGAAGCCGGATTGAAGAGCAATGTTACCATTGCAACGAACATGGCAGGAAGAGGAACGGATATCAAGCTAGGGGAAGGAGTGAAAGAGGCAGGAGGTTTGGCAATTATCGGTACAGAAAGGCATGAAAGCAGGCGTGTAGACAGGCAGTTGAGAGGACGTGCAGGAAGACAAGGTGACCCAGGAACCTCACAATTTTATGTGTCATTGGAAGATGATTTGATGCGGATGTTTGGAAGTGAGAGAATAGCGTCTTTGATGGACAGGATGGGATACAAAGAAGGTGAAGTGATTCAACACAGTATGATTACAAAGAGCATTGAAAGAGCTCAGAAAAAAGTGGAGGAAAACAACTTTGGTATCAGGAAGCGTTTGTTGGAATATGACGATGTGATGAACAAACAAAGAAATGTTGTTTACAGCAAAAGGCAACATGCCTTGTTTGGAGAGCGCTTGGCATTGGATTTGGACAATGCATTTTATGGAGTTTCTTCATCGCTGGTTAACCAATATGCAGGTACCTCTGAATTTGAAGGATTTAGGTTGTCTGTAATCATCCATTTCAGCATAGATGTTTCAATTACTGCAGAAGAGTTAGCAAAAGGAGATATCAATAACTTAACAGAACAGTTGTATAAAGAAGCAATTGGACATTATAATTCTAAAAAACAAGCACTTGCAAAACAATCGCTTCCTGTTTTTCAGAATGTACGATTGACTCAAGGAAACCATATTGTGAATGTGGTTGTTCCGTTTACAGATGGTAAGAAATCTATCAATGTTTTGACAAATTTAGAGAAGACATTAAGCAGCAAGGGAGTAGAAATGGTAGGTTCTCTTGAAAAAACCATTACCTTGGCATTGATTGATGACACTTGGAAGGAGCATCTCAGGGCAATGGACGATTTGAAACAGAGCGTGCAAACAGCGGTTTATGAGCAAAAAGACCCGTTAATTATTTACAAGCAAACTGCTTTTCAGTTGTTTTCAGAGATGGATGTTGCAGTGAATAAAGAAATTGTTTCATTCCTTTGCCATGCGGGATTGCCTGTTGATCAAGGTTCAGCCTCATTAAGGGAAGGAAAGGAAAGCAGAACAGACATGAGCAGGATGCAAGTGAGGAAAGACGATGTAAGTGGCAAACCATCGCCAGAACTATTGGAATCAGACAACGCCTACAATGATCCATCTGAGCAAATCAAACAAGAACCAGTGAGGGTTGGTCCAAAAATCGGAAGGAACGACGCTTGCCCTTGTGGCAGCGGCAAGAAATTCAAGGCTTGTCACGGCAAAGAATAAACACCTAAAAAATACCATCGTGAAAACACCTACTAAACAAACCATCCTAGTGCTCTTGTTGTTTCTAACAATGCAACAAGCTATAGCCCAATTGGGTAAAAGCAAGTATGTAATAAGAGATCCTAGGGTAGACAGGTTGGTAGATAAACAAATTGAGCTCAACAAGCAAACTTTGAAGGACCGAACTACGGTAGAAGCTGGGTTTCGGATAATTGTGATAAGCACCAATAAGAGGGATGATGCAACAAGAGCAAAAGGGAGATTGATGAAAACCTTTCCAGATCAAAAGTCTTATATGCTTTTTCATTCACCCAACTTCAAGGTTCAGTTTGGGAATTTTCGGGCCTACAAAGAAGCAGAGGAAATGAAGAAGGTATTGGAGCCTCTTTTCCCGGAGGGATTGCTCATTGTACCAGCGCAAGTTGAGGTAAGGATTGGCAAAGAGGAAAAAGACAATCTTTAAAGAAACCGATTTATGATTAAAGAGAAAATCAAAAAACTGGCTAAAGAAAATTTTGAAAAATATCGTTCAATAAGGCACCATTTGCATGCAAATCCGGAGTTGAGTTACCAGGAATTCAACACATCAGTTTTTGTGCAGGAACATTTAAGCAGGCTAGGCATTCCATTTTCAGTAATGGCCGGTACCGGGGTTATTGGGATTTTACAAGGAAAACCTTCAGACAGGGTTGTTGCGTTGAGGGCAGACATGGATGCATTGCCCCTACAAGAAGAAAATGATGTGCCATACGCTTCAACAATAAAAGGAGTCATGCATGCCTGCGGACACGATGTTCATACAACATGTTTATTAGGAGCAGCTGAAATTCTGAATGAGTTAAAGGACGAATGGGAAGGAACAATCAAGTTGATATTTCAACCAGGTGAGGAAAAAAATCCGGGTGGTGCGAGTTTGTTGATCAAAGAGGGTGTTTTGGAAAATCCTGCACCAACAGCAATTTTCGGATTACATGTTCATCCGATGTTGGAAACGGGAAGGTTGAGTTTTAGGGCAGGGAAAGCAATGGCCAGTGCTGATGAAATATATGTTACCATAAAAGGAAAAGGAGGCCATGCAGCAACACCTCATTTAACAACAGATACCATACTAACCGCTTCTCAAATTGTTGTGGCCTTACAACAGGTAGTGAGTAGGAACAACAACCCCTTCTCCCCTTCTGTATTGTCCATTTGTTCTTTCCAAGGAGGATTTACAACAAATGTAATTCCTTCGGAAGTTAAGCTGATGGGTACTTTCAGGGCAATGGATGAAAAATGGCGTTTTGAAGCGCACAAAAGGATTACTGAAATTGTAGACCATATTGGGAGATCACAGGGAGCAGCGGTTGATTTGAAAATTGATGTAGGGTATCCAACAGTTTACAACGACCCAGCATTGTATGATGTTGCAAGAAAAGTTGGAGAAGAATATATGGGGACAAACAATGTAGAGGAGTCTGAGTTACGCATGGGAGCTGAAGATTTTGGTTACTATTCACAAAAAATACCAGGCTGTTTTTTCAGGTTGGGAACGGGAAATAAATTGAGGGGCATTGATTCGGGCGTTCACACGCCTACATTCGACATTGATGAGAATGCCATTGAAATTGGAATGGGGATAATGGCTTATTTGGGGGCGAGGAGTTGAATGGGTTGAAGAGTTTAAGGTTTAAGGTTTAAAAAAACATTACATGAGTATTCAAAAGAATTTAAGAAAAGAGCAGGCCTTGGAGTATCACGCAAAGGGGCGTCCGGGAAAAATTGAAGTTGTTCCAACCAAAGAGGCCAAGACACAGCGTGACTTATCCTTAGCATATTCACCGGGAGTTGCGGAGCCTTGTATGGAAATTTTTCACAACCCTGAAAACGTTTATAAATATACGGCAAAGGGAAATCTCGTGGCTGTTATAAGCAATGGAACAGCTGTATTGGGCCTTGGAGATATTGGTCCAGAGGCTGGAAAGCCTGTCATGGAAGGCAAGGGCGTACTCTTCAAGATTTTTGCAGACATTGATGTTTTTGATATTGAGATTGACGAAAAAGATCCAGTGAAATTTGTTGAGATTGTAAAAGCACTGCAACCAACATTCGGTGGAATCAATTTAGAGGATATAAAAGCACCTGAGTGTTTTTATATCGAACAGAAGTTGAAAGAACAAATGAAGATTCCTGTGATGCACGACGACCAGCATGGCACAGCAATTATCAGTGCGGCAGCATTGCTTAATGCCTTGGAATTACAGGAAAAAAAGATTGAAGACATCATTATTCTTGTTAACGGAGCTGGGGCCGCGGCGATGGCCTGTATTGAGTTGTATGAAGCGCTTGGTGCTAAAAGGGAGCATGTATGGATGTTCGATTCAAAAGGCTTGATCCACAACAAGAGAACAGACTTGGATGACAGGAAGAAAAGATTTGCAGCAGACAGGGATGAAATCAGTTTGGCCGAAGCTTTCAAAGGAGCGGATGTTTTTGTAGGACTCAGCAAAGGGAATGTGGTAACCAAGGAAATGGTAAAAGTGATGGCTGCAAGGCCGATTGTATTTGCAATGGCAAATCCAGATCCTGAGATAACGTGGGAGGATGCCATTTCTGTGAGAGAGGACATTATCATGGCAACGGGAAGGTCTGATTATCCCAACCAAGTAAACAATGTATTGGGGTTCCCATACATTTTCCGTGGAGCATTGGACGTTCGGGCAACAACCATCAATGAAGCCATGAAACTGGCAGCAGTAAGGGCTTTGGCGGACCTTACAAAAACGGCAGTACCGGATATTGTTACGATGGCATACAATGAATCGAACATTTCATTCGGACCGAATTACATCATACCCAAACCATTAGATCCTCGGCTAATCAGCACCATATCTCCAGCAGTCGCAAGGGCTGCCATGGAAAGTGGTGTTGCTCAAAAACCCATTACCGATTGGGATGGATATGTGATAGAGTTGAATAAAAGGTTGGGCATCGACAATCAGTTGATACGTGCGTTGGGAAGCAAGGCGAGAAAAAATCCGAAAAGGGTGGTTTTTGCGGATGCGGAAAACGTGAAAATATTAAAAGCGGCTCAAATTGCTGCGGATGAAGGATTGGCTATTCCTATATTGTTGGGAAATCCGAAGGTCATCAAGGAAATGGCAGAAAAAAATGCTGTTTGTATAGATGGGTTTGAAATCATCAATCCGAAGAGTGAAGAAATGGATGAAAAGCGGTTGGAATACGGTGAAGTGTATTTCAAGAAAAGGCAACGGAGGGGTGTGAATAAGTATGAGGCAGGAAAGACCATGAAAGACAGAAACCATTATGGTTGTATGATGGTTGAAATGGGTGATGCAGATGCCATGATATCCGGTTTGAGCAGAAATTACCCAGATACCATCAGGCCAGCTATTCAAATCATCGGGACTGAAGAAGGAGTCAAAAAGATAGCTGGAATGTATATCATGCTGACAAAAAAAGGACCACTTTTTTTGGCAGATACAACGGTGAATTTCAACCCTACTTCAGAAGAATTGGCAGACATTACCATGCTTGTAGCGAAAGAGGTGAAGGCCTTGGGTATAACGCCAAGAATAGCCATGTTGAGTTATTCTAATTTTGGCAGCAGTGACACTCCGGAAGCCAACATGGTAAGAAAAGCAAGGGAAATTGTAAAGCAAAAAAATCCATCATTGGTGGTAGACGGCGAGATGCAGGGTATTGTGGCATTCAACAAGGAAATACAGCGGGATAATTATCCTTTTTCAGAACTCGTTGAAGAAGGTGAAGTTAACACGTTGATTTTCCCTAACCTCAGTGCAGGAAATATCGCCTATAATTTGCTGCAAGAAGTTGGTGGGGCAGATGCAATAGGTCCAATTTTACTTGGCTTGAACAAACCTGTTCATGTGTTGCAATTGGGTTCATCCATAAGAAGCATATTAAACATGGTAATGATTGCAGTTATTGATGCACAATCAAAAATGCAAAAAGGCAGCAGGATTTAAGTCACTTTTTTTAGGAAAGAATTGATAATTTTGGAAACAACACAATGAAATGAACATCTTCACTAAGTTAGGGCAATTTTTGTTGATGCTGAAAGACATGTTTACTAAACCAGAAAATTGGAGGATTTACTGGAAGGAGTTGATGCATCAATGTGTGGAATTAGGGATAGGATCTTTAGGAATCGTATCTTTAATTTCCGTCTTTATTGGAGCAGTTTCTACATTGCAAACATCGTATCAATTTATTTCCCCCATTATACCAAGATCTGTGATAGCACAGATTGTAAGAGATTCTGTTATTTTAGAATTTGCTCCAACAATAACCTGTATTGTCTTGGCGGGTGTGGTTGGTAGTAAAATTTCAAGTGAATTAGGAAACATGCGTGTAAGTGAGCAGATTGATGCTCTTGAAATTATGGGGATCAACACAAAAGCATATTTAATTCTACCAAAAATTTTGGCAGCAATCATCACCATACCACTATTAGTTGTTATAGCCATGGCACTCGGGATTTGGGGAGGAAGAATGATTGGAGACATCACTAATATTTTACCTCATGAAATTTATGACAAAGGATTGCATGAAGCGTTTATTCCATACAATGTAACATTTGCATTAACCAAAGCATATTCATTTGCTTTTATCATCACCGCTATTCCTGCATATTTTGGATACAACGTACGCGGAGGTGCATTGGAAATTGGAAGAGCAAGTACAACTGCTGTAGTAACAAGTTGTGTGATGATTTTACTAGCAGATTATGTTTTGGCAGCTGTATTACTATAAAAAAATCGAAATGATTTCAATAAAGGATATACAAAAAGGTTTCTCAGGAAAGTCAGTCATAGAAGGTGTTTCAGGTGAATTTGAAACAGGAAAATGCAACTTAATCATTGGAGCAAGTGGCAGTGGAAAAACAGTCTTGATGAAATGTTTGGTTGGACTCATCACGCCAGATTCAGGAGAAATAATGTATGATGGAGAAAATTTTTCCTTGATGAGCCAAGATCAAAAAAAAATAATGAGAAGAAAGATAGGCATGTTGTTTCAAGGCTCAGCCTTGTTTGACAGCATGACTGTTGAAAAAAATATATTTTTCCCTTTGGACATGTTCAGCAAAGAAACCAAAGGAGAAAAACAAAAAAGGGTTGATGAAGTTTTAGACAGGGTGAATTTAAATGGAGCACATAAAAAGTTTCCAGCAGAAATAAGTGGAGGAATGAAAAAAAGGGTTGGTATCGCCAGGGCCATTATTTTAAATCCACAATATCTTTTTTGTGATGAGCCAAATTCTGGGCTCGATCCCCAGACCTCATTGGTCATTGATAAGTTGATCAAGGAAATCACCACAGATTATAACATCACCACTGTTATCAATACACATGACATGAACAGTGTGATGGAAATTGGGGACAGGATTATGTACATGTACCAAGGCAAAAAAGAATGGGAAGGAACCAACAAGGAAATCATTTTCAGCAAGAGTGAAAAGTTGAATAGTTTCATTTTTGCTTCAGAATTCCTGCAAGATGCGAAAGACATGCGCATGTTGGAATTAAAGGGGAAAATTGATGAAGATAGGGATATGGATAAGATGTTGGGGGGAGTTTGAGTAGTTTAAGGAATTTAAAAAGTTTAAGGAGTTTAAGGGGGTTTAAAGAGTTTAAGGAATGAGTAACCTCGGCTGTTCCATTTTTCATTTTTCATTCTTCATTTTTCATTTTCATATCGCCTTTTTCATTCCTCTTTGCTCATTTTCCTTACCTTCGCGGCACAAAAAATAATCTCAATATGTCGGTTCTTGTAAATTCATCTTCAAAAATCATTGTTCAAGGTTTCACTGGAACAGAAGGTACCTTTCATGCTACCCAGATGATAGAGTACGGTACACAAGTTGTTGGTGGCGTTACTCCAGGCAAGGGAGGAAGTTCACATTTGGACAGGCCTGTTTTCAATACTGTATCAGATGCAGTAGCTAAAACAGGAGCGGATGTCAGCATCATATTTGTACCACCGGCTTTTGCTGGAGATGCCATCATTGAAGCTGCAGAAGCAGGAATTGCACTAGTAGTTTGTATTACAGAAGGAATTCCTGTACAGGACATGGTTAAAGTAAAAAATTATCTTCAAGGCAAAAATACAAGGTTAATCGGACCAAACTGTCCAGGTGTAATCACCGCAGATGAATGCAAAGTAGGCATCATGCCAGGTTTCATTTTCAAGAAAGGAAATATTGGCATCGTGTCCAAATCAGGAACATTGACGTACGAAGCAGCAGATCAAATTGTGAAAGCAGGTATGGGAATTACCACTGCCATAGGAATTGGTGGTGATCCAATTATTGGCACACCGACACGTGATGCAGTTGAGTTGTTGATGAATGATCCAGAAACAAAGGGAATTGTAATGATCGGCGAGATAGGCGGTGGAATGGAAGCTGAAGCAGCATTGTGGATCAAGGAATTCGGAACAAAACCAGTTGTTGGGTTTATTGCAGGACAAACAGCACCTCCAGGCAGAAGGATGGGACATGCAGGTGCCATCATTGGAGGATCTGACGACACCGCAGAAGCAAAAATGAAAATCATGAGAGAATGTGGTATATACGTTGTTGATAGTCCTGCGGACATTGGAAAAACAATGGTAGAAGCAATGTCAAAATTGTAATTCGAAAAAAAATTAATGAAAAAGGATCAACAAGAGTTGGTCCTTTTTCATTTTTGCGGGACAAATTTATGTAGGCTGAGAAATCAGTGTTAAATGAATCATTTTTTTTATTTTTGACAACCAAAATCAGTCAAATTCAATGAAAGAAATCAAGACTTACCATATCCCATATAAATATAGACGGATAGAAAATCTTCATATATTGTTGTGGTTAATAAAGGATGCATGTTGGGCATTGAATTTAAAATACCCCGGCATGTTGATGATTATTCCAACCTTGTTTGTAGCCATGCTCATCACTTATCAAACAAGAAAAATCGCTAGTGAATTCATCCACAACCTCGCGGTGGATTTTTGGATTCTTGCAAATTGTACTTGGATGACCGGCGAATTTTTCCAGTTGGAGGAAAATCTTGTGGGGCCTTATGGGTTGAGGCAACTTTCTCTTATTCCATTCAGCATTGGATTGGTTATACTTGGTTATTATTACATTTTCCTCATTCATAAAAAGGGATTTCAAGAAAAGATAGTAAAGCAGACAGAACAGGCCATTGGAGAGATGGATGGAGCAGACAAGAACTAATCTTTTCATAAATGGGCTTCGTGAAGTATCTTTGTGCCCTTAAAAATCGAGTATTAAAAATAATTATATATGTTCAGATCACATACATGCGGCGAACTCAGGTTACAAAATGTTGAGACAGAAGTCACCTTGGCAGGTTGGGTACAAACAGTCAGGAAGTTCGGATCAATAACATTTGTTGACTTACGTGACCGCTATGGAATCACCCAAGTTGTTTTTAATGAAGGCCACAATGCGCAACTCAGTGAGCATCCGTTGGGCAGGGAATTTGTGTTGCAGGTAAAAGGGAAAGTGATTGAAAGAAGCAATAAGAATGCGGTTATCGAAACTGGTGAAATTGAAATAGAGGTCACTGAATTCAAGATTTTGAACAAATCTGCGGTACCACCTTTCACCATCCAAGATGATACGGATGGAGGAGATGATATCCGCATGAAATACAGGTATTTAGACCTTAGAAGGAATGCCGTAAAAAGAAACCTTGAATTGAGGTATGCTGTTAACCGTTCAGCGCGCAATTATTTGCATGAAAATGCATTCATGGACATCGAAACTCCCTTCTTGATAAAATCAACTCCAGAAGGGGCGAGAGACTTTGTGGTGCCTTCAAGGATGAATACCGGTCAGTTTTATGCCTTGCCACAATCACCGCAAACCTTCAAGCAATTGCTGATGGTAAGTGGTTATGATCGTTACTATCAGATTGTTAAATGCTTTAGGGACGAGGATTTACGGGCAGACAGACAACCGGAATTCACACAAATAGATTGTGAGATGGCGTTTGTTGAGCAGGAAGACATCCTCAATATGTTTGAAAAACTCATCAAGAGAATTTTCAAAGATGTAAAAGGACTCGATTATACAGATGTTGTAGAAAGGATGAGTTGGGAAGATGCGATGTGGCAATACGGGAATGATAAACCAGACATCCGTTTTGGCATGAGCATTTGCACCCTAAAAAAGCCTGAATCAGTTTATACGAGCAAGCAAGACCATAGCAAACTCATTGCTGATGCGGGATTTGTGGTTTTTGATTCAGCTGAAGCCGTTCTTGCCATTGCCGTTCCAGGTGGGGCAGCTTACACCAGAAAGCAATTGGATGAGCTTACTGAATGGGTTAAGAGGCCGCAAATTGGAATGAAGGGGCTTGCCTACATCAGGTACAATGAAGATGGAAGTTTAAAAAGCAGCATAGATAAGTTTTATAGTGAAGAGCGGCAAAAGCTAATAGCAGAGGCAACAGGTGCCCAAAAAGGCGATATTATCATGATTCTTGCTGGTGCTGAAGAGAGAACAAGAAAAGCTACTAGTGAGCTTAGGCTTGAACTTGGAGAGCATTTAGGATTGAGAAAAAAGGATGAATTGAAGTTGTTGTGGGTATTGGATTTCCCATTGTTTGAATATGCTGAAGAAGACAACAGGTGGGTTGCTAGGCACCATCCATTTACGTCGCCAAAGCCAGATCAAATTCAAACCATGATTGAAAATGATCCGATGATTCATGATGCAGCAAATTATCTATCCCATCCATATGCACAAATCAAAGCGAATGCTTATGATATGGTGTTAAATGGCAATGAAATTGGAGGAGGATCAATACGAATATTCCAACGTGAGTTGCAAGAGAAAATGTTTGCCGCACTAGGAATGTCTAGCGAGGAAGCGTTGCACAAATTTGGATTTTTATTGGGAGCATTTGAATATGGGGCACCTCCACATGGTGGCATCGCATTTGGCTTTGACAGGCTTTGTTCAATCTTGGGTGGAAGTGAAAGTATAAGAGACTTCATTGCCTTCCCTAAAAATAATTCAGGAAGGGATGTGATGCTTGATGCACCATCGACCATTGATGATATTCAGTTGAAGGAATTAGGAATAAGAGTTGAGGGATTGAAATAGTTGAGAAAGTTGAAGAGGTTGAAGAAGTTGAAAAGGTTGAAGGACTGTTGAAAATCTATTTTAAGAATTTCAATTTGTATTGTACTTTTTAAATATTTTTCTAGGATAATCCAATAAAATTAATACGGCGAATGGTACCTTCCAATTTTTCTGCGGTACGTGGGAAGGTACTTTTTATACAAAAGAGATAGTTCTATGGATTTGTAATTGACTGAGCCTGTTTTTGAAGAGGAAGCATTCACATCATAACTCAATCCAAATTGGAATCCATTGAATACATAGCCAACATAAGGGGTTATCGCATCATTTATTCGGTAATAAAGTCCAAGATTGAACATTCTAACCTTATTTTCTTCAAATGACCCTTCGCCATGTTGAATACCCATCGTAGCCCCCAATGATGTGATGTTCATGCCATCTTGAATGATGTGTAAGGCACTGAAATTTGCACTGATGATTTCATTGATAGCTGTTCCAAAATCTGCGTGGGCACTGTATCTTGGAGAAATCTTATTTGAAGGGTCATTCATAAGACTCCTCTTGGCTTTGATGAACCGATAGCCAGAAATACCAATATTTAAAAATGAAAATTCAGCATCATAAGTATACAGTAGTCCAGCAGTTGCTGAAGTGAATGAAGTTGAATTACCAAGATTGGTTTCAGCTATGGGTAAGGCTTGATTGAAACCAGTGCTTGAAAGTTGCTGGTCGAATGTCAATCCTCCAAGGTCAATCCTGGTGCCATTGTTGACCATACCCAATGCAACTGAAATGCCATTACCATTGTCATCCAAAGCCTGATGGTAACTTGCATTGAGGTTTATAAAATTGCTTTTGTACAATCCATCCATGGCTTTTTCTGAAAGTACCATTCCTCCAATGCCAAAATAACTTTGGTTTTCGAGGGCTTTCAATTTGCCATCAATGGAAATGGTTTGGGTACTATAAGGCGATATGTTTCCTATCCATTGGCGTCTTATATTGCTTACTGCCCTCCAATCTGCATCACTGGATCCTGCTAAAGCAGGATTGATGGACAATGGCGATGCAAAAAACTGTGAAAAATTAGGCTCTTGAGCAAGCACACCAATTGGTAAACTTGCAAACAAAGCAAAGCCAACCCTTAATAAATATATGTTTTTAATTGATTTTTTCATTTCATCGAATTAACAATACACTACCTGTTTGTTGAACCTTATTTCCCTTGATATCTATGCCTTCTGCAATCCACAAGTACGCATCCATGGGTTGTTGCCTGCCAAAACTTATTCCATTCCACCCCAGTGAAGTTGTTCTGGTTTCGAATACTTGTTTCCCTAATTTATTGAAAATTTTCAGGTAAGACAATGACTTCATTCCTGCGATATAAGGATAGAGAAGGTCATTTACGCCATCTCCGTTGGGTGTGAATGACTTAGGCACAAAAATTGTGACCAAAGCTGAATCAAAAACCAGCACTTTGAGGGTGTCTATTGTGATGCAACCTGCAGGTGATGTCATCTTAATAAAATACGATTGCGTCTGGTTATAGCTGAACACAGGATTGTTTAATCTGTAAAAATTAAGGCCCCATGTAGGTTGCCAATCATACGCGTAATTGATGCCTTCAAATGTTCTCGCCTTTAGTTGAATAGGCCTAGCAGAGTTGGTGCTCACTGTTTCCAATTTCATAGCTCGGACAGGCTCAGCAATCATGATCAGGCTGTCTTTTGAAATGGAATAAGTGCAAGAAGGAACACTGGCAGAGAGTGTGATTTTTTTCAATCCCCCTTTCTTAAACATGGCAGTAGCATTGTAGAATTTGGAGGAGTCTTCTCCGTTGAAATTCCATTTCCAGCTGATGTTTCTAACTAATGAAGTATCAGAATAATTGAGGAATTGTTTTACAGTATTGATACAGTTCTCTGGATCATTTGAAAATGAAATGTCAAATGTTTTCAAGTCTGCCATCTTGATGCTGTTGATGGTCATGTTGGTACAACCCAATGAATCTGTCACCATGGCTGTATATGTACCCTGCACATAAGCATTGAAATTGACACTATTGGCATTGTTGATGATTGTATCATTTCTATACCATTGGTAAACCTTGGCCAATGGAGAGATGTAAATCGGTTGAAATTGTCCGATACATATAAGGTTCCCATTAGGCGCATTGATTGTACTCAATGGCAACTTATTCAATCGCTGAACAATGCTGGCAACTCCATTTGAAGTGTTGCTTGTATCACTCGAACAATAAGCATCACTTACATTCATAATGGTCATTCTATATACCGAATCATTGGGAAGGTTGGATTGAACAAAAATTGAATTGGGTTTTGAGAAGCCTCCAATCTGGGATAGGAAGCCATCCTTGTTGTCTATATAACTGACGGACCAAGGGCCAGTTCCGGTAAAACTGAGTCCCAAAGTATCAGCTGCATTAATACAGAGATTCGGGGAGCCTGTAATCTTTACTCTTGGGGTTGGATTGACGGCAACCCGTAACTGGAAAGATTGGCCCACACAGCCATTGGTGCTTGTTTGGACCTGATAACCGGCATAAACTATGCTGTTACCAGAGTTGAATAAAGTTTGCGCAACACTCGATTTATATGCTGTATCATTGGATGTGTATCCGCCCAATGCAAAGGAGGGATTGACTTCATTGAATTTCCATTTGTACAGGGTATTGCTTGGCACCGCAGAGGGTGAAAACACAATTTGTTGTTGATTGCAGCTGTTGGTATTCTGATCCCCGATTTTAGCAATGGGCTTAACCGTAACAAATACATTGAAAGGCTTGAGGGCACAAGTAGGATTAGAAGGATTGATTGTATATACTGCCAATGAATTGGTATTGATTGCACTGTTCAATGTATCAAATACCAGGGTTTGTGGAACTGTTTTTTGGGTAAAGCTACTCAATGACCCAGATGGCAAAATTGTTGGAGCTGACCAAGTATAGGTAGTCCGCATGGGCTCTAGATCAACAGGCAAGCTGAACTGGCTTCCACTGCAAATGGTAATCTTTTGATCCTGCACAATGGGTGCAGGATTTACAGTGAATGTCACAAACTGTGTACTATCGGTGCATCCATTGAATGTTGTACGATATGTATAATTTACTTTTACGGCATTGGTGGTGGTGTCTAACAAAGTTTCATCAATAAGAAAACTTCCTCTAGAAGACAGATTGCTTAATCCTGCAATGCTATCTCTGGTCCACGTGAAAATGGTACCTGGTGTATTGCTGGTTGGAATATAAGTAAATGGAGTACCGCTACAAATGTCAGGCAATGTTTTAGCGCTGCTCAAAACAGGGATGGGATTTACAACCACACTCAGCTTGAATTGATTTCCCAAGCAGCCCCCTGAACTGGCTCCTGGAATTATGGGAGTAAGATTATATACAGCAACAGAAGGGAAATCAGTAAGGTTCTTGAGGCTTCCAGTTATGTTGGTGGTTGGGATGATGGTGTTTTCAGTTCCACCAATCAATCCTGTACCAAGCGTAGGTCGGCTCCAAAGGAAAACAGCGCCAACGCTGTTTGGAGGATTTATGGTGAAGTTGGTACCGCTGCAAACAGGAGTTGTTTGATCATTCAAAGTGAGTACCGGATTGACCACTTCATAAACAGTTTGCTGGTTGGTACATCCGTTCGCAGACATGGTAAATACATAAGGAACCTGAACAATATTGAAAGTTGTGTTGGTCAGTTTTTCGCTGATACTGTTGAAACCCAGTGTTAATGGTTCCGTTATCCCTACAACATAAGATCTAGACCAACTGAAACTCACATCTCTTGTACTGCTTACAGGGGTATAATTGAAAAGATTCTCAGAACAGATTGGCGAAGGCTTGTAGGGACTAGTAAGTATGGGTTGAGGATTTACAACCACTTTAACCACCTGTGTTTTTGCATTCAAACAACCGTTATAAAGCAATGAGAACCGATAGTTTACCGTAATTGGGTCTCCTATTGAGTCAATAAGCAACTCGTTTATATCTGCATAACCAGATGTGGCAGCATTTTGAAGACCTGTTATCCCATCCCTCATCCAAATGAAGGCTGTTCCGGGGAAATTGCTGGTAGGTGTATAATTAAATGGAGTTCCGCTACATATAGCGGGGAGATTCAACGGACTTGTCAATGTTGCAGAATTGGCTTTAACATTCACTTTCACAGTGAAAGGTTTACCAACACAACCATTGGCAACAGGAGTGACATTATAATAAGCTCGACCAGTTGTAGTGTCACTGTTTGTATTTCTTAGTGTTTGGCTGATAAAGGTCTGAAGTATGTCTTGGGGAGAGCCTCCAGTAATACCATTGCTGTATGTTGGCTCCACCCATTTATACAATGATCCTGAAGGGAGATTATTTGGCATTGCTACGCTGAAAGGGCTTCCACTGCAGACTGTTGAAACTAAAGTGTCTGTTATGTAAGGTGATGCCTTTACTGTAACCACAATTGAAAATGGCTTACCAATACATTCTCCAAACCTTGGTGTTATCTTGTATGTGGACATCACATCAATGGAGTTAGTCGTATTGGTCAACACCTGACTGAAACTTGGCAAGGGTGTAGTCTGTTCAACTCCACCAAGAACTGCATTGGGGATATTGAATACTGGAGCATCCCAGGTATACGTGGTAATGAAAGGTAGGGGAGAAGGATTTAATGAAAATGGATTACCCGGACAAATGGTGGTATCCTTGTTCAAAATGGTCGGCGTAGGATTAACTGTAGCAACAAACGAGAATGGTTTACCCGGACAACCCTGTGCAATCGGTGTAACAGTATATGTGGCTTGTGAAATGTTATTGGAAACATCCAACAATGTTTGAGTAATACTTTGGATTGGAGACGTGTTGGCAGAAGCACCTAATAAAGCACCTAGAGGTAAAATATCTGGTAATCCCCACGTATAGGAAGTGGTTATCCCTATTAAGTTGCTTGTTGGGGAAGTGGAAAACTGTGCCCCACTACAGGCAATCCTTGATGCAGTTGAAACAACAGGCAGTGGTCTCACTGTAACAACCAAACTGAATGGATTACCAATACAAGCTCCACTTTTAGGAACAACTGTAAAAGTTGCATTTCCTCCGGCATTTACGCCTGAATAACTAAGGCTTCCAGTGATGGCAGTGTCTCCAGCTATGTTGATGTTCCGGTCGCCAGCATTTAATACGAGTCCGGTTGCAAGCGTAGGTGAGCCCCAAGTATACGTTGTTCCCTGTGGCACTGGGTTTGGAGTTGAAATGAAATTATCCCCACTACAACTAACAAGGGTTTGAGTACCGAGATTGGCAGTAGGACTTACCTTAATAACCAATTTATAAGGAGTTCCAGGACAGTTTTGTGGGGTGTTGGGGATAACCGTATAGTTGGCGTAAGAAGTTGTGGTCCTCAGGTTGGTCAACAATGGATTAAACAATGGTTGATTGTTCTGTAGGCTCGTCCCTGTTCCAGACAATGAACCAGCGGGCAATAGCTGTGGAGTTGTCCACGAATAGGTAACTAATGCAGGAAGAGGGGAAGTAGGAAATAGTGTTGGGGCAGTACCACTGCAAACTGTAACGGTATCAGATGCCAGCGTAAGCAGCGGCACAGGATTGACTGTAACAATCAAGTCAAAAGGATCAAAGGAAACACAAGATCCTGCCCTTGCATAAATGTTGTATGTGGCGGTTTGGGAGACCAAAGATTTGTTCACCAATACCTGAGAAATCGGAGCATCCAAGTATTCAACACTGCCGGATGTTTGTATCAAACCGGAGCCCCCTTTCAACAGTGCCGTATCACTGTATTGCGGCGCAACCCATGAGTATTGTGTACTTGCCGGAATTATATTACCACCTACAGCTGGGGTAAACCTGAAGGGAGAACCACTACAGGCTGTAGTAGCTGTAGATGCTATCCTAGGCCGCGGATTAACTGTTACAAAAGTTTGATAAGCCGGGCCTGTGCAGGTGAAGTTTGAATAACTGTAAAATGGATAGATAATATATGTGCTATTGAGAGCTGTAGCGGTTGTATTTGTCAATGTTTGATTAAAACTTGAAATATTTTGAGCGCTAGTTACTGTAGTTCCTCCGGTTAAACCAGCTAGATTTGGATTGGTCCAGCTGAAAAATGAGGTTAGAATCTGAGTTTTGGGTTTAAATGAAATACCACTACCACTACAAACTGTATCAAATCGTGCCAAGTCTGAAATGATGGGAGTAGGGCTAATCTTGTAAGTAAGTGTCTGCTGGTTTTTACAACTATTACTACCAGTCATTGAGACAACATAAGGGATCGTAATATCTACTGACCTCGCGTTAATAAGTTTATCATTTATAACATTAGATGTACTTATCACTTCTTGAGCACCGAGCGTGTCCGGCCTTGACCACGTCCAGCCATCTAGTACTGTAGCAATAGTCCCAGTTGAAGAAAGAGAAACGTTGGTAATATTTCCACATCCAGAAGCAACCCAATTCGCAGTATTTAACCTTGGCAATTGAGAGACAAGAACTGATAACACATATTTTTTATTAAGGTCATCTGTGACGTCAAATATGACTGTCCCAGATGCTAATGAGGCTGATGAAACTGTAAGTGTCTGATTGATGGTTGAGGTAAGTGTATTTTGCGACAATGCCCCAGAAACAGTGGTTGTAGAGCGCGGAATGCAGGTAAATGTTCTTCCAGTTGCAGGAATCGCGATGGAAATATCCTGGGTTGAACCACTACAGAATGTATTTGGATAATTAATTGTTTGTGTTTGGCTTAAACCATTGTAAAAGATTACTAAAAAAACAAAAAAAAACAAGCAGCCTTTTAGTTGGATTGAAGGGTTCATGACGTATTAATCTGAATTATTTTGCGGGGGTAACGATGATATTCCTTTATTCATTCGGTCTATGAATGGCTTGCAACATGAAGAGCCCCATTTCAAAATCTTTGGTACTTAAAGCATCGCCTGTAATTCTGGGAATCATCTGGTCTGTGATAATATTTATAAAATCAAGCATTTGCTTTTTTTAATTAGAGATAAAGTTAATAAAATCAGTTGAAAAACCATAAACTAAAAACTCACTTTCTGCTCCACACTTCATAAATCTTATCTCCTTTCGAG
>JBILHX010000140.1:0-7547 GCA_044350285.1 Chitinophagaceae bacterium | reverse complement strand
AGCCACCGCCTTGCTTCTTCGCACCATGAATTAAGTTAATTCTAGCTTGATTTACAGAACTACTAAGTGTAACTAACCTAAAAATTATTCAATACCTTATTTCACATTGCGGAAAAGTATGGCGGTGGCTGAGCCTGTCGAAGCCACCGAATTATAAAGGGATGCTATCACCGCCATGATTCTTCACAATTTGAAATAAGGCAATTGGTTAAATTTTCCCTCATTTCCCCCTTCGGGAGATTGTTATGTGAAGGAAAAATGAATTTATAATAACTTGATTTTCAATGAATTACAAAGACGTCATTATAAATGGTTTATAGGGGGACCCTAAAAAAAAGGTTATGACGTTTTTGTGAGTAGAAACAAATGTGTTGTAGAAGCAAAAATCACAAGAATCCCCTCCCCGACACTCGCTTCGCACCGAGCGAAGCGAGTGTCGGGGAGGGGAGTCTTTGTGGAGAAAGCCTGCATTTTAACATGCTGATTTTCAATGAATTACAAAGATGTCATTATAATCGAAGCGAGGGAACTATACTACTAGGTACATTGGAAACAGCCAATGTATTGATTAAAATCAAACGCCGCCTCAAAAAAATGAGGCGGCGTTTGATTTTATAAACTTTAAAGATTAGTATCCAGGATTTTGGACCAACACTGATTTTCCATCCTTTTGAGAGTTAAGAATTTCGTCAGAAGGAATAGGGTAATAATTGTTTTTTGTTTGGAAGGTTTTACCAGCCATATAGGCTCTTTTGGTAAATGATTTACCATCCCATGATCTACCAGCTACTGACTCTTTTGCAGCATATGCATTTAGCACTTTTTCTGCAATTCCCCAGCGTACCAAATCAAAGAACCTATGTCCTTCCATTGCAAACTCAAGGCGTTGCTCCATGTGAACTGCATTTTTTGCAAAATCAGCACCCTTAGTTGCAAATGTACCTGCGGGGTATTCACTCACTTTTATGTTAACTGAGGCATCTTGTGGAGTTGTTCCATTGGCCCTTGCCCTGATAAGGTTCACATAAGTTTGAGCAGCAGCCAAGTTTCCAGTTTCTGCTTCACATTCTGCAAGCCAAAGTATAACATGAGACATTCTAAGCAAACGGTAGTTGTTGTTCACAGAACGACGATCAGTTGCATGTGTAGTTGAATTCTCCTCACTAACATAGTACATCCACTTTTTACCTGTAAATGGACCAGAATAGTTTTGGTCACGAATCCAAGAGCTTCCAGGCATTTTACCCCAGTCAAGGAATGTAACTCCCCTACGGCCAACTGTCCAATCAAGACGAGGATCTACAGGCTGTGAGTAATCTGGAGTCCATGCATCAGAGAATTTAAGTCCTTGATCGCTTGGTACATCAACATTGTTGTATGTATCAGCACTTCCATCAACTGCATTACCAATGAGGGGTAAACCAGCTGCATCAGTTCTAAATGCATTCACCAAATTATGTGAAGGCAAATAGAAACCGCAACATCCACGACCAGGCGATGTTGAAGTATAAGGCCAGTTCAAAGTAGCACCTTTGTTACCATTTCCACCTGTTGTACCATCATTGATTGAAAACTGAACTTCGAAAATTGATTCAATGTTGTTGTTTGTAACAGTTCTAAAATTGTCGTGGTATTCTTTGGTCAACTTTTTTCCTGAATTGGTGTAAACGTCAAGCAACTCAGTTTTGGCAGCAGCCCACTTCTTTTGGAAAACAAGGGCTTTGCCTAAGTAGGCTTTTGCTGACCATTTTGTTGCACGACCTTTGTTTGGTTGAGTTGCAGGTAGATTTGCAGCTGCAAAGGCAAAGTCAGCCTCTATTTTAGGCCAGATATCAGCGGTATTAGAAACCAATACACCTGAAGGATCTCCCCTGTTGTAGGTTTTCTCATCAACATAAGGAACGTTGTTCCACATTTTTTTGGCTTCAAAATGGTAGTGACCACGAAGGAACCTAGCTTCAGCAATAACTTGAGTTTTTTCAACATCCGTCATATCTTTCACATCAGGATCACTTGCAAAAATGATTACTTCATTGCAACGAGAAATCGCATCATAAGCATGTTGCCATTTTCCCCTAAAGTGTGTATTGTCTGCAAGCCAGTTATACTGCTCGATGAAAGACTGCTCAGGTTGGTCACCTGCATCAGTACCTTTTACAGCATCATCTGAAGCTACGCCACCATAAACCCAATTATCGATTGCAGCATGCCATTGTGTTGTACCAGAGCCAACACCGTCAAGAAGAGAATATGCACCAACAAGAAGAGCACTAACACCTGCCTTGCTTTTCAGCTGGGCAGCACTTGCAACCCCTTGAGGGTTGACATCAAAGAATTTCTGGCAACCAAAGATCATAACCATGATCACTGGTAAAAGTAGAAATTTTATTTTTTTCATAATCGTTAATTTATTTCTGAATATTCAATTTAGAATTTAAACTTTAAACCTAAAAGGTAGGTCTTGGCAACAGGATAAGCACCTTCGTCAATTCCCATGTGAAAGTCTTGGTTGTTATTTTCAGATGTACGGATGTTGATATCAGGATCCATACCAGTGTACTTTGTTACAGTCAGGATATTTTGTCCCTGAATATAGATTTGCGCACCAGCGATTCCAACCTTTTTCATGATGTTGTTCGGAATGGTGTAAGTCAACTGAACGTTGCTCAACCGTAGATAAGAAGCATCCTCGATGAAATAAGAAGAAACAACAGATCCACTCACAGCATCACTTGAATTCAACTTAGGTAATTTTGGATTAGTTGTATTTCCATAAGACTCATACAACATTCTGGTAGACCTGTTACCTTGGAATGTGTTGAAGTCTGTCCAATAGCGAACATAGTTGAATATATCACCGCCTTGCTGTCCTTTTGCAAAAATGGCTAGGTCAAAATTCTTATATCCAGCACTGAGGTTGATACCATAAATGAAATCAGGATGAGGATTGCCTAAGATGGTACGGTCAGCAGCGCTGATAACACCATCCTTATTTACATCCCTGAAGTTAAATGTTCCTTCCGCAGTGTAGCTACCAAATTTTGGAGCAGCAGCGGCAGTTTGTGCAGTATGAATACCATCAACAACAAAACCAAAGAAACTTGCAATTGGATATCCTTTTTTGGTTGCAGTGATAGAAGGGATACGGGTGCTGAATCCAAACAATGTTGCATTTGGATCATTATTTAACTTTAGAACTTCATTTTTATACCTGGTAATGTTAACGCCAACTGAGTAACGAAGTTTGTCGCCAATTGCTTTATCAGTCCAGTTTAAGCTCAAGTCAATACCTTTGTTTTGCATTGTACCAATGTTGGTAAATGGAAGTGTTCCTTGTCCTTGTGCTCTTGCCACGGCTACCTGGGCAAGCATGTCTGATGTGGTACGTGTGTACCAGTCAAATACCACTTCCAATTTATTGCCAAACAAAGATCCATCAAATCCTATGTTGGTTGAAGTAGTTGTTTCCCATTTACCATTTGGATTTCCGAATTGGGTGAGGTCGAAACCACCACTCACAGAAGTACCAGCACCACCAATGTCATAACCATTGTTTGCTGGGTCAGCAGTATACAAAGTGAAGGCGTTGGAAACGTTTGGAATCAACTGGTTACCCGTTTTACCCCAACCTGCACGAACTTTGAGATCATCCAACCAAGTTAGGTTTTTAAGAGATTTCAATTCACTAAGTCTCATACCCACAGATCCTGCAGGGAAGATGCCATAGCGATTTGCTTCAGAAAAACGGGAAGAACCATCACGACGAACGGTGAAGTCAGCCAACAACAAATTCTTGTAACCATAATTCACTTTTGCAAACTGAGAGAACAACCTTGTACGAGTTGCACCACCACCAGCATTTGAAAGACCAGAAGCTGAACCTGCATTGAGGTAACGGTAGTCGTTATCGTTGAAAGCAAAATTGCTTCTGCTTGCATTGAAACCAAAGGCATAGGTAGCAACGGCTTCAGTACCAGCCAATACATTGATGTCGTGGTCTTCTTTGATGGTGGTATTGTAATTGATGGTGTTAAACCAAGTCCAAGAATTATCAAAGTTGTTGAAAACGTTCAGAGAGTTTGTATTTCTAGGCTCCGACGCTTCAATATTTCTCATGAAGAATTCAGACCTGTTGAAGTTGTTGTATTCAACTCCTATGCTAGATCTCGCCTTCAAGTTTTTAGAAATGGCATATTCAGCAAATGCATTTCCGAACGCATGCGTACCATAAGTATAGTTGTCCTTTGTTCTGTATAATTCAGCAAGTGGGTTGGTAGCATTACCGAGGTTCAAACCACGTGGACCGCCAAATCCAAGAAAAGGAGAAGTACTGTTACCTCCTAATGCTGCTGGACCTCCAGTAATGTCAAAAACTGGAATGATTGGATGAATACGAACGGCGAGTAGAATTTGGTTTTCACTGTTGTTGGAGATACCATTTCTCTTGTCGTATGAGAAAGTCAGGTTTTGTCCAACAGTAAATTTGCCTTGCGTAAACTCTGTATTTGCCCTGATTGAATACCTCTCATAATTGGTATAACGAAGAATACCGTCTTGTTTGAAATAGTTACCAGAGAATGAATACTTTGCTTTTGCAGTTCCACCTGACGCACCAATTTGATAGTTTGAGATTGGAGCTGGATCGTAGATCACATCCTGCCAATCTGTACCAGCTTGGTTTGCCTTGTTGATATTGAACCTGGTTTTACCCAATTCAGGGTCATTGATATCATTGGTATAGGTAAAATTTGAAGGAAGTGAACCAAATACGTTGGGGAAAATATAATCCGCCATGGTCACACCTCCACTTTGATCAAAGCGATACTGTGCAGAAGGTGATGAAACCCATGGGGTTTTTCCAGCACCTACATCTGCTTTGTAAAGATATTGACCTAATTCTTTTGCATTTAAAAGGTCAAGCGTTTTACCAGGTGTTTGTGTTCCAGTATAGTAATCAAAGGTAATCTTTGGATCACCTGGCTTTCCTTTTTTGGTAGTGATGATAACAACACCATTTGCAGCACGTGCTCCATAGATAGAAGCAGCAGAAGCATCTTTCAATACCTGCATAGATTCTATGTCATAAGGATTAATTTGGTTCAACGTACCTTGGGTTGGAACTCCATCAATTACATACAGTGGACTGTTGTTATTGATTGTACCAAAACCACGGATACGCACCATGGTACCACCACCCGGAGAGTTATCATTACCTACAATAACACCAGATGCTTTGCCTTGTAACATTTGTGTCACACTGGCTGCAGGTGTTGCTGTAAGTTCTTTTGCAGAAACTACCGCAACAGCACCTGTAATGTCTTTTTTACGTTGAGCAGTATAACCTGTTACAACAACAGATTGAAGCAGTTTTACATCCACTTCAAGTGCGATGTTCACTGTCGCAGTGTTTGCAGAAACATCACGAGAAACATACCCGTTGAATGAAACTGACAATGTTTTTTGGTCTGCCGCAAGTGTAATTTTATAATTTCCTTCGGCATCAGTGGATGTTCCGTTTGTTGAGCCTTTGGCTACAACCGAAACTCCACCTAATGGAGCCCTGCTATCAGCATCAGTTACTTTTCCGCTTACAGTTCGCTGTGCAACAGCAAACCCAGCTAGGAAGGTCAGCATAACTGTGATGCTTAACAGTCGTGCAAACCTTGGCAGGTTCAATTTTTTTTTCATAATCGTTTTGGTTTTTGAAATCGTTGAAAAACTTGTGCTTAATTATGTTAATTATTAGTTAACAATAAAATTAAAAATAAATTTTCCAATTTTCAAAAAAAAATTAGGAATTATAAAAAAATAAACATCTATCAGTAATTCGTGATAATTATCAAGCATTTTTAATAGAAAAGGGACAAGGGACAAGGGACAAGGGACAAGGGACAAGGGACAAGGGACAAGGGACAAGGGACAAGGGACAAGGGACAAGGGACAAGGGAACAGCCAATACAAATGAAAAATGAAGAATGTCATTCGGAAATTTGAACCTCGGCTGTTCAATTTTTCACTCTTCATTTTTCATTCTTCATTGTATTCCTCGGCTGTTCCCTTGTCCCCCGTCCCTTGTCCCTCGTCCCTGGCTGTTTACCTGTAACTCATTGCCTCGGGCAAGTAAGATTTTATTTTTTTAATGCGGGTTGCATCTGAAGGATGGGTGCTTAAAAATTCAGGAGGCTTATCGCCTTTAGAAGCATTCTGCATTCTTTCCCAAAAGGCCAAGGCTTCATTAGGATCATATCCTGCCATCGCTGCCCAAATCAATCCATAACGATCTGCCTCCAATTCTTGTTTTCTAGAGAAAGGAAGCATAAAACCAACATTGCTCCCAATACCATAAGCATCCATGAAGATATCTTGCGTTGCAGCAGGTTTATTAGCGAGTGCCACTGATAAGGCTATGCCTCCAAATTGTTGAATCATGGATTCGCTCATGCGTTGATTTCCATGTTGCAACAGCGCGTGTGAAACTTCATGTCCAATAACTACTGCCAAAGCGTTTTCGTTCTTTGTAATTGGAAGTATCCCAGTATACACCACCACTTTACCGCCTGGCATACACCATGCATTGATAGCGCTGTCTTTTACTGTGTTGTATTCCCAATTAAACCCATTTAGGACAGATGTTTTATTTTTGTCTTTGAAATATTTTTCAACGGATTTTGTTATTTTCAAACTGACACGTTGTACCATGGCTGCATTGGCGTCATTGTTTGGAGAAAGGACCACATGTTTTTTCAGGAAATCCTTGTATTGATCGGCAGACATGGATTGTATTTCTTTTTCAGGGAGAAAAGACAATTGGGATTTTCCTGAAAGTGAATTTTTTGTACAAGATGAAATAAGAAAAAATAATGTTGAGACAAATGTGAATATTGTTATGCGATTTTTCATCTTGCAAATGTTATGAATTAGTTGTTAAGGTTTTCAAAATGTTGCTAAAAAAATAAGGGCAGGCATTTGACTACCTGCCCTTTTCCTATTCAAATAAATGTTGTTGTAAATTATTAATTATTACGACATCAATTTTACCAGGATCATTTAAACTTTCTCTACCGGTACAGGCTTAAGAATATCAATCACCTCTTGGCGATTTTTACTCAGTCGGGTTTGTAACCTACTAATCAATTCACTTTCCATGCCTGTCTCAAACTTCAAGTCAGCATCAGTCAATTGCGGATACTTTGATTTCAGCTGTTTTGCCTGTGCTTCCCAGTTTCCTGTAATCTTAAAGGCTTCGACGGGCTTCTTTTATGTGGTTTCCATAATTTTTGTTTTTATAAATTATTATGAAGCAAATGTAAAAACACATTAGGTTGAGTAACATGACGAGAATCAATCTGAATGATGAGATATCCGAGTATGGTTAGGTTGAGGGAGTTGAGGGAATTGAAGTGGTTGAAGAAGTTGAAGAAGTTGAAGAAGTTGAAGAAGTTGAAGTGGTTGAAGAAGTTGAAGAAGTTGAAGAAGTTGAAGAAGTTGAAGAAGTTGAAGAAGTTGAAGAAGTTGAAGAAGTTGAAGAAGTTGAAGAAGTTGAAGAA
>JBILHX010000245.1:0-2592 GCA_044350285.1 Chitinophagaceae bacterium | reverse complement strand
CAACTTTGAGTACCTGATCACCGATTGCAAATTGCTGTGATTTCCATGCTGGCAAGCCTGCAACAATGGTGGCAATTCTAATCGCGCCATCATCACTTTTCAAAGAGGCTCCAATACCAAAAAAACGACCACTCATTTGCTCATCAAAAGATCTTTTTTCGATTGGAGGGAAAAAGGTTGTGTGAGGATCCATTGTATTGGTGATTACATTCACCAACATGTCAAAACGATCTTCCGGCTTTACTTTGTTGATGATTCTGTCAAAATTTCTGGATATGATAAGTTTTACCTTGGCTCTGGAATCTTTTTCCAAAGTTTCGTCAGATTTGTAGGCAGAATCTCCTTTTTTCAACAAATTTCTTTGGTCTAAAAAGTCAGCATATTTATCGAGCGTCAAGAATTTAAGTCGCTTTCTCCAAGCATCTTTTCTGGCAGCTTCATTTTTGGGGAATTCCAACTTTTCTGGATCTAGTATAATTGATTCTTGAGCATTGAACTGAAAAGGATTTTGAAGAAGATCAGGATAGAACGCATTCAACTCCTTGATTCGCTTTGAAAAAATCAAATCAACAGCATAAAAGAATTGGAAAGATGAACCATGAAGTTCATCATCGATGCTTACTTCAAATTTTTTCAGTTCCTTGATATCAGCAGCCAGAAAAACATTTTTATCCGGATCAATGGCATCAATGTATTTCTTGAAGATTTCCTTTGAAAAATTGTCATCAATTTTCTTGGGATTGTAATGAGCCACTTCCAGCATTTCAGCCACTTGCTTAAAAATGACATGGAACTTATCTGGCGGATTACCGAAACCGGATGAATTAAAGGCGATGAGGGATCCTGCAAAAATCAACAGAAAAACAATCGGCAAAGACTTTTTACTAAACATAAAACGTATAAGTTTTGATGACATACTCAAATGTACAAATTTTGAGGATGAAAAAATTCAAAGCGAATTGCTTTGAATACAAATTAATGTTAAGAATCTTGGGGAGAAAAAAGAAGGGAGGATGATGGGTCTCGAACCCACGACCTTCTGAACCACAATCAGATGCTCTAACCTACTGAGCTACAACCTCCATGTATTTAATACGAGGGGCAAATTTAGGTGAAATATTTTCTTATACAAAATCGTTTTTTTTCAGGAGCTCATTTTCGTAGCTTTGTTAAAATAATACCAATGAATTTTTGGCTGATTCTTATCCCTTTTATCTCTGCATTTATAGGTTGGTTTACCAATTGGATTGCAATAAAAATGCTTTTTCACCCAAAAGAGCCTAAAAAAATACTGGGAATCACCTTTCACGGGATATTTCCAAAAAGGCAACGTCAGTTTGCTGAAAAATTGGGAACATTGGTGAGCACTGAATTGATTTCATTCAAAGAGATTGAGGAAAAAATAGTAAATCCTGAGAATATCAAGAAATTAATGCCACTTGTTGAGCTTAGAATTGATGAGTTTTTGCGCACAAAACTCGGTGAAGCATTCCCTATTATATCAATGTTTATTGGAGATAATACTATTAATCAGCTCAAAACCATATTCATGAAGGAGTTGGAAACCATTTTTCCTGAATTAATTGGTTCGTACATGAAAAATCTTGAATCTCAACTGGACTTAAATAAAATGGTTACTGAAAAGGTTTATGGTTTCTCGAGTGATAAAATGGAGATGATTTTAAACCAGATCATGTCAAAAGAATTTCGTTTTGTAGAAATTATAGGCGGCGTCCTCGGTTTTATTATTGGTATTTTCCAAGTCATTCTAACCCTTTTGACCCAATAATCAGCCCAATTCTATCTCAATTAATTGATAACCAAACTTTTTACGATTTAGGATGTTAAATTCATTTAACATCCTATCTGCGAAAGTTTAATGCTCTAAAAACATCAAACAAATACTCAAATTAATTTCATGTATAAGTATCTATTCATTTTATTTCAGTTAGTTAGCCTCTCAGTTTTTGCACAATACCCTCCTGCTGGATCAAGGCCAACAGGTGCACCCCAAAATTTAAACATGGGAAGGTTTTATGGCAGAATAGTAGATTCCGTGAGCAATAAATCTATTGAAGCAGCTTCAATCCAATTGATTGTGAACAAGTACGATTCAGCAACCAAAAAAAGAAAAGATGTTGTTGTAGCCGGTCAACTTACCAAAGGAAATGGAAATTTCAGCTTGGAAAATTTACCAGTTATGGCACAATTTCAATTGAAAATAACAGCCATTGGATTTATGACCTTGGAAAAGAGTATCAAATTCGACATCAACATGAAAGGAGGTGATTTCTCCAAAATGATGAACAATATAGATGTTGATTTGGGTAACTTGAAATTGGTTATTGACGCCAAGCAACTGGAAGAAATTAAAGTAGTAGGAACCAAACCATTCATGCAAATGGGGGTTGACAGAAAAATATTCAATGTTGAGAAGAATTTGATTTCAACTGGACAAACTGCCAGTGAGATGATGAAAAATATTCCTGGTGTAGATGTAGATATTGATGGAAATGTTTCCTTAAGAAACGCCTCCCCTACAATTTTTGTTGATGGAAGACCCACCAATTTAACATTGGACCAAATCCCTGC
>JBILHX010000244.1:0-2593 GCA_044350285.1 Chitinophagaceae bacterium | reverse complement strand
CATTATTACAGAAAACAGGGTTTTAGTAAATGACTTTTTTGATCTGCCAGACGAAAGTTTGGAAAAATATATACCACGACAAATTGGGCTATTGGAAAGTCGTTTAAAGGAGAATGAAAGGTATGAAAATTACATAACCCGACAAAAACGCTTATGGCAAATGCCCGATACCCTAGATGACGTACAGTTAGGTGAAGAACTGAAGAAATTGAAGTTGATGAAAGATTTGGTTTCGTTAACAAGCAATAATATTGTAAAACTGGATGTACTGCTTAAAAAATTAGCAGATGTAAATCCTGATTTCAAAAGATTGGTAGAATGGGATGCCTATAATGAATATAGTCCAAGAGAGGAAGTAATCAATTCTTTATTAGTATTAATCAGTGAGGCAAAGATTGGAAGTGCAAAAAAATTCCCATTCCTTTATTTACAAATTCAAATTTGGATAAGAGAATTGAGTGGTGTTTTAAGAGAAATAAATGAACAGCCAAAATTCACATGGAAAGATAAAGTTGGAGACAAATACGACCCTAAAGCATTGCCATCTTATTATTGTAGGGAGTGCGGAGCAAGTGGTTGGTTAGGTGTAAAAGATGATAACAAGAACCATTTTTTTCACGATCCTAAGCAGGTATATGAGTACTTTTTTAGTAACCATAAGAATATCTATTTCATCAATACGCCTAACCATAAGCATATTGAAGAGTATGAACCCAACAACCAAATTAATGACTGTATGCATGTAGCCGATATGAGCTTGCATGAAAGAGAAAGTGAACATACCATAAAAATACATGCAGTAAGGAAGTTAAAGGAAACAAAGGCAAGGCATATTTGTCCGGAATGTAATACTGAAAATGCAATGGGCATTATTGGTACAAGGGTTGCCACTTTATCATCCATAACAGTTAGCCAAGTTTTGGCATCCGATCTTGACCCAAGACCAGAAAAATTCCGTAAAATATTAGCCTTTACCAATAGTGTGCAGGATGCAGCTCATCAGGCTGGTTTTGTTGAAGCAAGAAACTACCGTTTTACCTTTAGGGCATCATTGCAAAAAATAATTAATCAAAACCAAGGTCTTGTAAGTATCTCAGCATTGCAAAATCAATTCACGGAATATTGGAAGAATCACTCAGATTCAACTGGGCTGAATCAGGAGGAAGCGTTTTATTATCGGTTTTTCCCAGCAGACTATCATGGCAAGGTAGATATTGATATTGATTATCGTGATGCTGCCATGAAATTCATTCCTTCATTCAAAAAAGAATTTGACATCCGAATGCATTGGGAAGTTTTGTCTGAATTTGGTTATAATGCAATTATTGGTAGAACACTGGAAAAATCAGGTGCCTCCGCTGTAAAATTTGATGAAGAAAAAATCAGAGCCATATTTCCTGCTATGCAGGAATGGTTGTCTGAGAATAATCTTTCAATGATTCAGGAAAAAGATTTACTACCTTTTGTAAACGGTATTTTACACAGAATAAGAACACGAGGTGGCATTGATCATGAATATTTAAGTAAGTTCAGAAATGCATCATTGAAACTTTGGGATTTAAATTGGATGCGAGATAACCGACATTTTTTAAATAAAATGTTTCATCCAAGAGCAAGATTTCCACGATTACTTACTACTAAAGCACATGGTCAAGGTCTTTTAGATGCTACTTATACAAATACGAACAATTGGTACCGGAGTTATTTCATTAAGTCTTTTCCTTTGGCATCAAATTATCATGGTCTTGTAAACGATTTTTTTAGTAAGCTAATAGAAACCTTTACGAACATTGGTTTAATGAATAAGTTGGGCGATGAAGAAAATGAAAATTATGCCATTGAACCATCTATTATAATGATCGAAAATAAGGTAGCAAATCATATTTGCGATACCTGCGGTTCAAAATTATTCGTTGCAGCTTCTGATGCTATTTCCATTCATACAAAGTGCCTGGATTATTCTTGTACTGGCACGTACAGTAAAATTCAGAAGAGCAAGCCCAATTATTACCAGTTGGTTTATAACCGGAATTTATCGCCTCGTATTTATGCCTCTGAGCATACAGGTATTTTAGAAAGGAAAGATAGAGAGAATAAAGAAATTGATTTTAAGGAAAGACCCAAGTATAATTCTTTAAATACTATCGTTGCCACATCAACCTTAGAAATGGGTATTGATATAGGTACTTTAAACACAGCTATCAATAATTCTGTTCCGCCTTTAACTTCAAATTTTCTGCAAAGGGTTGGTCGTGCCGGTCGTACATCAGGTTCAGCACTTATTGCCAATTTTGCTCAAAGCAAGGCACACGATTTATTTTATTATGGTGAACCTAAAGATATGATGGAAGGAGAAATAGCAACACCAGGTTGTTATCTCGAAGCAAAAGATATTTTGTACCGCCACTTTCTTGCTTATTGTTTAGACAACTGGTCTTCTGCTGATCCAAAGAAAAATAGTATTCCTGGTGTGTTTTGGCGGATGCAATTATTGACAACTGATTTATCTTCTCCTGATTTTTTAGTCAATAGAATGATATCTTTTATTAAGGCAAATGAAAAGCATTTGTTGAATCAATTTATTGATTTTTAT
>JBILHX010000243.1:0-2595 GCA_044350285.1 Chitinophagaceae bacterium | reverse complement strand
TACACGGTAAGTGCTCAATGTGCCAATATCAGGCAAGAAGTTGTTCATAGGATCTTCAGCACATACGCGCAATTCTAAAGCATGTCCATTGATTTTCAAATCGTCTTGGGTAAAACTCAAAGGATGACCTTCAGCCACACGTATTTGTTCTTTTACTAAGTCCAAACCTGTTATTAATTCGGTTACTGGATGCTCAACTTGCAAACGGGTATTCATTTCTAAAAAATAGAAATTTAATTTTTCATCCAATAAAAACTCAACCGTTCCAGCTCCACTGTAGTTGGCAGCTCTAGCTACATTCACAGCTGCTTCTCCCATTTGCTTGCGCATTTCAGGAGTCAACACAGCACTCGGTGCTTCTTCAACCAACTTTTGATGCCTCCTTTGTATACTACAATCGCGTTCAAACAAATAACACACATTGCCATGGTTATCGGCCATTAATTGTATTTCAATGTGCCTAGGAGCCGCAACATATTTTTCAATAAACACACTGTCGTCACCAAAAGAACTCAATGCTTCACTTTGGGCCATATGCATTTGTGGTTCAAACTCGTCAACCCCATTGACGATTCTCATACCCTTTCCTCCCCCGCCAGCGCTGGCTTTTATCAAAACGGGAAAGCCAATTTGTACCGCAACTAGCTTGGCGGCTTCTATATCTGTAATGGCTTCTTTCAATCCAGGAACCAAAGGAACCCCAAATTTCTCAACGGCCTGTTTGCTGGCAATTTTACTTCCCATCAAATCCATACTCTCAGCAGATGGTCCTACGAAAATGATGCCCGCTTCAGCCAATTTGATGGCAAATTCAGAACGCTCACTTAAAAATCCATAGCCAGGATGCACCGCATCTACGTTATGGGTTCTGCATATTTCAATGATTTTATCCGCCAATAAATAACTTTCGCGCGAAGGCGGTGGACCAAGTCTGTAGGCCTCATCAGCATAACGAACATGCAGCGCATTGCGGTCGGCATCGCTGTATACGGCAACAGTTTTTATACCCAACTCACGGCAAGTGCGCATTACACGAATGGCAATTTCTCCGCGGTTAGCCACCAATAGTTTTTTAATTGAACGAATCATGGTTTATGTTGCAAACTTAATGAATTTTTATTGGGAAATTAAGAGAGTTTTAAGTCCCATTTTTTCATCCCTGCACCAAAGCCTCATCCAACAATTCCAAAAATTCCTTTTGTGGTATTTCCTTAGCACCAAATTGCAACAAATGCTCGTTGATAAACTGGCAATCGAGCAATGTAAACCCATGCATCTTTAGCCAATCGACTAAAAACACCAAGGCTATCTTACTGGCATTGGTGGCCGTGTGAAACATGCTTTCGCCAAAGAATACTTTCCCCATGGCTATCCCGTACAAGCCTCCTACCATTTCACCGTCGAGCCAGGCTTCAAAACTAAATCCAAAGCCCATTTTATTCAAACCTGAATACACTTCAATAATTTCTTCAGAAATCCATGTCTCATCGCGCTTTGAACAATTCTCCATACACAATCTAAAATCACCATTCAACCTTAATTCAAATGGTTTCTTTAAATAAAGCTTTTTAAGGTTTTTAGGTATGTGGAATTCTTCGGGCAAAATAATGCCACGCATGGTAGGCTCATACCAATAAATTGCATCACCTTCATCCGGATCAGCCATTGGGAATATCCCTTGGGTGTATCCATCCAAAACCTGATGCGCCGTAAGCATAAGTTTAGTCAGTTAAAAAGTCGACATAAGACAAGCGACGGAAATCGCTTACCCTATCTCTTAATTTATTGGCATCAATGTCCAATATGTTTTCGGTTCCAAATTTCTCAACGCAAAAACTCGCCAATGCACTTCCGTAAATCAAGGCGCGTTTCATGTTTTCAAAACTTATATCATCTGTGCTGGCCAACCATCCAATAAAACCACCAGCAAATGTATCTCCAGCACCCGTTGGGTCGAACACGTCTTCTAACAACATCGCAGGAGCGAAATAAACTTCCTCTTCAAAAAACAACAAGGCACCATGTTCACCCTTTTTAATAATTAAATATTTAGGGCCCATGGTCAATATTTTTCTTGCCGCTTTTCTCAAACTGTATTCGCCAGACAATTGTCTAGCTTCTTCATCGTTGATGCTTAACACATCAACCATGCCAATGGTCTTTTTCAAATCGTCCATCGCAATGTCCATCCAAAAATTCATGGTGTCCATTACAATCAATTTGGGTCTGTTTTTAAGTCTAGAAATTAAAGTACTTTGTACAATAGGGGCCAAATTACCCAACATCAAATAATCTGGGCTCTCCAAGCCAGCTGGTACAATTGGGTCAAAATCAGCCAGTACATTTAATTCTGTTACCAAGGTCTCTCTGCTGTTCATGTCATTGAAATAACGGCCACTCCAGAAAAACGATTTTTCGCCTGCCTTAACCTGCAAACCTTTGGTATTAATACCTTTGTTGTTTAACAAGTCGATGTATTCTTGTGGAAAATCGTCGCCCACCACTGCTATCAATGCCACGTCTTCTGTAAAATAAGATGCAGCCAAACTAACATAGGTAGCTGCTCCACCAATAATTTTGTCTGTTTTTCCAAAT
>JBILHX010000242.1:0-2597 GCA_044350285.1 Chitinophagaceae bacterium | reverse complement strand
GCATTCATGTTTCCTCCAATAATGCGCTATTGCACAATGTTTTTTCTGTCAGGACAAACCAACTTTTTGACCACTTTGATAAAAGCCAAAACAGCAATTATTTAAGTGGTTTGCTTATAGGATCGGAGCTTCGCACATTGTTGGGTGATGATGAAACACCAATTATCTTGTGTTGCAACAATCACCTGCAGACATTTTATGCGTTGGCATTGGAAGAGTTGGGATTGTTAAAGCGAACCAATATTTTATCAAGTGATATTATCGATAAGGCTACCATTGCAGGACAATGGCAAATTTTAAATCAAGCGATTAATCCCATAAAATAAAGAACAACATGTTTTCATGGACAGCATTTGAAAAGGTTCCCATCGTAGGAATCATTCGCAATTTAAGTACGAACGATTTTGAGAAATTATTCCCATTGTATATTGAAACTGGTTTTACAACCATTGAAGTTACCATGAATACAAATGGAGCTACAGGGATGATAAAAAAAGCAAAAACTAACTTTGGTGAGGCTATTCACGTTGGCGCCGGAACAGTGTGTAATCTTCAAGATCTTCAAGACGCTTTGGAGGCTGGTGCAGACTTTATCGTAACGCCAATTGTTGTGAAAGAAGTCATCGAAAAATGTGTTGCTATGGGTGTTCCCATTTTCCCTGGCGCCTTTACTCCAACAGAAATATACACGGCTTGGTCGCTTGGCGCATCAATGGTTAAAGTTTTTCCAGCATCCCATTTAGGTCCTGAATTTATCAAGGCGATAAAAGCACCGTTCCCTCAAATAAAGCTGATGCCAACGGGTGGCGTTGGAAGCGATGACCTTAAGACGTATAAAGTGGCAGGTGCTGATGCTTACGGCATTGGGAGCCCGTTGTTTCCCAATCAACTGATAAAGTCCTCAAACGAAACAGAAATATTCAACCATTTCAAATCATTCTTTGAAAAATGGCAACAATGCTGAAAGTGAAGTCTGTACTACTTTACTTGCAGAGAAAAGGATATTGATGAGTTTAATCATAAATTTTTACAAATTAACAAGTCCGAGATATTGATTTGTATTAATTTCCCGTTGTAATACTAGATGATGAAACAATTTAAACAAAGGAAAACAATCATAATTTCAACAGCACTGTTGATCCTGTTTTCCAACACTTCTTTTGAAAAAAAGAAAACATTTAAGTTTTCAAATGTCACCAACAACACATACAGCATCGTGGTTGAAAAAAGTGCTTATGAATTGAACCTGTTGGACTCAACAGGTGAGCTGTTGATAACCTATCCCGTTGTTTTTGGAAGCAAAGATCTAGGCGATAAATTAATTGAAGGAGATAGAAGAACTCCTGAGGGGGTCTTTCACATCGTTCAAAAAAGGAAACATGAGAAGTGGGACCGTATGATGTTGATAGATTATCCAACACAGGAGAGCATCCAAAAATTCAATGACCGAAAAGCCAAAGGAATAATTCCAAAAAACGCTAAAATAGGCGGTGGCATTGGGATTCATGGCACATGGCCTGACCAGGATTTTACGGTTGACATATATCAGAATTGGACACAGGGATGCATCAGCACCAAAAATGAATACATCCAAGACTTGTATAAAATCTTGCCTGTTGGCACCCGCGTTGAAATCAAAAGATAATTTACTTAGTTAATTGGGTAAAAAAACAATTTTGTGATTTCCTTTTTTCTGAGTTGAAGTGTTGCTTGTAAGAATTATTCGGGTGATCTTATTTCCGCCCCATTTCTTCTTGAAACTCTTGTATTCCATCCCTTCTGTTGAAGGCAGTTCTGTGCTGATATTCCAAGCCGATGCATCGTATTTCATGGTAAGCGCAACTCCTGCATTTCCTTTCAAAACAACTTCTCCTTTCTTGCTCAAATCAACATCACATATCGTCATGAAAACCTCTTGAACAGGGGCATTGACTTCATTCATCTCATATGTTTCTGTTATTTCAACCTGCTCTTTAGCCCTGTTCAATTTCACCTTTCTAATCCATGAATTTAATCCAGCTTCCTTTGGATAAGCAGCGGCAATATTCATTGTCACCGATGTCTCTTTTTCGTTAGAAAGATAACTAACATCTTTCGCTTCAAATTGCCTTCCTTCTTTTTGTCCATACCCATTTACTAACGGCAAATTGTGATAAGCTGAGGTAGTAAACCACAACTGATAGCGCTGACTAGAAAAAGTTCTTGCTGTATAATTTCCCCTACCTGCATCTATAATCATAGGTTGCCCTTTTTGATAGATGATGAAATCACCAACATCATTGTGGTTGTGGCTTTCTGCATTGTGTCCACCATGCGCTCCCAAAAACAATCCTTTTTCTGTCCTTGTTGTCATCACCTGCACATCATTGATCCATGAAGCATTTGCTGGTTTATAATTCGCCGCAGTCTTGTCTATCGTTGCATTGCTCAATAAATTTTCTATCCTTCTCATCCTCATGGATCCTGCTACATCTTTGAATGAAAATTGTTGATTTGCCCACTTGCCAAACTCCACCAACCTGTCGTCCTTTATGGCTTTGCCGAGTCGATACAACAACAACCCGTCTGGCGTCAACGTTGGATCTGCATCCGCAAAA
>JBILHX010000042.1:0-25260 GCA_044350285.1 Chitinophagaceae bacterium | reverse complement strand
TAACTCTTAACAAGAAGAGTGAATGATAAGATGGGTTATTGCCTATCTTTATTTTTGAAACATATGAATTATCAATATTAAGTTGACAGAGCAGGAACTGATTATAGGATTGAAGCAAAAAGACGAAAATGCATTTCGGGAGTTCGTAACTACCCGTAAGGCGTTAGTATTCAACACAGTACTGGGGTTTTTACAAAACCAAGAAGATGCAGAAGATGTCTCTCAGGATGTCTTCATAAAAATTCTTGAATCGATTTCACAGTTTAAAGGGGAGTCAGCTCTCTCAACTTGGGTTTATAGGGTTTCAGTAACCAGTGCTTTGGAATTTCTAAGGAAAAAGAAAAGAAAAAAAAGATTTGGCTTCATGAGTCCCTTATGGGGGGAAAACAATGAGCAAACTGTTGAGTTACCAGATTTTCACCATCCAGGAGTGGCTTTGGATAAGCGTGAAACATCGGCAATTTTATTCAAAGCAATTAAAAAACTACCTGAAAATCAACAGATTGCGTTCATTTTAAACAAAGTCGAGGGATTGAGTTATCAAGAGGTAGCAGAGATTATGAATACCTCATTGTCTGCTGTCGAATCGCTCTTACATAGGGCGAGAACAAATCTAAAGGAAATATTAAAAAAGTTTTATACCTTGTAATGAGCGCAATATTTTGTTTAATTAAGCATCTATTATAAAGTAAACAGAAATAATGAAAATCAAACATACTCCAGAAGACATTATCAATAGTCTTGAAGGCATAGGAAGGGCAGAACCCTCTCCATACTTTTATACAAGGCTGCAAGGTAGAATGGCCAAAGAGGATAATGGTTTTGTGTTTCCCTATTTAAAATTTCTCATGACTCCTTCATTTTCAATAGGTGTTGCTGCGTTGTTTATATTGATAAACGGATATTTCTTGGTGGCAAACGTAACCCAAGAAAAGGATATTGATGAAAATGCACAGAACATTGCTGCAGAATATGTTCAACAAAATTTAAATCCTTACGAAAATTTAACTGAAACCCCGTAATGAGCAAGAATAAATACAAATGGATTTTGTTTTTAGTGGTTGTTTTAATGATAAGCAACATTGTGCTTGCCGTATTTCTTTTTAAATCTCCAAATGAAAAAGAAATTGTAAGAAAAAAGAGGGAGAATCCTTCCATGGCGATTTATAAAGAGATTGGATTGGATTCTATTCAAATAGATACTTTCAAGGCAAGGAAAGAGTTGTACTTTAAGAATATGCGACCTGTTTGGGATGAAATCAGGGATTTAAAAGACAGCCTGTATAAGCATATGGAAGTATCTCCTAAAGATAGCAGTGTTCAGCAATTAATCAAATTGATTTCTGAAAAATCAAAAGAGTCTGATTTAAAAATGTATCAACATTTCTATGAAATGCGACAATTTTGTAAACCTGATCAGCAAATTCGGTATGATACAATTATTCCTAAATTGATAAACAGGTCTGGAAGAGGAAATCGCAGATAAAAGTTAAGCATTTTAAATTTAGGAGATTATTAATTTCAATATAGGAAATAAAATAGACGGGCAAATTAAACAAGCCACAATCCAGTATAAAAAGTAGCCGTTATCGCACCATAGGGAACCAATTTCATGTCTGTAGCAGCTAGTCCTGCAGAAACACCACTGGTAGTTCCCATTATGCCTCCAAAAACCATAGCGGCGTTCTTGTCAACAAGCCCAATCCGTTTTGCCAATAACGGAGTAAAAATGGTAACAATAACAACTTTTACAACTCCAGCAGCGATGCTCAAGGTGATAATCTCAGAAGAAGCGCCAACTGCATTCCCTGTAATAGGTCCAACAATAAAAGTACATGTACCAGATGCAATTGTTGCAATGCTTTTGGCGTCATGAAATCCAAAAGCAATTGCTACAAAAGAACCGATGCAGAATGAAAAAAGTATGCCTATAAATAGGGATAAAATGGCAATCCATCCTGCTTTTTTAATTTCTTCAAAACTTGCTCCTAATGCCGTTGAAACGATGGCGAAATCACGCAACATTGTACCACCTAATATGGCCATTCCTGAGAAAACAGCAATGTTTGAAATCCCTTTTTCTTTTCCGAATCCTGCTAGAATGAGACCCAGAATAATGGCCAAGGCGACACCGGGTATCTTATTTTTCAAGACTCTTTTAGAGAGATATTCAGCGATGAGCATCATTAGTCCAACCAACAGGAAAGAAAAAATCAACCCGTTCTTCACAAATACATCTTCAATCATTTGCATCATTGTTCAGCATTTTTTTTACTTAATTTGGTAAGCATTGGAATTAAAAAAAAACAAAGAGATGTTGCACTAGTTCCAGCCACTAGAGCAACAGTACCGCTAGACAAGGCTGCATGAACGTTTTGGATTGAAGCCATGGCTATTACAATTGGAATGTACATGGAAGTCCAGAAACCGATGCCACTTTCATAGTCAACATGAAAAAGATTTTTCTTTTTTAGCCAGTCAGACAATAGGATAAGAAAAAGCATTGCAAACCCAACTCCACCAAGGTTGCCTTCGATGTGAAAGATGCTGCTGAGGATTTCCCCAATAATTAGTCCTGCGAAATAGCAAGCAGCTAGCATTGCAACGCCGTATATTTACATATGAATACTTTTTTAAGTTCATTTTTTGTGACTTTACCCATGATATTACGCGGGAGCTCAGAAAGTAATTTGAACTTTCGAGGCATTTTATATCCAGGCAGTTTGTTTTTAAGAGAATCCATCATCAACGCAAGTTCAAAGGATTCTTCTGCTATCAATGCTACGGCAATCAACTCTCCCCATTCGTCGTCTGGTATTCCAACTACACTACAATCAATTATATTTTTCTCTGTTCTAATGCACTCTTCAATTTCCAGGGCTGATATTTTATACCCCCCCCGATTTAATGATATCGGTGGAATTTCTGCCGAGAATGCGAAAACTTCCGTCTATTATTTCAGCGATATCACCAGTTTTGAACCACCCGTCTTTAGTAAAAGAGGAAGCAGTTGCATCGGGTTTTCCCCAATATTGGGAAAATACAGTGTCCCCTTTCACTTGAATTTCTCCGGGCTCACCGTAAATTTCATTATTTGCATCATCTGTGAGCCTTACCCGAACACCGGGAAGTGGTTTGCCTATAAAACCAGGTTTGCGAAGGCCCTCATAGGGATTGCTGATTCCCATGCCTATTTCTGTCATGCCATATCGTTCGAGCAAATCATGTCCGCTGACAGAACTCCATTTTTCCATTACTGATATGGGAAGTGCAGCAGAGCCTGAAACCATCAATCGAAATTTTTCAAGGCAGGTTTTAACTTCAGCTTGGTATGAACCAGATTGGTCATCAAGATGGGCTATAAGTTTGAAATAAATGGTAGGAACAGCCATGAAAACGTTGACTTTTCCTTCAAGGAATTTATCAAAAATATCTTTAGGAGAAAATTTCGCCAGAAATTCGCAGGTGGCACCGCTCCACAATGCACATCCAATCACATTGATAATTCCATGAACATGATGCAGAGGCAACACACACAATGTATGGTCTTTCGAAGACCATTTCCAAGCTTCAATTAGAGATTTTATTTGTGCATTGATGTTGAGGTGGGTAGTAACGACACCTTTGGGCTTGCTGGTGGTTCCACTTGTGTAGAGAATCATGGCCCTTCGATTTTCATCTATAACAGGAAGAATTGTTTTATTTGAAAGACAGTTGTCAACCAAAGAAAATGAGGCACTGGATTTTGCTGCCACAGAAGATGCTAAGACAGCAAATGAGGAGGAAGCGATGATTTGGGTGCATTTTGTATCTTCCGCAACATAAAGCAAAGCATCTTCAGGATAAGTAATGCAAAGAGGAACTGCAATACCTCCAGCACGCCAAATAGCCCATTGGGTGGCTACATAATCAAAGCCAGGTTCAATCATAAAAACAATACGATCCTCGAATAAATCAAGCCTTCCTGCCACCGGCAATGGATTCGGACTTTGAAAGCAACTCTTTGTAAGTATACTGTTGATTACATGAAACAACTGAAATGTTTTCTGCAAAAAAAGCTGCCCTAGAAATGAGTTGAAGCATTAATTATTGATTCAATGATGGGATTGAATGAAGAAAATCATTTCAAAAAAATTACTTTTTTACTTTGGCAATGGCTTCTTCCAGTAAAGGCTCCATCACTTTGTATCCCTCAACAGTAGGATGAACCCCATCTTCAGAATATTCTTTTTTCATGCCTTTTTTATCATCCACTACAGATGAGTAAAGATCTAAGTAGTAGAATTTATTTTCGTCAGCAAATTTTTTAATTTCAATGTTGAGTGAGATGACTTTATCGGCTGGCTCTAGTCCTGGTCTCCATCTAAATTCATTTGCAGGCAACACTGAGCAAAGTATGACTTTTATTTTATTGGCTCTGGCCAGTTGTGCAATGGCTTTGATGTTGTTAAGGGTATGGGTTTGGTCGTAAGGGGCATTGTTTTGGGCTATGTCATTAATTCCTGCTTTAAGAACCATAACAACAGGATTCAACGCCAAAACATCTTCATAAAAACGAAGCAACATTTGAGGGGTTGTTTGTCCACTTATACCTCTATCATAATACGGTTTTCCTGCAAAAAATTCAGGGCGAAGATTTAGCCAACCTTCGAAAATTGAGTTCCCCAAGAAGACTACTCGTCTTTCTTTTGCTGCGGGACTTGTTACTTTGCTGTTCTGGGATGCATATTTTTTGAAATTTGCCCACTCTGCCCAATTTTCGTTCATTTTTTGTTGTGCGTTGATTGATAGATTGATGACTGTAAATAAGAATAAAAAAGAAATTGATTTGACTGAAATTTTCATGTTTTTGATTTTACTTTTATTTTGATTGCATTCTTAAGGCACCATCCAATCGAATTGTTTCACCGTTGATATAATTATTCTCAACAATGTGTAGGACCAATTTAGCGAATTCCTCCGGCATTCCAAGGCGCTTTGGATTTGGAATAGAAAGTGCCAGGTTTTCTTGAACTTCTTTTGGGAGATTGGCGACAAGTGGTGTCATAAAAACACCCGGAGCAATAGAATTAACCCTGATTCCAAATGCTGCAAATTCACGGGCGGCGGGCAACGTGAGGCTAACTATGGCACCTTTTGATGCAGCATAGGCAGATTGGCCAATTTGTCCTTCAAAAGCAGCAATAGAAGCTGTAGAAATGATTACACCGCGTTGATCATCTTCAAGTACGTCCAACGACATCATTTTTTCGGCGCATAATCTCAACATGTTGAAAGTTCCGAAAAGGTTCACGTTGATTATGTGTTGAAAGAAATCGAGCGGCATTACACCTTGCTTCCCAACAATTTTAGCAGGGGTTGCGATACCTGCACAATTCACTAAAATTCTGGGAGTACCTAGGTCTAAAATGATTTTTTTAAGCGTCGCGTTGACTTCATTTTCAGAAGATACGTCACAGCAATAGGCTTTAGCACCAATTTCTTCAGCAAAAAGTTCCTCTTTATACAAATTGGTGTCAATGATTGCCACTTTAATCCCTTTTTCAATAAAAAGTCTTGCTGTAGCTGCACCCAATCCAGATGCACCTCCAGTTATGATTGCAGTGGTGTTGTTTGTTTGCATGTCTATCCGTATAATTCGAAATGTATCATTTTTTTGTCGACCCCACTTTGCTGCAGGCGTTGCCTCGCGTCGTTGATCATGTCCCTCCAACCACACAAATAAAATTGGGATTCTTCCTTTTTTTCTTCGAGAAGTTGTTCATATACGGCATGTACATAGCCAATGCAGTGGCCTTTATCAACGCTGGTTTCTCTAGAGAATGTGGGGATAAAATGGAAACCAGGCAGTTTCTGTTTAAGATCGAACATTTCCTCGAGATACAGTCCATCGGCACATTTTCTTGTCCCATAAATTAAATAGATGTCTTTATGAGGGATGTTGTTGTGGTGAATGTGTTGAACCATTGAGCGAAAAGGAGCAATTCCTGTGCCCGTACAGACCATAAAAATGTCAGTATCAATTGTTTCGGGAAGGGTGAAATGCCCCATTGGACCTCTTACTGGAAATTGAGTTCCAACAACTGCTTCAGTAAATAAATAAGAAGTGCCTAAACCACCTTCCATAAGCACGATAACCAATTCAAAAACATTTGTTCCATCCGGTGCTGAGGCAATGGAATAGCTGCGAGACCTTTTGCTTTGTTGTTCATGAATGGGAAGTTCTAATGATACAAACTGACCGGGTTTAAAATCAAAACGATCTGTCTCGGTCAACTCAATCCAAAAACGTTTGGTAGAAGCTGTTTCATCTTCTATTCGAATGACCTTCCCATTTTGCCAAGGTTGTGCTGCCATTTTTTTAGTTTGAGGTTGTCTACAAAAGTTGAAAGTTGTCGGTTTAAAGTTTAGGCTTTGGTTCGAATCATAAAAACACCGAAGATGAACATTCCTAGGCCCGTGTAAAGGTTGATGGCATGGGCGAGTTTTTCGGTCATGAAATATCCTCCAACCAAAATCACAGAAACCAATATGAAGAATAATCCGATAACAAAGCTGAGTTGATTGAATCTTTCTAGCATAAGAATATTTTAGAATAAAAGGATGTTTAAAATAATGGTGATAATCAATAAAATTATGCTCAGTGGTGCTGCTTTCAAATACCACTTGGTTTCCGATGCGTGAACTTTTTCTGTAAGCGAATACACCAATCCTTTCAATTCGCTATCTGGCTTGGCTTTGGTGAGTAAACTTACAATTATTGTGGTTATAAAATTTGCCAACCACGAAAAAGAAGCAACAATGAAAGCCTGTCCCATTCCGCTTTTTATTTCATAAATTGGGGAAATCCATCCGCCTTTTCCTTCTGCGATGGTGAGGCCATGTGTAATTGCTGCTGCCATGGTTCCTGCCATCAGTCCCCAAAATGCACCATGCCCCGTGGTCCTTTTCCAGAACATACCCAATAAGAACGTTGCAAAAAGCGGTCCATTTACAAAGCTAAAAACAAGCTGCAAGAAGTCATTTATGTTATTGTAGCTTTTGGCAACATAAGCTGTAAGAATAGAAAGCAAAATGCCTACCAAGGTGATCATTTTACCCACTTGCAAGTAATGTTTATCAGTCTTGTTTTTTACAAAATAAGATTGGTAAATATCGTATGTGAAAACTGAATTAAATGCTGTTACATTGCCAGCCATACCGCTCATGAAAGATGCAATCAAAGCGGTAATACCGACACCGAGCAATCCACTTGGGTAGTAATGTGCAATCATTGAAGGGAGTGTCATGGTATAATCCAATCCGCCGGAAGCGTCTAATGGAATACTATATCCTTTGGATTGAAGCGCGGGTTGCATCAGCGTGATGGCGATGACACCAGGCAAAACAACAATTAGGGGCATTAATAATTTGGGGATGGCTGCAACGATTGGCGTACGTTGAGCCGCGCTCATATTTTTTGCAATCATAGCACGTTGAACAACCAGGAAATCTGTGCACCAATATCCGAAGGACATCACAAAACCCAAGCCAAATATGAGCGACATGAAATTAATTCCCATTGGGTTGGCATCAGCATCGCCCATGTATTTCCAAGCATGTGTCAGTTCAGGCTGGAGGTTGGTTCTAATGGAATCCCATCCACCGGCATCTTGAAGTGCAACAATCACCAATGGTGAAAGTCCGAGTACAATCAAGAAAAACTGCAATACTTCATTGTAAACAGCACTGGTTAGTCCACCAGTAAAAGTGTATACCATCACAATTCCAGCGGCGGCCCAGATACAGATATCAAAGTTCCAATGGAGAATAACCTCCAAAAGTTTAGCTAATGCGTATAAAGAAATCCCAGATGAGAATATGGTCATTACTGCAAATGTGATGGCGTTTAATCCCCTTGTTTTTTCATCAAACCTCATTGAAAGGTATTCAGGAACGCTACGCGCTTTGCTGCCGTAATAAAAAGGCATCATAAAAACGCCTAGGAAAATCATGGCGAAGATGGCACCAACCCAATAAAAGTGGACGGTCATGATTCCGTATTTCGCGCCGGAGGCGACCATGCCGAGAACTTCTTGAGCACCGAGGTTGGCAGAGATAAAAGCAAGGCTCGTAATCCAGAGTGGGATGCTACGATTGCTGTTTAAAAAATCGTTGCTTGACTTAATTTTTCTTTTGATAACAAAACCTACAGCAATGACGAAAACAAAATAAATAAATATGATCAGATAATCTGCGAAATGAAGTGACATGGCAATCGTTGTCTTGGTTAATTACTTTAAAATAAGCATATTTTATGTAATGCGACATTTTTTTGATCAAAAAATCGAAAACCATGTCAATTTCATCTTATGAAAAATAACATAAATAGAAGGAGAATCATCAATTGTATCAAAACCAGCAAATAAAAATCAAATGGGTAAGGTCCCATGAATCAATTCTTCTGCAAGACCAAAAGAAAGGGTCATTCCAGCGCCACCCATGCCATTGACAATGGTTACCCCCTGTTGAGGTTTGTGTATGAATTCGGTTTCACCATGGGTCATCTTTGGATAGATTCCATTCCACGTTTCACAGATTTGCATGTCTTTGAATTGGATAAAATTTTTAAGGTAATCAAGGATAAGTTTGTTGATGGTCATTTTGTCAAAAGGATCATGCGTAAGGCCATATTCGTGAGAATCACCGATGCACAGTTCACCCGATTCATTCTGAGAAACCATTACATGAATTCCCCATTTAATATATTCAGGGAATTCATTTTGAATTCTTTTTTTAAGGATATTGAGAGAAGGTGCAACGCTAAAACTTGAATAAGTTACAAGAGACAATCCGGCACATAGCATAGGACCCAATCTCCACTGATCAGGTTGGGAAACGATTCGCATCATCTGAAGCTTGCATTTTGTGATGTTGGCGGCTTTAAATACCTCAGGATAAATGGTTTCGAAATCAGTACCTGAACAAATAAATATTTCATCCGCTACAAATGACTCTTTACCGGCAAATGCAGCAGGATATTCTATATGGGAAATGGCTCTCCCCCAAATGAATTTCACTTTATATTTTTCCTCAAGCCATGCAGGAATCTTTGAGATTGCTTCACGGGGGTCAACTATGATTTCATCCTTGCTAAATAAACTCCCCTGTAAGTTATTGGAGGATATTGATGGAGAGGATTTTAGTGTTTGATTTTTATTGAGCAATTTGTATCCCCTGCTTTCATAATGATGATGCAATTCGTTGAGAACCGTCCATTCGTCTGCGGCATAGGCAAGTTGCAATGACCCAACTTCATCATGCCATATTTTTGCTTCTGTGCAAACTTCTTTCCATATGTTTCGAGATCGCATGGCACGGTTGTATAAAAGGCCATCTGGATGGGCAGCAGGAAGCACCATCCCGAAATTTCTGATGGAAGCGCCAACAGCTTTTTCATTTCTTTCAATTACCGTTACAGAATAACCGTTCATTGACAAGGCACGAGCAAATGACAGACCCACGATACCAGCACCAATAACCAAAGCAGACTTTTGCATTATATGATTTGTTTTAGCAAACGATATTTGTTGTTGAAGTAAACGAGAGAGAGAATGGAAGCTGAAATTCCAATGATGGAAACAATAACTACACCTTGGGAGTAAAGGCTAGACCATTTTACACTCACGCTAAAAAACTCTTTCGAGAGCATGACCAACACGCTGCCTAGGTAACCAAAAGCGTCAGCAATGTACATGAGGAATCCAACATTCCCTTTAACCTTGAATGTTGCGATCATCCTTTCAAAAAAAATGCATTGGAAAGGAATGTATCCCATGTAAAGTCCTAAACTGACCAGTTGCATCCAAACAATACCGCTCATTTTACCGGTCACGAAGAGCCAAGAAGAAATCCCTGCCAACAGAAACCCTGTGATGATGATAAAATGGATAACCCTGAAAGCCTTTGCATTTTTTCTGATTAGCACCAAGAGGCTGATGATGATTAATATGACAATTGAAGTTCTGGTTTCAGTTTGGGTGAAGATTGAATAATTATTTCCATATCCGAGTTCCTGCCAGATGTTCGACATGTAATTGTCACGAATATCCCGAATTACGGTAAGCAGCGTGTAGGTGATTGTTGCCGCTACAATCCCCAAGCTGAACATTTTTAGAAATCTTTTCCGGTCATCCTTGGTCATAGGAAGGCGTTCGGTTCTTTCGCTCACATCCAATTCTGTGGGAGGAGGTATTTTTTCCAGCAAGAAAATGAACAGGGCCAAAGGCAAGGCAAAAATCAATCCAGTTGCAAAAGGCATCCAGTATTCGGTGACATGCAAATCAATCAATAACCATTTGGCAATAGAACGACAAAAGCCACCTGCAAAGATGAAGCTGATAGCCAAAACGGAACCAATAAAATCGGTAGATCGTCGGCCTTCAACATAACTGAAAATAATCCCCCACAAAAAGCCCAAGGGGAATCCGTTTATGAACAAGAAAATCATACCAAAAGGAGGTGGCACCAATGCGAAAAAGAAAAGAGCACCCCATGAAATGCTCATGAGTATCAGGACTGTTTTCCATCGACCAAGGCGTTTCAGTTCAGCGATGAATTTTATACCATAGAATTTACTAAGCATATAACCCAGCACCTGAGAAATGATCAGCAGGGTTTGATAAGAAATATTCCAATACTTTATTCCGTCGAAAGTGGCTACTGTAAAAGGTTTTCTGAATGCGTATACAGATGCATAAGTGAGAAAAGCAACAATGGCTGCGTAGATGGGAAGCAGTTTTTGCTTGTCGATAAAACTTTTCTTTACAACTGATTTTTCAGACATAATGTAAATTAAAACCTCCAATAACGGATTGAAAGATGACTTGAAAAATCATATTTACATTGTTACAGTTTGTGTAAAACGATTTCATTGTCTTTTATTGTTGAGACAAAAGATGGTTCAATGCAATCAATTTATATTTTTCCAAGGATGGCAAAGGGCAATTGATTTCTTTGGCTTTGTCGTCCCACTCTCTCAATTTGATGTACAAGGGATGAAACTCATCAGCTTCAAAAGTTGCAGCTTCTTCTTGGGACATAACACCACCCTGCATGACCAACGTTTGACGGCTAGCTTCTGAGAGTTTTTCGTAATATTCCGGGTATTTGAAAGTTAGGAATCTTTTAGCCAAAACGTGGCTTTCAACCAAGGTTGAAATTTTTGAAGAAAATCCTTTTGACTGTAAAAATTCTCTACCCAATTTTTCGTGGTCAACAACCCCGTATCCATCCATTTGCTCTGTGTGCATGATGTGTTCACAGAGATGTCCGATGTCATGAAAAAAAGCGCCAAGGATGACTTCGTTGTCATAACCCTCATCTTCAGCCAATTGTGCAGCTTGACACATGTGTTCAATTTGAGAAACCGGTTCGCCAATATAATCTTCCGATCCGAATTTTTCATATAGTGAGAATACTTCTTCAACTGCAATTTGAGCTTTTTCTTGTGTCATTTTTGAGATCTTATGTTAGAAATAGGTGTGTTAATTTAATATTGGCACTAGTAATACAAACTAAAAGTAATTGTTTATCTCCTGTAAACCTATCAAATCTATCAAGGTATTTCCACAATTGAATCTTGTGATGTGGGTAACTACAAATTTCGAGGATAAAAAAAAATTGTTGATGATGCAATTGAAAGTTTGAAACGCAGGAGAGGATTTTGGATATGCGGGCTTTTTTGACATCAGTTAAGATAAGAATGTTAATTTTGTTGCATTCTATCTTTACATCTTCAATTATTCTTATTTTATATGACATCAATCTCAACCCAATCGTTCAGCATTAATGACCGCACTTATCATCCAGCATCGAAGCCTATCGTAGTAATTTGCATAGATGGTTCTGCAGATGAATATTTAGATACTACAATGGCGTTCAGAAGGATGCCGAATCTTGAGAAATTAACAAGGGAAGGTTATCGTGGGATGGTTAGAGGCGCCTTGCCTTCATTTACCAACGTGAACAATTCGTCCATTGTTACAGGTGTAACACCTGCCGTTCATGGTATTTCAGGAAACTTTTTTTATGAAGAGGCAAAAGACAGAGAGGTGATGATGAATTCATCAGAATATTTGCGTGCGGAAACCATTCTAGCTGCAGCAGCCAATTCCGGCAGAAAAGTTGCGGTTGTAACGGCAAAAGAAAAGTTGCGTGACATCCTTTCATTTAAATTGAAAGGGATCGCTTTTTCAGCAGAAAAGGCAAATCAAGCAACGATTGAAACCCATGGAATTGAGAATGTTGAAGAAATTGTAGGCCACCCTACCCCAGCAATTTATAGTCCAGACGCTAGCTTATTTGTTTTGCAAGCAGGCGTGGCATTGATAGAGAAAGGCATTGCTGATTTCCTCTATTTATCACTTACCGATTACATGCAGCATACATATGATCCTACTGCAGAAGAGTCGTTGGCTTTTTATGAAGCCATGGATACGGAAATAGGAAAGCTTGTTGATCTGGGAGCAATTGTAGGAGCCACGGCGGATCATGGCATGAATGCAAAGATTCATGAAGATGGAACACCAAATGTTTTGTTTGTAGAAGATCTTCTGGAAGCGCAATTCGGCAATCAATTCAGGGTTATTTGTCCAATTACAGACCCTTATGTAAAACACCATGGCGCACTAGGTTCATACATCGTTATACATGTTGCAGACAAGGCCATCATCAATGATGTTAAGAATTGGTTGATGGGATTGGAAGGCATCACTGAAGTTTATGATAAGGCAACTGCTGTTCGAATTTTGGAGCAACCGGCAGACAGGATTGGAGATTTGGTTGTTTTATCGGGCAGGAATGTGGTAGTTGGAAGGCGTCCTCAGTACCATGATCTTTCTGCGTTGGATGGAACACTTCGTTCACATGGAGGAAGATATGAGGAGATGGTACCTATGATCATCTCACATCCGCTCAATTCAGTTTATTTGAGGAAAGCTGCAGGAGATCCCCGCAATTTCGACATATTCGATTTCACCATTAACGGTACAAATTCTTAAAAATATTTATATGTCAGAAGCAATCAAACTTTCAAGCTATGTAGCTGGAAAACCAATAGAATCAACCACTTTTTTAGAGGTAAAGAGTCCCTATGACCAACGATTGGTAGGAACGGTTGGACTTGCCACTGCTATTGATACAAAGGCCTCGATTGAAGCTGGGCTTGCAGGAGGAAAAAAACTGACACGCTATGAACGTTATTTAATACTTGACAAAACCCGCCAACTTCTAGTAGAAAGGAAAGAAGAGTTTGCTAGGGTGATTAGTGCAGAATCTGGATTGGCCATAAGAGAAGCCATCTATGAAACAGGCAGGGCACATGATGTATTGATGTTTGCGGCTATTGAGTGTTTGAAGGATGATGGACAAATTTTTTCTTGCGATATTTCACCAACTGGGAAAGCCAGGAAGATTTTTACCACCAGAGAACCCTTGGGGTTGGCTGTAGCCATCACCCCATTCAATCATCCATTAAATCAAGTAGTGCATAAAATTGCACCAGCGATTGCAGCAGGAACTCCAGTAATTTTGAAACCATCAGAAAAGACCCCATTAACGGCCATCAAAATAGTGGAGTTGTTGTATGAGGCAGGACTGCCAGGATACATGTTGAGTGTGTTGCTGGGTAAAACCAGTGATGTAGCTGAATTGCTGGTACATGACCCATCGGTAGAATTGGTCTCCTTTACAGGAAGTGTGGCAGTAGGAAAAAAGATTGCATCGTCTGCTGGATACAAGAAAGTAATCCTTGAATTGGGAGGAAATGACCCAATCATTATCATGGATGATGCCAATATTGATACGGCTGTTTTGTTGGCAGCAGAAGGAGCATTTAGGAACAGTGGTCAACGATGCACTGCTGTAAAAAGAATACTTGTACATGAAAAGGTTAGTGAAATTTTTACTGAAAAATTCCTTGAAAAAGTTAAGGAATATACTTGTGGAGACCCATCAAATCCGGATACTAAGGTAGGTACTGTTATTGATGAAGCATCTGCTATTTATCTGGAAACAGTTGTAAATAAAGCGGTTGCACAAGGTGCCCGTGTTGTGGCGGGAGGTAAGAGAACAGGGGCTTTAATGGAACCAACTGTAATTGTTGATGTTCCAAGAAATGCTGATATGGTTGTACACGAATCATTTGGACCACTGGCGCCAATCATGACTTTTACTGATATTGATGATGCCATAGCCTTGTCTAATTCAACTGCTTACGGACTTTCATCAGGCATTATCACCAACAACATGGAGAATGCCATACGATTCATCAAGGAATTGAAAGTAGGTACCGTGAATATAAATGAAGTACCCGGTTACAGGATAGAGAGTTCTCCATTTGGAGGAATCAAGGATTCTGGATTGGGAATTAAGGAAGGTGTTATTGAAGCAATCAAATGCTTCACCTATGTCAAGACATTTTCAATGCCTTGGTAAAGAACTACGAGATTGATCATATTTTATACCAAAATATGATCAATCTCGATTACGTCCTTGATGGTTTCGAGCAAATAAGTAATATCCTCGGGGAATATTTGTCCAATGTTTCCTATTCTAAACGCATTTGTCTTGCTTAATTTTCCTGGGTAGATGATGCACCCCTTTTCGCTAAGCTTCTTGTAAAAACTCTCGAAGTTGAAGTTCGGATCTTGTGGATACAAAAAAGAGGATATGATATGACCTTGAATTGAAGGGTTTAAGTATTGTTTGAAGCCCAACGCTTCCATCCCCTTGTCCAATATTTTTTTGTTTGTTTTATAGCGAAGTTCCCGCGCTGGAACGCCACCTTCAGCATCCAATTCGCGGAGTGCTTGCCTAAATGCCATGATGCTAAGTGTTGGGGGAGTAAACCTGAATTGTCCATTGGATTCTAGTCCAGCCCATTGCTCATATAAATCAAGGCTCAAGCTTCTTGCATTTCCCTTGGCCTTCTCGAGTTCTGATTTTTTACAGATGGCAAATGCGAAACCGGGTACACCTTCGATGCATTTGTTTGAAGAAGACAACAGAAAATCAACTTGTGATTTTTTGATGTCAATATCAACACCACCGAAGCTGCTCATGGCATCAACGATGAAAACAACATTATTTTTCTTGCAGACTTCTCCAATTGCTTCGATTGGATTGAATAATCCTGTTGTGGTCTCTGAATGAATGCATGCCACGTGTGTTATGCCAGGATTGGCTTTGATGAAAGCATCGGTTTCTTCAGGTGAAATAATCTGGTCTTCCTCAAAACGCAGGATGGATAAATTAAGTTGGTGAATTTTGGCCATTTTGATGATACGTTCACCATATGCACCATTTGCTATAACGAGCAAGTTATCCTCTTTTTTTACCACACTGCTGATTACACTTTCAACGCCAAATGTTCCAGACCCTTGTATAATCACCGTTTCGTAGCCTTCAGACTTGGAAACATGTCCAATGGCAAGCAGTTGATTTCTAATGTCCTTGACTGCATCCATAAATTCATGGTCGCGAGAGCCCATATCCTGCAGCATCGCTTCTTTTACAGTAATAGATGTAGTTAAAGGACCAGGAGTAAAGAGTAGTTTTTTAAAGCTCATGATGATTTTTTTAAACGGAAAAATCTAATAGACGTCGGGTAAAGATAATGCGAGAAGATTTGAAAGTCAATTTTAGCCAGTTATTATTGATTTATTTTATTTTCATTTTTAGATTAAGAATTAGTCAGCTTTCTGTCAAAAAAGGATATTTTACAAGAAATAACACAAACAATTAAACTATTTTACTCAAATAATTTTACCTTGTATTATCATTTACAATCGAAAAATTATTTTTTATGCAACCCGACCAATTCAATGTAAAAGAGATCAATCCCCTTGCGAGTTTGGATGAATGGGAAGACAATCTTTTGGAGAGGTATCCTGATCCAGAAAAGATAGCATCATCAAAAGCAACAGAAGAATATAGAAATTATGAAGATCCGGCGAGAGATACGGTGAAGGAGTTTTATAGGTTAAACCATACATACCAGACCTATGATTTTGTCATGGAAAAAAGGAGGCAATATCTTTCTTTTGATAAAAGGGAGATGTCCATTTGGGATGCCTTTGATTTTTTGAATGAGTTGGTTGACGATTCTGACCCTGATACTGATTTGGATCAATTCCAACATCTTCTTCAAACATCTGAAGCCATCAGGCAGGATGGACATCCTGATTGGATGGTATTGGTTGGGTTGATGCACGACATGGGAAAAGTGCTTTGTTTATTTGGAGAGCCGCAGTGGGCCGTTGTTGGAGATACTTTCCCTGTAGGCTGTGCTTATTCAGATAAAATAATCTATCCTGAGTTCTTTAAGGATAATCCAGATTTCAACAACCCGGCATACAATACCAAATATGGCATTTATGAGCCGAACTGTGGATTAAGGAAAGTTCACATGAGTTGGGGACATGATGAATACATCTATCAGATGATGAAGGATTATTTACCTGAATCTGCGCTCTATATGTTGAGGTATCATTCATTTTATTCATGGCACCGTGAAGGGGCTTATGAGCATTTGTTGGATGACCATGACAGAGAGATGTTGAAATGGGTGAAGTTGTTTAACCCATACGATTTGTATTCTAAGTGTCCGGTTCAACCAGATTGGAAAGTGCTCAAGACATATTATACAGAGTTGATAGAGAAATATCTACCAAGGACGCTGAAGTTTTAGTTTTTAGTTTAGCGTTTAATGTTTAAAATATCAATCTCGGCTCTTTTGAGCCGGGATTTTTTTTTGTTGTTTATTTTAAATGGGATTGAATAACATCCATTTTATCCATTCCCTTGAATTGTACTTCTATTTTTGGCGGTTCATCCCCTTTGAAAGAACAATCACTTAAAATAATATGGGTTCCAGTAGAAAGTACTGGCGGGGCTGATTTCATCAAATATTTCCCTTTGGGCTTGCCATTTTTATCATACATCCGAATCAAGTCCGTGCCATCACATACAAGGCTTTCTCCAGCGAGCAATTCAATCGGCAGGATAATTTCAGTATAGCTATCCACTTGAATTTTGATGTTATTGACAGCACCTTCAGTACCTGTTACATTCAACCTAAATTGCAATGGTTGTTCCTTCCATGGTTGTTGAAAGTTCCAAGAAGTATGAACAGGTTCTCCGGGCTGGCGGTCAAATTTCTCACGAATAAAAACATTCGACATGGCGTATTGATACAAGTTCCACTTTCTATCGCTAATTTTTTCCAGGTGAAATTCATTTTTAGGATCCTTCAACAGTTCCTGTTGAGCTGCATTAAAAGCATTCTCTGTGCGAGCGGTTTCCCATTCCCGGATTGCATCAAGCAAGGAAAGGGAACGGGGATTGTTTCTAATGGATTGAGGGCGAGCAACCATGGCAAAACCAGCGTTGTAGCCAGCAGCACGGGCGAGCATCCATTCCATTTCAGACAGTGTTGTATTTTCTGCAAGCAGGTACCAACCAAGCATGTGGGGCATGTAATTCCTTTCAAAAAGGCCTTGGTTGTCGATTCTGTATTGTTGCATGCTCTCTTTGAAACCACCATACCAAGGTTCGCCCCAATTATAATAAGATCCAATATGCCAGTAAAAAGTTTTGCTCAGACTGGTGCCACAGATGAAATCGTGTGTAACATGATCATATACATCCTTGGAAAACAAATCGATGCCATAATCACCCTGACCAGCAGCCAATCCACCTTCGTGACCATCAAAATCGAGGTGATCGACACCCGTTTCATTCATCAGGTTGGCAAGATTCAAGGCAACTTCATGTTGCATTTCAAGATTGGGAAAGAAGACATTGTATGGATGGTCAAACAGTTTTCCAACGCTGTCATCTTTTTTGTGAGCAGCTGCTGTTGTACCAAAAGCGCCACGTTGACAATCCAATAATTTGAAAGGTGCAGATTCAGAGACGGTTTTATAGCGAATCAATTCTTTTCCAATCTTAACGGTGTGGAGTGAATTGTTTTTTTGCTCGTTGAAATATTCAGGAGAAGCTACTTCAATCTCTTTCTGAAAGGCATCCACACCCAAAAGAAGCTTGGAAGAGCCAGTAAGGCTTAGCCTTTCATCAGGAACAGGTGTTATGTAAGGATCATTGGTATTGATGAAATTGGTGAGGGTATGAACGCCAAAACGCAACCCAGCTGCATGGGCCTTTTCCACACTTTTTTTCAAACCATCCTTTCCACTGGGAAATTGGGTTGAATCTAAAATGAAATGACCCCAACTTTGGAAAGGACCTTCATGATACAATGAGATCAAGCCAGCACGTTTTGTGTAGCCAATCATCTCATCGACCTCATTTTCTCCGAAGGAAGAAATGAGGTACGATTTTCCGAAGAGCGGCGATTTTTTAAACCAAACGCCATTGATTGTTGGATGCGGCAATTTTTCATCCAACTCAATTTGTTCTAATCGATCCAATGTTTCAGATTCCTTGCAAGAGAACAAGGCAATCTTGCTTCCGACAACAGTCTCCCCTTTTATTGCAAGCACTGGCATGTTCTTTTGTTGTCCACCCCATGCATCTACAAATCTTGGTATTTCCCTATTGATGGAGTAGGCTTGCAAGGAACTACCCCAACCATATTGTTTTGCAGCAATGCCACGCGCCCAGGTGCTCCCTTCATTGTTGGGCATGTCGCCACCCAGTGTTTTTATGTTCAATACTTGCAAGCCAATAGCTGTTTCTCCATCACGCACAACGCCAATTACTTCACCAACAGTCTTGCTAATGGATGTGGAAAATGGCCCCCAAACAATGGCATCAATTTTATTTGCGGGGATAGCCTTCACAATTTCAAAAACGATGTGGGTTGGTTTTTCAACCACATTGACATCCATGGTTATTCCAGCCAACTTAAAAAGCAGTGTGATTTTATGTTGTGATGGATTGTATGCAAGTGAGGAAGGAAGGTACCTTTTATTACCACTCAGCAAGGTAATAAGCGGGGAGATTGAATCTTTATAAAGGTAGTTTTTGTTTGTTGTTGTTGTGTTATTTAGTTCAGTGACAACACCACTTTTATTAATGGCCATTCTGAGATTTCCCGAATTGAAAAAAATCTGGGAATTAGCCATGGAGGAAAAGCAAATAAACAAAAGCAAAAGAATTGTTTTGAAAGAACACATTGAAATTATTTTTTTTGTCCGTGCATAGTATGAGTTTTTATTGAAATGATTACCAGACATGCTTTAGAATTTATTCTTTTAAAATATTATTTTTATACAAAACAATTTTTGACTAAGTGTAAATTAATGCATTTTGAATTGAAATCTTGCAGGTATAAAATGAGATTTGACATTTCTTTTCCAATCCAAGCAGCATAACTTTGTTTGATGGATTTAGTCCCAAATTGGCTTAAAAATATTGTATTACCAACCGAGCATCCAGGGGTCGCATCTTCACTTGTAGCCATTTTTATGGTGATGGCAATAGGAATTTTAATAGGCAAGCTGAAGGTTAAGAAAATATCCTTGGGAATATCGGGGGTCATGTTTGCCGGGATTTTATCCGGCCATTTGGGGTATAGGCTGGATGAGCATGTCATTGAGTTTCTAAGAGACATGGGATTGATCTTATTTGTGTATGCAGTGGGCATGCAGGTTGGACCATCTTTTTTTTCATCGTTCAAAAAAGATGGATTGCGCTACAATGCACTGGCAATAGGCACTGTACTTGGAGGAGGTGCCATGACTTTTTTGATTTTCTACTTGACAAATATAGGGATGGACAACCTTGTTGGGATGATGTCTGGTGCGGTAACCAATACACCTGGATTGGGTGCAGCAAAGGCTGCATTGGGTGAGATATCAGAAAGAATTCCCCATAAAATTTTCAGTGACCCTGCAAATGCATACGCCATATCTTATCCGTTTGGCGTTTTAGGATTGATTATTGTGATGGTTTTGAGCAAGTACCTGTTTAAGATTAACATCAATGAAGAAGTAAAGGCATTTGAAGAAGGAATTCGAAGAGACCATCCAACACCAAGGGTAGTAAAATGCCGCATTACGAATCCATCTTTTTATAACAAGACAATCAACGAATTCAACAGGCTGATTCACAACAAGGTGATTGTAACGCGCATAAAACACAGTGGATCTTTGGCAGTAGAATCGCCACACCAGAGCGATTTGCTTTGCGAAAGAGATGTATTGATGCTTGTAGGTTTACCTGAAGACGTTGAATTAGCCGTGGCATTGTTGGGAAGGGTTTCAACTGACAAATTCATTGAATCCGATGATCACACAACCTCAAAAACTTTTATTGTAACAAGCAACAAAGCCATACACAAAACCATTGAAGAGATGAACCTTGAGGAAACGATAGGCGTGCATGCCACCAGGGTTTACCGATCTGGGTTGGAGATGTTGGCAACACCCAGTTTGATTTTACATTATGGCGATAAAATCAGGGTGGTGGGAGATGAAAAATCCCTTGAACAGATGTCAGGACTAGTTGGAAATTCTGTAAAGCACTTGCAAGAGCCACAATTGCTGTCCATTTTTCTCGGCATTGTATTGGGAGTGGTGATGGGCTCAATACCGCTACTTTTACCAGGGCTGGCAGCGCCTGTAAAATTAGGGATGGCAGCTGGACCATTGTTGGTGGCATTGGTTATCAGCCGATATGGCGGGATAAGCAATATCCATTCTTACCTCAATGAAAGTGCAATACTGTTTATGAAAGATTTTGGCATTTGCTTATTTTTTGCAGTGGTGGGTATCCATGCAGGAGAAAGTTTTTATGCCACTTTTATAAGTTTTAACGGATGGCTATGGGTTGGGTATGGATTAACAATAACAATAGTGCCATTGTTGTTGATGATTATGATTGGAAGGTGGGTTTTGAAAATCAATTTCATGCCCTTGTTGGGGATGATGGCAGGAACTTATACAGACCCGGCAGCGCTTACTTTTAGTGCCTCGTATTATAAATCAGATTTGCCAACACAAGCCTATGCAACGGTTTATCCATTGGTAACAATCATGCGGATACTTGTGGCGCAGTTGTTGGTTCTGTATTTTGCAGGATAGATATGGAATAGTTTTTTAATAAATTGAATAGCCCTTTGATCCTTCCATAATCAAACAAACTCCATTGATATTGATTTATTTTAAAACCGACTTATCGGTGACTTCACTCATACCTCCCAATAAATTCACAACATTCTTAAACCCATTTTGAGTTAGAAGATAACTCACCTTAGAACTTCTGTGAGAGTGCGTACAATATACCAATATGGTCTTATTTTTATCTAAACGCTGAAATCCACCTTTTTCTATTTCAACAATTGGGATATTGACAGCCTTTTTTAACGTTCCGAAATTAGGTTTTACACCACCTTCAAATTCACCTTTGGTCCTTACGTCTAAGACCATCAAATTCTTGGTTGATTTGAGAAATTTTGATAACTCTGATGGAGCAATTGATTTATGGGTTACTGATTTCTTGTCAACTAATTCCATTTTACAATTTGGACAAATACCAGGCTCATGAAATAATTCTTTATCACAGTTAATTCCACATGGAGTACAAATGTATTGAATTCTAATTGCAGGTGTTTTTTGAGCAAAACCAACAATACAAATTACCTTACAAATGACTGCAAGTATCAAGACTTTTTTATTGATTTTTTTCATAATTCAAAAATACACCAATAAATAAAAGGTCATGCAAGTTAAAACGTTCAGGTTTAATTCTTTAAAATCCAACAATTAGATAGTAGCCTAAAATGACAAAAGGCCTCAGTTGAGACCTTTTGTTTGTAGCCGCTATTTTACTACATTCTAACCAATTATGGAAGGACTTAAGGGAATTCTATAATTTGACAGGTGCTTTTGAAAGATTCTTAAAAACCAAAAAAAGTCGGCCATTAAAGTCAACTTTATGAATTCGTATGTTATTCTTGGGATATTATTATTTTCAAAAATAACATTGTAGCTAACTATTTTGTTATTTTCTAAATTGATTTTATGACTCCCTTTATTACTGTTGGAAGATTGATTACCTTAAATAAAGTAAGGACTTATTAAATCAATTTCTTTGAAATACAAACAAAAAATTCTTTTAAGAAGAATTCCAATTTAGTTTTAATCAGTGCAAAAATATATACTATGCCATTACAAAATTATTTTTATACCCGCGAAGCTATTCAATCAGGCATTTTACATATTGGTGTGGGCAACTTCCACAGAGCACATCAGGCATTTTACACGAATCAATTACTGAAAGATAATGATCAACAAAACTGGGGTATTTGTGGAGTAAGTTTATTGCCCTCTGATGAAAAAGTTGTAAAAAATCTAAGATTGCAAAACCTTGATTATACTTTGACAGTATGCGGTCGTGATGGAAAAGATGAAAGTCACCTTATAGGTGCATTAACAGAATTATTATGGGCTCCTGAGGATTCCGAGGCTATTGTTCATAAAATTTCAGACAAAACAATAAAAATTATTTCCTTAACAATCACAGAGGGTGGTTATAATTTTGACAAAGCAACGAATGAATTTTTACTTGATAATGAAAAAATAGTACAAGACCTAAAAAATCCAAATCAACCAGTTACCGTTTTTGGCTTTATTGCGGAAGGACTTCGCCAGCGAAAAGATAAGGGGAATGGCTGTATAACGATTCTATCGTGTGATAATTTACAGCATAATGGAAACACAGCAAAAATGGCTTTCACGGCTTTTATAAATACCCAAGATAAAGAACTTGCAGATTGGGTAAAAAATAATGTCAGTTTTCCTAATAGCATGGTAGATAGAATTACACCAGCTACAACGTCAGATGACATTGAACGATTGAACAAAAAAAGTGGCATGTCTGACCTATCGCCTGTTTATTGTGAAGATTATATCCAATGGGTGATCGAAGATAATTTTATTGCTGGAAGACCCGATTGGGAAAGGGTGGGTGCCGAATTTACAAATGATGTATCAGCATTTGAAAATATGAAACTCAGCCTGCTAAATGCTTCGCACACGTTACTTTGTTATCCTTCTATTTTAAAAGGTTATCGCAAAGTTGATCAGGCTATGCAGGACGAAAATATTATTAAGTTTATACGTGATTTTATGGATATTGATATCACGCCTCATATTCCGGCCCCATCTGGCACGGATTTGAATCTTTACAAACAAACACTTATTGAAAGGTTTGCAAATCGTTCTGTAAGTGACCAATTGAGCAGATTGTGTTTTGATGGCATTTCAAAATTTCCTATTTACATCATGCCAAATCTAGCTAAGATGATTCTAAGTGGTCAAAACCTTAGCAGAGTGGCATTTTTGATTGCCTCTTACAGGCATTATCTTAAATTCAAAATAGATGATATAGGAAATGCTTACCAAGTAGCGGAGCCATGGCTGACTTCCGCTGACGAAAATTGCATTGCGAGCGAGAATCCTATTGATTTCCTTACCTTGTCAGCATTTAAGAGCATTGACTTAGGAAGTGAAAACAATTTCGTATCAGTATATAGTAAGTTTGTTACTGACATTAAAAAAAATGGAATTGAAACTACCTTAAAAGATCTTGTTAATCAAGCTCATCATTAAAATAATAATTACTCTTTTATATGGAAACCAAATCTAAAAATAGCGTATTACCATTTGCCGCTGTTACTTTTATTTATTTTGTGGTAGGTTTTTTAACAACGGTAAATGAGCAATTACAGGCTCCCTTAAAATTCGCATTTTTATCAGAGGTTGGAAATTTAAAAAATACCTTCACTACTTTGATTACATTTTTTTTCTTTTTGGGCTATTTATTAAATGGTACTTTAGGGAGCAAATGGGTAAATGCTGTTGGTTATAAAACAACCATTATTCGAGGTCTTTTGTTTATGATTGCTGGCTTGCTGATGTATTTATCATCTTCTTGGATAGGTTACCAACATCCGCATCTTGCCCTTCATTTTGGAGATGTTATTTTACCCTTTGGTTTTATCATTTTCGTGACGGGTTCTTATTTAATTGGTACCTCAGCAGCTATAATTCAGGTGGTAGTAAATCCTTATGTGGCTTCTTATGAATTGCAAGGCACACAGCCCGTGCAACGGTTAAATATCACAACGGGCATCAACTCAATTGGAACTACATCCGCACCTTTTTTTGTAACGCTAGTTTTGTTTAGCGGCCTTTCATTGGCCAATATAGAAATAAAACAATTATTGTTGCCTTTAACTATTTTAATAGTTTGCGTTGCTCTCCTAACTATCATTACCCGCAAAATTCATTTACCGGATATTGCAAATACCCGAGCTATTGCTGGGGAAAAACTAGAAAGAAGTGTTTGGTCGTTTCGGCATTTTGCCTTGGGTGTTCTTGCTATTTTCTTTTATGTTGGTACCGAAGTAGCCATTGGGGCTAACATTAATCTTCACGCTTTTGAGCTGAAAGCAAATGGACATGGTATGACGTTTTTCGGTAAAACGGATATAATTATTGGAGGTATGGATTTAGGGATTCATGCTCTATTGTCTACCCTATATTGGGGAGGATTTTTTGTAGGAAGAATTATTTCAAGTTTTTTTAGTAAAATTTCTGCTAGAACACAATTAATTACGACCACTTCCTTGGCTACATTACTTGTAATTATTGCAATGATTACAGAAAATCTGTGGTTTTTAGTTGCCATTGGTCTATTACACTCTACTATGTGGAGCTGTATTTTTTCACTTGCAATAAAAGGAATGAATAAATACACTTCAAAAGCATCTGGCGTATTTATATCTGCCGTATTTGGCGGTGCGGTTTTTACACTTGTTCAGGGGGGGCTAGCCGATATTTTAGGCTCATGGAGATGGACTTGGGGGCTGTCGGTAGCATGCGAATTACTGATGTTATCATATGCTTTATTTGGATACAAGATTAGAAAACAAGACGTGCTTAACTCTGATTTAACCAATGCTCCTATTTCGTCATATCATTAAGAGCTGTCCACCCCTTACCAAATTCATTATGACTTAATAAGCGCATCTCTAGATTGTTTGTAAACTCAGCGTAATGCAATTGATGCTTGTCTGAAAATAATATATAGACAGTATAGGTCATAAAAATAGGTATCAGTTGAGACCTATGTAGCGAGATCGGGAGTTGAACCCGAGTCCGCCGCGGCGGATATGAATCCGTATTAATGAGGAAGCTTACTGATAAAATCTCTCCCAACACCCGTCTTCAACCATTTTTCATATCGCATAGC
>JBILHX010000139.1:0-7637 GCA_044350285.1 Chitinophagaceae bacterium | reverse complement strand
TGTCTTAAATGGTCCTAGATGGGAGTACAGAGAAGCTGAATCATTCTCTGTGTCAATCACAGAAATCTTTTCCCAATTACCTGTGATTCCAATTCCTAATTGCAATGAGCTGTATGTCTTACCAAAACCTGAGGGTGAAGCTATGTTCATCTTGATTTTCACCTTCTTTCGTGAAGCTGTTTGTAATTGCATAAAATGTTATTTTAAATTGTGTTTATAATTCCCCTTCATCAGCAAAGCTGTAAAAGGTTCCTTCTGGAGACAGAATAAGATGGTCCATGAGAGAGATTTCCATGAGTTTGCATACTTCTTTGATTTTTCTTGTTATCTCTCTATCAGCACTGGAAGGTGTTAGGTTACCAGAAGGGTGGTTATGACTGAGAATAATTCCACAAGCCATTGATTTAAGAGCTACACCCATGATAATCCTGATATCAACCACAGTTCCTGAAATGCCTCCTGTAGAACTGTGATAGCCACCAATGACCTGATTAGCCCTATTCATGTATAAGACTACAAATTGCTCCTGTAAGCATATTGTATCCTGTGAATAGAACTTTGTCAGCTGTTCATAGGCTGAAGAGGAAGAGGTGATCTTTGGTCCTTCAATGAGCTTTGGTTTATAGCTCACCTTAATTTCAGCAATGTTTGATGTTGTAGAAGCTTTCATTGTTCTTTAGAATTAGAATAAAAAAAAGGGGACCAGTATTTTACTACTGATCCCCATGATCATCCATCAACCAGCAAGCTCTTAGGAATGCATTAAATAGGATCACATGATTGATGGAATTCTTGTGGTTGATCCATGATGTGCATCTTAAAAAGCTGTAGTGTGTTGAAATGTGTGGAATGAACAGAAATTAAGACATGGACATCTCCTGCACTCTTGTATGTCCTACAAGATCTTGAGAATCCTTTGGTCTGAAAGCATAACTGTGCTGAAGCTTCATGATTTCACCTGTACGTTGGTTGGTGAATTCATAAGGAGCTACAATCACCTTAACGATTTCTCCCTCAATCTTCTGACCAATGAGCATTTTAGCAACGTCCATTGTTCCTGTGAAAGGAATTGTGCATTTGCGTAGCGTAGCATAATAACGTTGAGTTGTCTGTGAAAGCACAAGCTCTACTCCAGAAGAAATTTCTAAAACAGGGAACGTAGTCCCATCTTTCTTTACCCTCTCAAGGGCTGCTGTTACTGTAACCATTTTAATTTGGTTTTTGTGGTGTGAATAAATAATGAGGTTCCTAACATGCTGGTACCAGGGGATGCTTTGGTCCCTCAATGAGTAGGTGGGGTTTAAATTGGAAGTAACCTACTCTCACTTACACACAGAAGTCTAACAGAAAAAATTATTCTTGAGAATTAATGATGGGGGGCACTAACTAATTTGATTAAGAGAGTGGGGGAATGTTTAAAAGAGGATGGGGCTACTAAAAAAAATAAACTTATAGCTATATTTATGTAATGTATTTCACTAAACAGATTATGTAGAAACGAGTAATAATGATAGTAAATGGTCGGTACGCTGATCTTTTTTACAGACGATAATTCTTAAAAATATTATTTGTATTACATTTACTTATAGTTGTAAATATTGATGCACTTATCTGCAATAAAACGCATTAGTTGTTTTACCTATGTTTTACCGAAAACAAAAAACCCATCATAAATCGTTGATTTACAATGGGTTATGTTTGTATTTCGTGACCCTGTCAGGATTCAAACCTGAAACCTTTTGATCCGTAGTCAAATGCTCTATTCAATTGAGCTACAAGGCCATTTTCCAAACTAATTAAACAAAAGTCAACCTAAATTAAAATTTTGATTTCTTCCTTTATTCAGTGGGCTGCAAATATATGAAAATTAGGCAAATCTGAAAAGAGAAAATCAAAACATCCTAAATTTTATTTTGAGTGCGTATTCATTAATATCAATTGCCTGGGGTTTAAACCCCAGGCAATTGATAAATACACGCTAATCTTATAGACATTCCCTCATACAGGGCTGTTCCTCGTCCCCCGTCCCTTGTCCCTCGTCCCTGGCTGTATTACGGCTGTTAAAAACCATACCTCACAAACGCCTCCAACGCTGCATACTGCGGCAATCCCAACTCATCAAACAAACCTGCCGTGCCTGCATTTCTGTCCTCAGCACGTTGCCAAAACTCTCTACTGTCAGATCCTTGAAACACCACACCGTCTTTTTGTGACTGATGGATAAAAATGCCATTCCTTTTTTGAAGCACTTGGTCCGGACTCATCGGTATCGCCATGTCGATATCCCACAAATCCCACTCTGCCCATGCTCCACGATACAACCACAAGTTGCAGTCTGCCACCGATTCATCATTCGCCGCCTTCAATCTTTTCAAGGCCTCGTACATAACGTCAAAACATACCTTGTGCGTTCCGTGTGGATCCGCAAAATCTCCCGCTGCAAAAATCTGGTGTGGCTTCACCTTGCGTATCAACTCAACGTGGATGTTGATGTCTACCTCACTTGGCGGATTCTTTTGTATCAAACCCGTCTCATAAAATGGCAGGTTCATGAAATACATGTTTTCATCTTTTACCCCCACATACCTGCATGTAGCCCTGGCTTCTGTTCTCCTAATCATTCCCTTGATATTCCTGATTTCAGGCGTGTCTTTTTGATTGGGTTGTTTCAACTTAATGAACTCCAATGCATCTCTCCAGATTCCTCCTGCCAAACTCTTGTCTATCGAAAAATAACTGTCAAATTCAACCGCAAAATCAATTTGCCTCATCACAAATTCATCACTCACCGCTATGTTTCCTGATGTTTGGTATCCCACATGCACATCGTGTCCTTGTTGTACCAAGCGCATAAACGTTCCTCCCATTGATATGATATCGTCATCTGGGTGAGGGGAGAAGATGATTACCCGTTTTGATGTTGGATATCTTCTCTCTGGATGTCTTGGCACATCTTCCATGGGCTTGCCTCCAGGCCAACCGGTGATGGTATCCCTCATGCCATTGAACACCAATAAATTTATTTCCGAAACCGGACCTTTTTTCTCCAACAAATCAGCCAACCCTGCATCATAATAATCCTCCTTGGTGAGCATCAACAAGGGTTTCTTCAACGCTGTTGCCATGCTACACACGGCCTTTCTGATTATTTTTTTTGTCCAATCAATTTCTCCCGTTAACCAAGGCGCATCAATCCTGGTTAAACTGATTGCCGATGCCTCATCGATGAAAAAAGTACAGTTTGCATGCTCTTGTAGAAATGATGCTGGTACAGCATCCGTTACATGTCCCTCGACAGATTGTTGAACAATGCCTGCTTTTGATGCGCCAAATGCCATCAGCACTATTCGCTTTGCCTTGAGGATGGTGCTGATTCCCAACGTCAATGCAAGTCTTGGTACCTGCGAGACGTTGTCAAATTCGTATGCATTGGCAAGCCTCGTATTGTTCTCTAAGGCAGCTATCCTGGTTTTTGAGGTTACACTGGCTCCTGGCTCATTGAAGCCGATATGCCCGTTCAACCCAATTCCCAATACTTGCAAATCTATCCCACCTAAGTCATCAATTTTCTGCTCAAATGCATCCGCATATTGTCGCACTTTCGATTTCTCTATCGTTCCATCGGGGATATGGATGTTCTTCGGATCGATGTCAACATGTGCAAACAATTGCTCACTCATGAACCTGTGATAGCTCTGCTTCGCATCAGGCTTCATCGGATAATATTCATCTAAATTAAAGGTGATGACATTTTTAAAACTCAACCCTTCTTCCTTGTGCATCCTGATCAGTTCCTTGTATAATACTTTGGGTGTTGATCCTGTTGCCAATCCCAGCACACAAGGTTCGTTCTTGGCTGCTTTCTCTCTTATAAGGACTGCAATCTCTTCTGCTACTGCATTTGAGCCCTTTTTTGCATTTTCATAAATGGTTACATGAATTTTTTCGAAGGAATCAATCGTGGTCATATTTTAGGAGTATGTTAGTCGGGTGAAGTTACTTAAATTTTGTAAAATCATTGGTCACTTTGAATGACGAAATTCTAAACAAATTGAATTTTTACACCATTTTCTTAACCATATCCCAACATTAAACTTTAAAACTAAAACTCTTAAACTACCTCAACCCTTCAACTACTTCAACTCCACCTCAAATACCTCCGGCCACAACTTCCCCGTGATATACATTTTTTTCGTTGCTGTATCATACGCGATGCCATTCAACACTGCACCGGACTCCTTTGCCGTACTTCCTTCCTTTGATAAGTATGACAAATCTGCCTTGCTGTTTTTTTGCAAGAAATCCTGGAAATTCATCCTCCCTACAACATGCCCGTTGGCTGGATCAATTTTTAGAATATAGTCATACTGCCACCTGTTTGCATAGATATACCCCTCAATCATTTCTAGCTCATTGAGGTTGTTCACCGCACCGAAATTGTCGACCACGCTAACCACCTTGTTTAGTTTTAGGGTTCCAGGCTCTACAAAATAAAGCTTGTCTGATCCTTCACTGATGATTAGATGTTGGTTGTCATGCGTGATGCCCCAACCTTCTCCGCTCCATGGCAAACTTCCTATGGGTTTCAAATCCTTTGCCTGATACAAGAATACCAAGTGGTTTTGCCAGCTCAACTGGTATATGGTGTCGTTGAATACTGTTACACCCTCTGCAAAAACTTCGTCTGCATTCTTTATTTTTTGGGTAATGGTTCCTTTTTTGATGTCTACCATCCTCAAGGATGACCGTTTTGGTAGGCCAGTACTTTCCAAAAAATCGCCTTTGTAAACCTCCAATCCCTGTGTAAATGCAGCCGTATCATGCGGAAATGAATTCAACACGGCATAATTGATGGAAGCTGGTTCAGTTATCCCTGCTTGAGCTTCGTTGCCTGAATCATTTTTTTCTTGAGAATTTTCTCCGCAAGCATACAATAAAACCATGGCTGAAATCGTTAGAATGAGTCGAGTTAGTTTCATGCCTCAAATTTCAACATTAATTTTTGATCTTGCTGATCAAATTGTTAAAACAAAGAAAAAAAGAAGCATGAAAACGCACTAAACTTGTTAAATAACTGTCAATTAACTTGTATCTCTCAGGTTTAAAGGCAATATTTACATCTCGAATTATCCAGCTTCCTAACCAGAAGCCATCCAATCCTCGAAAAGCCTAAAAGCCAATCTCTTATTGAAAACCTCACTACTAAAAATCGTAGATATGAGGCTTTTCATCTTTTCATTCTTATTCATGTTGGGTTCAGTTGGACTCCAGGCGCAGCGTGTTTGTTCCTCAACAACACAAGCAACATATGCCCCAGCCACTTTAACTATCGCATCACAAAACAATAATATTCCCTCTGAACAGTTGATCACCATCCCTGTTGTGGTTCATGTTCTTTATAATTCGGCTTCTGAAAATATCAGTGAAGCTCAAATCATGTCTCAAATTGAAGCAATAAATGCGGATTTTGCAAAGACAAACCCTGATTTCAACAAGGTTCCAGCTGTTTTTGCTAAACTCGCGGCCAGCACAAATATCCGTTTCGAATTGGCGAAAACCAATCCGATGGGACAAACTACCACAGGCATCATCAGAAAGAAAACCACTCGTTTGATGTGGAGCGATGACAACAAAATCAAATACGAAGCAAATGGCGGTAGCACTACATGGGACGCCAAATCATACCTCAACATTTGGGTCTGCAACACCGTTCCTGGATTGACAGGATACGCCAGTTTCCCTGGTTCTGCAATGGCTACAGATGGCATCGTTGTTAGATATGATGCTTTTGGCACGACTGGTAAGATTGCTTTCCCTTTCAACAAAGGCAGAACACTTACGCATGAAGTTGGCCATTGGCTTGGATTAAAGCACCTTTGGGGCGACCAACAATGTGGGGATGATGGCATCGCAGACACTCCTAAACAACGTGGCGGAAATACAGGTGATCCTGTATTCCCTAAAATGTCTCCTTGCAGTCCAAATCCAGATGGCGAAATGTTCATGAATTTCATGGATTTCACCAACGACGCTAGCATGGGGATGTTTACCGAAGGTCAAAAAACTTCAATGCGCAATCAATTTGCATCTTCCGGTTCAAGAAATACCTTTCTTAAATCAAAAGGTTTGGCTGCTGCTTGGAACAACATGCCTCCAGAAGTCCTTCCTGTAAATACACGCAATTTGGTTGTGTATCCCAACCCTGTTCACGCTTCTTCCATGAGGTTGTTGGTCAATACTCCAATGGGAGCCAATGGTAAGAATTTCGCCATCATCGCGTCCAATGGCCAAGTTGTTAAAACTGGACATATCCAAGAAATGGAACAGGAAATTGATGTTCAACAACTTTCAGCTGGTATGTACCAAATCAGGCTGACAGACCTAGAATCAAACAGCTTTACCAAATTCATTAAGAATTGATTTTAATCTTTTGGGCGGATAAGATAATAAACACAGGTTGTTAAAAAATTCCTGAAAAAAGGGATTGATTGTATGAATTTTGTTTGAACCCTGGGTTTCCAACCAAATTTAAATCTGTAGATAGGATTGAGTAGAAAATGTCTTTTCAACTCAACTTCATATCCAAACAGGTTTACTATCTTTTCAAATCGCTCTATTGAAATCCCTGTTGATTTTACAGACATCAACTCGTTAATGACACCTTGGTCTTCCCCAAATAATTTCAACAATCCAACATACAAAGGATTGGGTAACAAGTGAAAATAGGGGAGCGCTCCCAATAGTTTACTTGAACAGATCTGCTGATGTCCTCCATGTGGCATGTACCATGGTGGAAATCCAAAAAATACACGTCCTCCTGGTTTCAAGAATTTTTTTAGATAAGGAATAAACCTCTCTTGATCGGGAATATGCTCGATGACATCCTTCAATAAAATCAAATCAAACTGTCCCTTGTACAATTCCAAGGCAGCTTCCTCGTAAATATTCTGGTTGATGATTTGTACCTGCCCCTTCTCAATAAATTCCTTCAAAAATCCCTTTGCAAAATCAGATTTGTATTGATCCAATTCAATGCCAATGGCAGTGCAGCCTCTTTCTAAAAATGGCATCAACACGCCACCATCTCCACAACCAATGTCAAGTACCCTGCAGTTTTCAGTCACTTTGAAAACCTCTTCGATAAAGGGCAACACATCTGCCCTTGCATTGTCTGCCTGCTGCTGAAACCTAACGGTTGGATTCGAATGTTGTATCAGTGCCATATAATCTAAATCTTCATTTACTGCAATCAATTGGTTGTCTGTTCCTAACTTTGTACAAATGTACAATTTGAAAACAGAACAATGGAACGAAGAATTTGCCACGGGCAAAGTGATATTGATTGATAAACCGTTGAGGTGGACATCCTTCGATGTGGTGAAGAAGATCAGGGGAATGATACGAATCAGCAAGGTTGGACATGCCGGAACATTAGATCCGCTTGCAACAGGTCTTTTGATTGTGTGCACGGGTAAGTTTACGAAAAACATCAATGAGTACATGGCTGCAGAAAAGGAATATACAGGCAGCTTTACCTTGGGGGCCACTACGCCAACCTACGATTTGGAGAGTGATCCCGTTTTTCAATCTTCCTTGGAACACATCACAAATGAGATGATTCATGAAGCAACAAAGAA
>JBILHX010000138.1:0-7659 GCA_044350285.1 Chitinophagaceae bacterium | reverse complement strand
AGGACTTCCAAACGTTGGTAAATCTACCCTCTTCAATTGCCTTAGCAATGCTAAAGCTCAAGCAGCAAATTTCCCTTTTTGTACAATAGAACCAAATGTAGGTGTAATAACTGTTCCAGATGAACGCTTACAAAAGCTTACTGAAATAGCTAAACCGCAAAACATTGTTCCAGCAACGGTAGAAATTGTTGACATCGCTGGCTTGGTTAAAGGCGCTAGTAAAGGTGAAGGATTGGGCAATCAATTTTTAGGCAATATCAAAAGCACCCAAGCCATTTTACATGTTCTTAGATGTTTTGAAGATGATAACATTATACACGTAGATGGTTCTGTTAATCCGATTAGAGATAAAGAAATTATAGATACAGAACTTCAGTTAAAAGATCTTGAAGCCGTTGAAAACAGATTGTTAAGGGTACAAAAGCAAGCAAAGGCAGGCGATAAAGATGCTGGTAAAATTGCCGATGCATGTGAAAAACACAAAGCCCATTTATTGCAAGGATTAAATGCCCGAACCATGGATGGATTAACTGATGAACAAAAAATCCTTTGCGAAGATTTGAATTTATTAACTGGAAAACCAGTGCTATATGTTTGTAATGTTGATGAAAAAAGTTTAAGTGGCGGCAACGCGTGGGTAGATCAAATACGCGAAATGGCCGCAACAGAAAATGCCGATGTTATGGTTATATGCGCTGCTGCAGAGGCTGACATTGCAGAATTAGAAGATCCAGAAGAAAGGGCAATGTTTTTAAATGATTTGGGGATGCGCGAAAGCGGTGTTGCCAAATTAATTAAAGCCGCCTATAAAATGCTCAATTACATTACCTATTTCACTGTAGGTGAAAAAGAAGTTAGAGCTTGGACAATTACAAGAGGAATGAAAGCACCGCAGGCTGCTGCTGTAATCCATACGGACTTCGAAAAAGGATTTATTAGAGCAGAAGTAATTAAATACGATGATTACCTTCAATATGGCACCGAGGCAGCGATTAAAGAGGCTGGAAAGTTGGGTGTTGAAGGCAAAGAATATATAGTCAAAGATGGCGATTGTATGCATTTTAGATTCAACGTTTAAAATAATTGAATTATTATCAAAAAGCATTTGTTTAAATCAATAAAAATCTTACTTTTGCACCACGTTTAACGATTCCGTAGCTCAGCTGGTAGAGCATTACACTTTTAATGTAGTGGTCCTGGGTTCGAATCCCAGCGGGATCACCAGACAAAAGCCTTCTTCGGAAGGCTTTTTTTATTTATAAAAATGAATTCATAAAGCGCGCTTTAATGAATGAATGTTATAAATAAAAAGTGCAATTGATGCCAACCAATTGCTTTTGTCTTGTGCAGAACCCTCGTAGCCTTGGGACCACGCAGTAATCCCATAACATAGACACCAAGCTCGCTTGAGTAGTTGCGTTTATTGCATGAAAAGCAATTGAACCCTTTCGATTGCAATTGTCTTGTGCAGAACATTCAAAGCCTTGGGACCACAAAGCAATCCCAGCGGGATCAACAGCTGCTTTAATCCACACTCAAGATGATAACTTTGTTAATGACATCTTCATCCAGTAGTTGAATATAATAAACGCCCGCTTGTAAAGAAAAACCCTCCAAATGTATTATCTCAGACATTGATTCAATTAACTTAGAGTAGAGTAATTACCATGCACATCAACAATATTGATTAGCCCTTCAAAAGCTTCTGAAGAATTAATTTTCAAGCCTGTTTTATTGATGTTTATAGGATTAGGAAAAGCGAAACTTTTAGAATTTGAATTTGATTCATACAAATAGACAACAGCAGATGTAACTATGCTACCGTCCATTTTAGTGGCAAGAATGCGGTAAAACTTATCATTAATATTGCTTGGAATAATGAATCGGTATTCAGCCAAGGTTTGTTCTTTTTTCGATGATTTAAGGCTGTTTATTGTGCAGAAAGCCTTAGCGTCCGCAGAACCTTGTTTTGTATAAGAATCCGCATCGTAATTTTCAGCAAACTTCCATGTCAAAATCGATAAACCTTGCTTTTTGTAAGCCTTAAAATCGATAAATTCCAAAGGCAAAGGCACAATAATGTTTACTTCAAATTTAACAAGATTACTCATAAAAGGTGTTTGAAAAACCTCCGAATTCATTAAATTGATTTGAACCAGTACCGCCATTTCCATCAATATCGCAGGTATTCACAAATATATTTTGAAGTATAACATTGGTTCCTGAGTTTGTTGAGTTGTTGTAGGAAGCACCTGCAATAAATTGAAAATTGAATCTAAGTTTCCCGCCACCAGAATTCCAATTTATAGTAGGCGAAAAAAAACTATCTTAATTAGCGCTCATCCCAGAACCTGAATTTGCACTATAATCAAAAAGAATTGTGCCGCTAGAAGGACTCTAAGGCAAAGAAAACGAACCATTACTTATGCTCACCGTTTTAACAATACAATCGATTTGTTGAGATCCGATGGTAATTACATTGGTGTATAAAGTCTTACTTCCTGCAGAAGATCCAACTGTTCCAACTTTATGAATTTTATTGGCTGCAAGAAAAGCCAAAGTTTGGTTGTTGACATTATACGTACTTTGAGCATTCGCATCAAGTCCTACTGCGCTTAGCTGTAAGCTACAAGCATAAGCTTTAGCATTTTTAAATTTGTAATTAATTTTTTCATAATGCAGATTGTAAAATTATTATGGTCCATAAATAAACAAGTTATCAAAAAAACAAACAACAAAAATCTATTCGATACTATCACTTCTATCTTTTTATTAAACATAAAAAAATGTAAGAGTTTAAAAAACACTTTAAAACAAAACAGTTGTTACTAAATTATTGCAAAATCGTAACAAAAACAAAAGCAAAACATTTCAATCATTGAAATGCTCACTTTTAATTCATAAAGATGGCATGGAGTAAAATTGAAATATAGTACAATGAAAATTTTCCAGTGCCTAAATACAAAATTGGCAAAGTTTCATTTTTAAAACAAGTTGAATTCTGATATACCTTCTTGATTGGTTTGCCGCTAATTCATTAAGGCTCATAACGCCTCATAACTCGTCAAACTATGCCCTTTATAGGATCCATTGAATTAACTACACAAAGTATTTTAGAGAAAATTAGTTTTTAATATTATTTTCAGTCATCCATTTCTCCAAAACGACTAATCCCCAAATATGCAGCCACGTAAGAGCCTGCTTATTGTTCAAAAAAGAATGCCATAAGTATTGAATGCCTTCGGGTTTGAATAGTTGTCTTTTCGACAAAGAATCTAAAGCCTCCTCACAGTATGGTTTTAGTTCATTGCGCAACCAAAAGTTCCAAGGAAAGGTAAAACCTTTTTTGGTTCTATTCACAATTTCAGGTGGCAACAAATCACCCAAAGCTTCAACAAATAAATGTTTGGGACTGCCCTTTTTAAATTTATTTTTATCGTCTAGTTTTAAAACAAACTCAATCAATTTATAATCAAAAAACGGCTCTCTTACTTCTAAGGCCCAAGCCATGCTCATCTGATCTGTGTCTTTCATTAAGACATCCAAGGTATAATGACTCAGTTCGGCAATCGAATATTGGCTTAAAACTGGGAATTTTTTTGTTTGATTTAAATCCAACCAAGAATCATTTTTAAGGATAGGTTTTTCTAACAAATAATTTAATTCATTTTTGAAATACACACTTCGGCTGTTGGCATAAAAAGCCGACAAATCTGCACTTGACGAATCAAACATATCAGAAAGTTTCAAACTTGCCCTCGATTTCTTCACAGTATTAATTACTGAAAGCAACGGCTTGAAAATAGGAACCTTAAATACCCATGAAAATTTCTGAAAAGATTTCCATCTTTCAAAGCCCACATATCCCGCAAATAGCTCATCACCACCAATACCAGTCAAAACGACTTTGATGCCGGTTTTAGCAACCAATTGAGATATCATATAGGTATTTATTCCATCTACAGTAGGATTGTCCATAGATTTAAAAAATGGATCTAAGTTGGGAATTAAGTCAGCGGGCTTCATTAAAAAAGCCTGGTGATTGGTTTTGTACTTATTTGCGACGAATTGAGAATACTCAGATTCATCGTATTGCTTCTCATCAAAAACAATTGAAAACGTATCAATTGGATCTTTGCTCAATCCAGCCATTACTGCAACAACCGCCGATGAATCTATCCCTCCAGAAAGAAAGGCACCAACTTTTACATCCGCAACCATCCTGCTTTTAACCGCATCCACAAAATTCGATTTGCAAGCTTTTAAAACCTCCTGACGGTTTGATAAATTAGGCACAGGCTTATCCAACAAGCTCCAATACCTTTGAATTGAAAAACCATTATGCTTTAAAATTAAATAGTGGCCAGGACAAAGTTGAAATAAATCTTTTATTAAAGTTTTGGGCGTCGCAATAGAAAGGAAACGCAAATATTCAGATAAATTATTTTCATCTATTTTAGCTTCTAAAATTTCAGAGGCTAGAATGCTTCTAATTTCAGAGGCAAATACAAAAACACCGTTGACAAAACCATAGTATAATGGTTTTACCCCCAATCGATCTCTGGCAATAAAAAGTTCTTGTTCTACTTTATCCCATATTGCAAAAGCAAACATGCCATTGAGTTTTTCCAAACAAGCCTTACCCCATTTGATGTAGGCAGCCAAGATGACTTCAGTATCAGAATTGGAACTCCAATTGTAGTCTAATTCTGATTTTACATCTTGGTAATTGTAAATCTCACCATTGAATACGATTACATAGCGGTTACTGTGATCAAAAAGCGGTTGATTGGCACCAGAACTTAAATCAATAATAGACAATCTTCTGTGTCCAAGTGCAATTCCATCTTCAATGAAAAAACCTTCTGCATCCGGACCTCGGTGTTCAATTCTCTTATTCATATCATGAATTTTAGAACTTGAAACTTCTTTATTTAAACCAATTATACCAACGATTCCACACATTTTAATATTAATAAACTATACCCGATTCGCAACTGAAATGCTTTGAATTGTTATCTAAGTCAGAAATTACTTACGACACGCTCGCTATGCTGATAGGCCTTGCTCAATATCAAGATTTCTATTTTTCAGGTCTTGCAAATATAGGATAGCATAGGCAAATTCCTTTGGATTGCATGAAATTTCACAAAAATCGAATTTTGATGCAATTTTTGGCCTCCGTTTCATCGCACTTTTAATAAACAGATAACCTACGAATTGCTTTGCTTAAAGCTTTTTTAACACAGCAATGAACAAGGTATCTGATTCATTGTTAGACGCAAAAGTATATTGCATTGATTCCACTCTTAATCCAAGATTTTGCACTAAGTAATCTACATTTTTTTCATTTTCTGAGGCAAAAACTGAACAAGTCATATAATACAAGGTTCCATCAGTTTTTAAGTTTTTAACTGCATTGCCAGCAATTTTTTGCTGTAATTTTGAAAAATAATCTATTTTAGAAATTTCAAAACCAAGGATGTTCTCAGGAGATCGACCCCAAGTTCCACTGCCTGAACACGGTACATCCAATATCACTTTATCATATTTTGTCTTTAGTTGAAATACATCCAATAAATCACACAATTCGATTTGAGGTACTCGTAAACCAAGGGTTTTAAAGCGGGATTTTAAATTTTCTAAAATCGTAAACCTTTTGTCGCTGCATGTTAACTGAAATGGCTTTATAAATTTGTTTGAAATATAAATAGACTTCCCTCCCGCACCACTGCAGGCGTCCCAAACCAAGTCATCTTCTTCGATTTCAACAAAATCGGCTGCTTTTTGTGAAGCAAAATCCATAGTCCAAGCCCAACCGTGTTCCAAAATATGGTTGCACTTGCTATCTGCATCTAATTTAAGACTAAAATCTGAAACTTGTTCATATTGAATCTGATTTTGCTTCAGAAAATTATAGACCAAGGATTCAGAACCACGTCTTAAAATCAAATATAAAGGCTTTTGAAATTGAAGACCATTTACCCAATCCTCAAAATTAAGCAGTTGACTTATTTTGTCTTGGAAAGGAAAAATTTCTTTTGCTTTTGGCAACTGCAGAGTTCCGTCAGCAATTGAAATTGACTTTTGTATTTTACTTTGCAAATCACTCTCGCTGTCAAGCGAATAACCCATTCTAAAATAGGCAAAACATAAATTCTTGTATATTTTCCGGTCCTTACTACCCCAAGATCTATTTTGTTTGCAAAGGTTGGCAAAGTAGTATTGAAAAGGCTGATCGTATTGATATTTTGACAAAATATCTGCAACTACGGCCAGTCGGAATGGTTTTAGTATCTCCAAAATGCTTTGTAAAAATTATAATTTTCGTAATAAAACAAATTCAACCCAGCATTTTCAATTAAATTACCCCTTTGAACAAAATGAAATGTACGGTGGGTATAGTTAAATTCTTTATTTAAGATATTTTTATAAAAGTCGCTGTCAAAGGCCATAAGTGCCATTCCGAAAAACGAAAACTGGTCGTAACCAATAAATGTATAACGGTCAGGATCGCCGCCGTATTTCAAACGGTATTCTTTGCGAAAGTCTTTGTAGATTGTGTCATTATAAGGCACGCTGTATGTACCGTAAAAATACAATCCATTTAATGAATTATAGCTAACTCTATCAAAATCTAACCAGTCTGTAGGGCCAACGACTATGCATTTAGGATTATTCTTTGCAGAGATTCCTTGGCTACAACTACTTGCACTTCTACCTGTGTAAAAAACCATTAAAGAGTCCTTCTTATTCCAAACTGACTCTATTGTAAACGTTTTTCCATCAATAACTTGACACTTTAACCCAGAAGCCAGTTCGTATCCTTTCTTGAAATTTCTTGCCGCAAATGTTCTTGTGTTTTTAAGTGCGTCATCAACCACCACAACCTGAAATTTTTTGAATGCAGAGGCTGCATGCTTTCCCGTATAATAATATTGTAAACTGTCAACTGTATTGCAATTAATTAACGGAAATTCAGTTCCTAATGTGTTTGGGTAGTATCGTAAAGGTGAAACAAGAGGTATCTTATAAATGGCGCAAAATTTTTCAACTTCAAACAATTCATTGTCATAAACTGGACCAATCATTAAATCAATTTTTTGAAGTTCAGGGTTTTGAAGTAATCGAATAACTTCCAAACTGTCCATTTTGGTATCAAGAACGGTTAATTGCATTTTTAGACCTTGAGATTCTAAATCTGCAATAGCCATTTCAACCCCTTCATAGTATTCGGCCATAATGTCTCTTACCTTCCATTTATCGGGCATGCCGATACAAAAAGGCAACATGAGCACCACCTTGTATTCTTTTTTAAACGGTGGCAATTGCTCCTTCATTTTACTATTCGCACTCAAACTGTTGCAGAATAATACAAAAAGCAATATTATGGATTGGCCTAATTTCATTTTATTCCCATTCTATGGTTGCAGGGGGCTTAGAGCTGATATCGTATACCACTCTGTTAATCCCTTTTACACGATTAATTATCTTATTGCTGATATCGGCTAAAATCTCGTATGGTATATGTACCCAATCTGCAGTCATACCATCTAAAGAAGACACTGCACGCAAAGCAATAACATATTCATAGGTTCTTTCATCACCCATCACACCAACACTTTTTACTGGGAGAAAAATTGCCCCTGCTTGCCAGAT
>JBILHX010000041.1:0-25718 GCA_044350285.1 Chitinophagaceae bacterium | reverse complement strand
TCAGTTTCTGACTGACTTAACAGGGGTTCATTTTCCTGACAGGAAGGGAGAAGAGCTTTCTGTGGTTTACCACCTTCACAACTTGGTTGAAAACGTAAGGATGAGGATGAAGGTTTTTGCACCGATTGAAAAACCAGATGTGTTTACCGCAACTGGACTGTACAGCGGAGCGAATTGGATGGAGCGTGAGACCTATGATTTCTATGGCGTGAATTTTGTTGGCCATCCGGATTTGAGAAGGGTGTTGAATGTTGATGAGATGGATTATTTCCCATTAAGAAAAGAATTTCCGTTGGAAGACCAGACACGCATCGACAAAGACGATGAAATGTTTGGAAGATAAATTGATCACAGGAAGCATCAAAGCTTCATTTAAGATAAACTATGCAGGAGCAAATAAATATTAATTTACCAGAAGGTTCGATTGAAAAGCAAACGACCAGGCTCAATTTGGGACCAACCCATCCAGCCACACATGGTGTGTTCCAAAATATTTTGGAGATGGATGGCGAGCGCATCATCAAAACCGAATCCACTGTAGGCTACATCCACAGGGCATTTGAAAAGATTGCTGAGCGCCGTCCGCTTTATCAAATCACCACCCTTACAGACAGGCTAAATTATTGTTCTTCCCCCATCAACAACATGGGATGGCATTTGACCTGCGAAAAATTATTGGGTGTAAAAACCCCAAAGCGTGTTGATTACCTCAGGGTAATCATCATGGAGTTGGCCCGTATCACCGATCACCTTATTTGCAACTCTATTGTGGGAGTTGATACCGGTGCATACACAGGATTCCTTTATGTAATGCAATACCGCGAGTTGGCTTATGAGATCTATGAGGAAGTTTGTGGATCTAGGTTAACCACCAACATGGGACGAATCGGTGGTTTCGAAAGAAATTTCTCCAATGCTGCTTTCGAGAAAATTGAAAAATTCCTCAATGAGTTTCCTGGTGTTTGGAAGGAGTTTGAAAACTTGTTCAACCGCAACAGAATATTTGTGGAAAGAACACGCGGTACTGGAGCCATATCTGCAGAACGTGCCTTGAATTACAGTTTCACAGGTCCTAACTTACGTGCAGCAGGGATAGATTATGATGTGCGTGTACATTCTCCATATTCATCTTACGAAGACTTCGATTTCATCATCCCAGTTGGTACAACTGGAGATAACTACGATCGATTCATGGTACGCAATGGAGAAATATGGGAATCGTTGAGCATCATCAAACAAGCATACGAAAAGGTTCAAGCGTTCAAGGGAACTGAAGCGGATGTTTATCACGCAGATGCCCCTGAGTACTATCTTCCAGCAAAAGCGGATGTTTACACAAAAATGGAAGCCCTCATCTACCACTTCAAAATAGTGATGGGTGAAACAGACATTCCAGTTGGTGAAGTGTATCAATCGGTTGAAGGTGGAAATGGAGAGCTTGGATTTTATTTGATCAGTGACGGTGGAAGGGCGCCATTCAGGCTTCATTTCCGCAGGCCTTGCTTTATTTACTATCAAGCGTATGCTGAGATTGTTAAAAACACAATGCTAAGCGATGCTATCGTAACATTGAGCAGCCTTAATTTGATTGCAGGTGAAATGGACGCATAAAACCAGACATAAAAGATAACAATGGTGAAGTTTTCAGAAAATAAATTACAAGAAGTACAGACAATCATCAACCGCTATCCTGAAGGAAAGCAGAAGAGTGCGCTGATTCCCTTGCTTCATTTGGCACAGGAAGAATTCGGTGGTTGGTTGAGTCCTGAATCAATGGATTACGTTGCTTCATTACTTGGCATTGAGCCTATTGAAGCTTATGAAGTTGCTACCTTCTACAGCATGTACAATTTACAACCCGTGGGTAAACATGTTTTTGAGGTTTGTCAGACTGGTCCATGCATGCTCAACGGAAGTGATAAAATAATCGACTATATCAAAACAAAACTACATATAGGTGTTGGTGATACAACATCTGATGGCATGTTTACCTTGAAAACAGTTGAATGTTTAGGTGCTTGCGGTTACGCTCCTTTGATGCAATTTGGAAAGCATTACAGGGAACACTTAACCGAAGCAAAAATCGATGAGATTGTAGAAGAGTGCAGAAATAAACAATAAGAAGACCAGCAAAGCATACAGCAACATGGCAAAAAAAGTATTATTAGAAAAGGCACACGTTGAAGGAATTCGTTTCTACGATGTTTACAGGCGCGAAGGCGGTTACCGTTCAGTTGAAAAAGCACTGAAAATGGAACCTGCTGCGATTGTGGAAGAAGTCAAGAAAAGTGGACTTCGAGGCAGGGGTGGAGCAGGTTTTCCAACAGGCATGAAATGGAGTTTCTTGGCAAAACCTGAAGGCGTTCCTCGCTATCTTGTTTGCAATGCTGACGAATCTGAGCCCGGCACTTTCAAGGACAGGTACTTGATGGAATTTATTCCTCACTTGCTTATTGAAGGACTTATAGTTTCCTCCTATGCGTTGGGTAGCAACAGAACATACATATACATCCGCGGTGAATATGCGTGGATTGTCGATATACTCGAGCAGGCAATTGGAGAAGCCAAGCAAAACGGCTTCCTCGGTAAAAATATTTTAGGCACTGGCTTTGATTGTGAAATATATGTTCAACGCGGTGCTGGTGCATATATCTGCGGTGAAGAAACTGCCTTGATTGAATCTCTTGAAGGGAAAAGAGGCAATCCAAGGATTAAACCACCTTTCCCTGCCATCAAAGGTTTGTGGGATTGTCCAACTGTGGTCAACAACGTTGAAACGCTTGCAGCCATTGTTCCAATCATGAACATGGGTGGCGAAGAATATGCGAAGATTGGCGTTGGAAGATCTACAGGAACAAAACTTCTGTCGGCTTGCGGCAACATCAACAAGCCTGGTGTGTATGAAATTGACATGACCATCTCTGTTGAAGAGTTTATTTTCAGTGATGAATATTGCGGTGGTATACCCAATGGGAAAAAGCTCAAAGCTTGTATCCCTGGTGGTTCATCAGTGCCGATTCTACCTGCCAATCTGTTGTTGAAAACAGCCAAAGGTGAAACCCGTTACATGAACTACGAAAGTCTTTCTGATGGCGGATTTGCAACAGGTTCAATGATGGGTTCTGGTGGGTTTATTGTGTTGGATGAAGACCAATGTATTGTTCGTCACACAATGTCTCTTGCACGTTTCTACAGACACGAAAGCTGTGGACAATGTTCTCCTTGCAGGGAAGGTACAGGTTGGATGGAAAAAATCCTCAACAAAATAGAAAATGGCAAAGGGGTGATGAGCGACATTGATTTGTTGTGGGATATCCAAAGAAAGATAGAAGGCAATACAATTTGTCCACTTGGTGACGCTGCTGCATGGCCTGTGGCTGCTGCGATTCGTCACTTCAGGGATGAGTTTGAATGGCATGTAAACAATCCGGAGCTTAGCCAAAAGCAAAACTATGGATTGGCTAACTATGCCAAGGAATTGAGCATCGTTTCGTAAAAAGAAAAGACAAAGGGCCCTGCCCGTTAAATAAAATATATGGCGGAAGAAGTCAAAAAAATAAAAGTTACCATCGACAACATCAGCATTGATGTGCCAGTTGGTACCAGCATTCTGCAAGCTGCCAGAATGATTGGAGGAGATGTTGTTCCTCCTGCAATGTGCTACTACAGCAAGCTTCAGGGCAGTGGCGGTAAATGCCGTACTTGTCTTGTTGAAGTCAGCAAGGGCAGTGAAGCAGATCCTCGTCCTATGCCCAAACTCGTTGCCAGTTGCAGAACAGGCGTGATGGATGGCATGGAAGTTAAAAACATGACCAGCCCCAAAGTTGAAGATGCAAGGAATGGGGTTGTTGAATTCCTCTTGTTGAACCACCCACTTGATTGTCCAATTTGTGACCAAGCAGGTGAGTGTCATTTGCAAGACCTTGGCTATGAGCATGGAAAGCAGGGTACTCGTTACGAATTCAAGCGCAGAACATTCGATAAAGTTGATTTAGGTCCTTATATTCAGTTGCACATGACACGCTGTATTCTTTGTTACAGGTGCGTATTTACGGCTGATCAGCTTACAAACAAACGTGTTCATGGTATTTTAAGCAGGGGTGATCATTCAGAGATTGCAACACATATTGAGAAGTCGCTCGACAATGATTTCATCGGTAATGTAATTGATGTTTGTCCAGTAGGTGCCCTTACCGACAAAACCTTCAGGTTCAAAAACCGTGTTTGGTTTACCAAGCCTGTTAATGCCCACCGTGATTGCAAATGTTGTTCAGGCAAGGTTACTTTATGGCAGCGTGGCGAAGAAGTACTTCGAGTAACAGCCAGAAAAGACCAGTGGGGAGAAGTGGAGGAGTGGATATGCAATGAATGTCGTTTTGAAAAGAAACACGCATCTGATTGGGTGATAGAAGGTCCAACCCATGTGAGCAGGCATTCTGTCATTTCTCAAGGTCATTATGAAAACATCCAAAAACCAAAAGAGATTTTTTCTGCGGTACATGGCGGAAGAAATCCCAAGCTATTGATGGATATTCACAGTGTAAGTGAAGTAAATGATCCCAGTGTGGATTTAAGTGCCATAAATGGTCCGGCAACAGGCGACGTATTCAATCATCCAACCCAAAAAATCTAGTCGGCATGGAACTTTTACAAATAGATTTTTCATTGTTCTTGGAGAAATTGCTACTCATTGGAGGAATCATAACATTTTCTCTTGTCATAGCCATGTACACGACTTATGCTGAAAGAAAAGTGGCAGCGGTTATGCAGGACAGGCTAGGACCGAATCGTGCAGGCCCCTTTGGCTTGTTTCAACCATTGGCAGATGGATTGAAATTGTTTTTCAAAGAGGAAATCATTCCATTAACATCAAACAAGGTATTGTTCATAATAGGTCCAGCCTTGGCGATGATGACAGCCATGCTAACAAGCGCTGTTATCCCATGGGGCAGCAGCATCAATGTTTTCGGAAGAGATGTTAGTCTACAAATAGCGGATGTCAACATCGGTGTATTATATGTTTTTGGCGTGGTGAGTTTGGGCGTTTACGGAATCATGATTGGTGGATGGTCTTCAAACAACAAGTTTTCGTTGATTGCTGCGGTTAGGGGTGCATCACAAATTATTTCTTATGAACTAGCCATGGGATTGTCTCTCATTGCTCTACTCATGTTAACAGGCTCATTGAGCATGAAGACAATCGTGGAGCAGCAGATGAGCGGCGGTTGGGGTGGATTTTTGGGATGGAACATTTTGTATCAGCCGCTTGGATTCATGATCTTCTTGATTTGTGTTTTTGCAGAATGTAACAGAACGCCATTCGATCTTCCAGAAGCAGAAAATGAATTGAATTTTGGATATCACCAAGAGTATTCTTCCATGAAACTCGGGTTTTATCTTTTCTCTGAATACATCAACATGTTCATCTCCAGTGCTGTGGTATCAACACTGTTCTTTGGTGGATATGACATACCTTTTGTAAACGAAACAACCTTGGCTGCAAGCTGGGGAGGAAATATAGTAGCGGTGCTTGGATTCGCAGCATTGCTCGCTAAAATTGTATTCTTTTTATTCTTGTTTATGTGGGTGCGTTGGACGATTCCAAGGTTCAGGTATGACCAATTGATGGATCTTGGATGGAAGAAACTAATTCCATTGGCACTTGCAAATATGTTGATCACTGCCATTGTAATCCTTTGGCTTAATAAATAAAGTATGGCTTCATTAACAAACAGGTCAAAAGTATTGGAGCAAACGCCCTTGAATTTCATGGAGCGTTTGTACTTGCCTAACATTTTCAAAGGCATGGCCATTACATTTGCACATATATTCAAAAAGAAAGCTACCATCAGCTATCCTGAAGAAAAAAGGCCGTTCAGTCCAGTTTTCAGGGGATTGCATGTGTTGAACCGGGATGAGGAAGGCAGGGAAAATTGTACAGCGTGTGGATTGTGTGCCGTTGCTTGTCCAGCCGAAGCCATCACCATGGAAGCTGCAGAGAGGCAAAAAAACGAGGAGCATCTTTACCGTGAGGAGAAATATGCTGCGAAGTATGAAATTAATATGTTGAGGTGCATATTTTGTGGACTCTGCGAAGAGGCTTGTCCAAAGGATGCCATTTACATGTCTGAAACTTTTGCACCATCAAACTTCACGAGAGAAGGTTTCATCTATTCAAAAGATGAACTGTTGATACCCAATCCAGCTACCAACAAGGAAGCCTACGAAGCAGCAAGAGGACTCCGTGAAGCACAAATAAAAAAATAAGCACTGATTATGACGATCATAGAAATACTTTTTTGGTTTCTCTCCGCATTGGCGCTGTTTGGCGCGTTGATGGTGGTTTTCAGTAAAAACCCTGTACACAGTGTATTGTGGCTGATAGTTGTATTTTTTGCCATATCTGGTCATTATATTGTGATGAATGCCCAGTTTCTTGCCATCGTAAACCTCATTGTTTATGCAGGAGCCATCATGGTGTTGTTTCTTTTTGTGATTATGTTGATGAACATGAATACAGAGAGTGAACCACAAAAAAGCAATTGGTTGAGGATTGCCGCTGCCTTATCAGGGGGAAGCTTGATGCTGATCTTGGTTTCAGCGTTGAAAGACAATACGGCAAAGGTAACAGGCATGTTTACAGCAGAGGCAAACATAGGACTGATTAAAAACCTGGGAAAGGTATTGTTTACGGATTATGTTGTTCCGTTTGAAATCAGCAGTGTATTATTTTTAAGTGCCATGGTAGGAGCCGTGATTCTTGGAAAAAAAGAAAGTACCACAACCCATTCATAACCAGAAACAAGATTTTATGCCCATAAATTATTATATATTTTTATCAGTTGCACTCTTTGCCATAGGCATTGTAGGTGTGTTGACAAGGCGCAATGCAATCATCATTTTCATGTGCATTGAGTTGATGCTGAACGCGGTGAATTTATTGTTGGTGGCATTTTCCAAAATGCACCATTTAAAAGCATACGCACTAAACCATGCCACTACCGTAGGAACTGAAGCCCAGCTTTTCGTGTTTTTTATCATGGTTGTAGCTGCCGCAGAAGTTACTGTTGGCTTGGCTATCATTGTGATGTTATACAGGAATATACACTCTGTGGACATAAACTTTTTGAACAGGTTGAAGCATTGATGAGATAGGATGATTGGGGTTTAATTTTTTTGATATTTCTTAATTGTTGATATGAGTAAATTTGTTTTTTTGATTCCATTGCTGCCCTTGATCGGTTTTTTGATCAACGGACTTGGAAGGAATTTCTTGTCACGCACTGCTGTTATCATGGTAGGATGTGGTGTTTTGATTGCTTCCTTTATAACGAGTCTGTTGCTTTTCAAGGAGGTCTCTTCACCAGATTTTACCACTCAGGTAATTGTTTATTTTGATTTTATTAAAACAGCAGGACTTGATATCAAGTTTGCTTTTCAGGTAGATCAATTGAGTGTGTTGTTTCTTCTGATCATCACAGGGATAGGATCACTCATCCACATTTATTCATCTGCTTATATGCATGATGAAACGGTACCTCATTATGCCCGCTATTTTGCATACCTCAACTTGTTCGTTTTCTCGATGTTGCTTTTGGTGTTGGGTGCGAACTTTGTGGTGATGTTTATTGGTTGGGAAGGGGTTGGACTATGTTCCTATTTGTTGATAGGATATTGGTTCAAGAACAAGGACTATAACAATGCTGCGAAGAAAGCATTTGTAATGAATAGGATTGGTGACCTTGGTTTTTTATTGGCCATCTTTTGGATGCTGTCACAATTCGGAACAATTTCATACTTGGAGTTATTCCCTAAAGTAGCCTCCGCTCCCGTATATGTAATCACTTGCATCACCTTGTTGTTGTTTGTAGGTGCGATGGGAAAATCAGCGCAAATCCCTTTGTACACATGGCTTCCAGATGCCATGGCTGGTCCAACACCCGTTTCTGCGTTGATCCATGCCGCAACAATGGTAACTGCAGGTATTTACATGATCGCCAGGAGCAATGCAATGTATTCACTTGCACCTCATACGCAAGATGTCGTAGCGATGATAGGAATTGCAACCGCTCTATTGGCCGCAACCATCGCATTGAAACAAAACGATATTAAAAAAGTCTTGGCATATTCTACCGTGAGTCAACTCGGTTTAATGTTCTTGGCGCTAGGGGTAGGTGCCTATACTGCGGGCATCTTCCATGTAATGACACATGCATTTTTCAAGGCATTGTTGTTCTTGGGAGCAGGAAGTGTGATCCATGCCATGCATCATGAACAGGATGTCATGAAGATGGGCGGATTGAGGAAATACTTGCCGATTACACACATAACGTTTTTGATTGCATGTTTGGCAATATCAGGAATACCTCCATTTTCAGGATTCTTTTCTAAAGATGAAATTTTGATGGCAGCCTTAGAGAAAAAACCAATTTTTTATGTATTGGGTGTGGCTACTTCCTTGATGACAAGTTTTTACATGTTCAGGCTTTACTTTTTAACTTTCTCTGGAAAGTTTAGGGGTACAGAAGCTCAGGAACACCATTTGCATGAATCACCCAAGGCAATGACGTATCCGTTGATTGTTTTGGCTGCGTTGTCTATTGGCGGTGGATTGGTTGGCATTCCAGCTGTTTTCATGGAAGATTCACATATACTGGGTAAATTTTTAGCACCTGTTGTTGCATCACAAGAGATCACGCATCCTGCAATACATTTGACGCACAGCACAGAGTTGGCGTTGATGGGAGGATTGATTGCGTTGATTTTGTTGATGATATTTATCGCCTCAAAAAAGTATGCAAATTTAACTGAGGCTGAAAATGCTGACAGCGGGATTTCAAAAGTGTTGGCCAACAAGTGGTATGTTGATGAGTTGTATAACGCCATTATTGTAAAACCAATTGAGGTACTTTCTTCTTTTTTAAGCAGGATTGTAGACAATAAAATAATTGACGGTTTTGTAAACGGAATTGGTCGATCTGTTCAATATAGTGCAAGGCAATTGAGGTTGCTTCAGAGCGGGCAAGTAGGTTCTTATGTATTGATCATGGTGGTCTCTATCATAATATTTTTCATCTTCCAGTTGTTCTGGAAATTTTAATCAAACGCATTCAATATGTTCTCAGCATTTGATAATTTTCCTGCTTTATTAATCTGGTTGCCTCTGGCAGGGGGTATACTTTCTTTTTTCATGAAAAAGGAAGGTGCGGCCAAGATGATTGCAATGGTTTCTTCTGTTTTATCTCTCTTGGTTGTGACCCTTAGCTTTGTCTACTCAAAACAAGAGTACATGATGTTAAACCAAGTGAGTTACAGATGGTTACCAGACTTGGGAAGCAGTTTTGCGTTTATCCTTGATGGATTGACGAGGTTTTTGTGCCTGCTTACTGCAGTTGTTTTCCCTTTGGTTCTCCTCATCACTAAAAAAGACCAATACAAAAATTCAAGTGCATTTTTTGGATTGATGATGCTCACGCAATGCGGATTGATGGGTGTGTTCATGGCAACAGATGCATTGGCATTTTATTTCTTCTGGGAACTTGCCCTGATACCGGTTTATTTTCTGTCGTCAATTTGGGGCGGTGAAAAAAGAATCAAGGCCACATTCAAGTTCTTCATTTACACTTTTGTAGGCTCTTTGTTTTTGCTTATCGGGATTTTGTACATGTACCTTAAAAATCCAACCGGAACATTCAACCTGGCTGATTTTTACAACATCAATCTCACATCTCCCGAGCAATTAATGTTGTTCTTTTTATTCTTTGTTGCTTTTGCCATAAAGATGCCAATATTTCCGTTGCATACTTGGCAGCCAGATGCGTATGATCAAGCACCTACACCAGTTACGATGATACTGAGTGGTGTGATGGTAAAAATGGGATTGTTTGGTGTCATCCGTTGGTTGTTGCCCTTGTTTCCTCTGGCAGTAAAAGAGTTACAGACGGGTATCATCATATTGATTGTGGTAGGCATGGTATATGCTTCGTTGGTAGCCATTTACCAAGACAATGTAAAAAAATTGATCGCGTATTCGTCTATTGCACACATCGGTTTGATGGCAGCAGGACTGTTTTCATTGAAAGATGTAGCCATGCAAGGCGTGGTTTTGCAGATGTTTAACCACGGAATAAACATTGTAGCGTTGTGGATTGCTGCTGAACTCATAGAGCGTCAGACGGGCATTACAAAAATTTCACAATTGGGCGGTATCGCGCAAAAAGCACCTATACTTTCAGTCTTTTTTGTGATAGCTGCAATGGCCAATATTGCTTTGCCGCTAACAAATGCATTTATTGGGGAGTTCATGATATTCAATGGACTGTATCAGTTCAATCCATGGATCACTGCAGTGGCTGGATTGAGCATCATCTTGTCTGCAGTCTACACGTTAAACATGATTAAGAATGTTTTCTACGGGGAGTCAGTATCCTCCACAGAAAATTTTCAGGATATCAGTAAAGCACACGTATTTGTATTTTGTGTGCTTACCATACTAATTTTTGTAGCGGGTATTTATCCATCACCGGTTTTTAAAATGATCCACGAAACAACAGGCATTGTACTGAATAGGTACAGCATGCTTTAAAATATCAACGGAGTTATGAACGCAATTATTCTTTCTGCTTTATGGGGTGTGCTGATGATGTACACGGGATTTATTTCAAAAAATAAAAATACTCCCACTTATGTAGCCATCGCTGGTATTTTGTTGATTTTGGTGGCAAGCTGGCTTGATTACATGGGCTTTTCTTTTTTTGCTATTGACACAAAAGGAATGCTTAAATACAATTCATTCGGATTGGTTTTTAACATGGTGATTCTTATTTGCACCCTTGTATATTTTCTGTTGTCGGGTTCAGAAATCGCAAAGTTTGGAAAGAATACAGCAGATTTGTATGCCTTGATTTTTTTCATCCAAACAGGGATATCAATCATTGCAGGTTTCAATTCTTTGTTGATGTTGTTCCTTGGAATAGAAATCATTTCAATACCACTTTATATTCTTGCAGGAAGTGAGAAATCAAATTTGAAAAGTAATGAAGCTGCGTTGAAATATTTTCTAATGGGTGCATTTTCAACTGGACTTATGTTGATGGGTATTGCCTTTTTATATGGAGATGCAGGAACTTTTTATTTGGAGGGATTCAGTTTTGGATTGGGTGGGATGTCACCAATGATGGCCATTGGAATGGTGTTGTTATTGTCTTCCATGTCATTCAAGGTATCCGCAGCACCATTTCATTTTTGGACGCCGGATGTATATGATGGAACGCCAACAGTGTTTACATCCTTCATGGCAACAATAGTTAAGTCTGCCGGTTTTTTTGCATTCTTTAAATTGTTTGAAAGTGCTTTTGGAAAGATGCACGCGGATTGGTCCATTTTGGTCTCCGTTATTGCAGTACTTACGTTGGTGATAGGTAATGTCACTGCGGTTTTTCAACAAAGCATCAAGCGCATGCTTAGCTATTCTTCTATTGCGCAGGCTGGATTTATGTTGTTGGGTGTATTTGCGATGAATTATTATGCAAAACAGGGTTTGATACTTTATTTTGCTGCATACACGTTGGCGACACTTGGAATTTTTGCAGTGTTGGCAAAATTCAAGGATCATTCTATTGAGGCCTTCAATGGTTTTGCAAAGAAATATCCAATGGTTGGTTTAGCGATGCTTGTTTGTATTTTGTCATTAGCGGGTATTCCGTTGACTGCAGGTTTTTTTGCAAAGTATTACATGTTGTTGGGAGTCATAAAAATCGGGAACATGCTTTGGTTGGTAATTGTTGCCATTTTATGTGCTGCTGTGAGTGTGTTTTATTATTTCAGGGTTATCCAAGCCATGTATTTCAAGGAAGGGGTTCATCATGAAGAGATAAAATTCACTAAGTCGTTTGAGCTTATCATGTTGGCAAATGCAGCAATAATCATACTATTGGGGATACATCCAGATTGGTTATTATCTTTTCTAAACATCTGATTTTAGTATCAGAAAACAAAATATTCATTCCGTTCATCAAACTTTTTATGGAGTGATTTAGGCTTTCAGTACTTTTACGTTATGAAAATGACGGATAACTTTATATTAGCCTGGAGAACTATCAAAGGAAACAAGCTCAGAACTGGTATCACCGTAGCCATCATTGCATTTGGCATAATGGCTCTTGTAGGCATTATAACGGCCATAGAAGCGATGAACAGCAGTCTAAGGGAGAGTTTCTCAACAATGGGAGCCAATGCCTTTAGCATACGTTTTAGAGAGCGTCGTTTTTCTATGGGTGGAGGGGATGTTACCCAATCCAAAACCAACAGTACAAGAAAAGTTAAGAAGTCGAATACCGGCAGAATCATCACCTATCATCAAGCCAAGCTTTTCAAGGATTTATACAAATATCCTGCCAGTGTAAGCATCGGGATTAACGGTGGTCGTAACATGATAGTTACCTACGAAAATAAAAAAACCAACCCGAACGTTACGATCAATGGGGGAGATGAAAATTACTTAAAATTGAACGGCTATGAAGTTGCGTATGGAAGAAATTTCAGCAAGGGGGAAGTGGAGAGTGGCCAAGATATTTGCATTATTGGGAAAGACGTAGCGTTTAAATTGTTTGGATCTAGGTATGACAGGGCACTTGATCAAGTGATCAGGGTTGGGCCTAACAAATACCGTGTCATAGGAATCACCAAAGAAAAGGGATCCAGTTCTTTTTTGCAGGCTGACAATGTTGTGTTTTCCACGTACACCAATGTTAGGCAAACTTTCGCAAATAAGGGGCAGTCTTTCTCTTTGGCAGTAATGGTGAATGACGTGAATACCTTGCCAACCGCGATTGGTGAGGCAGAAGGTGTGTTTAGGATTGTGCGAGGGCTTACAGTAACGGAAGAGAATAACTTTTATGTTGACAAGAGTGACAGCATTGCCGAAACTTTCATTAAACTTTTAGGAACCATCTCTGCAGCAGCAGGAGCAATTGGTTTCATAACGTTGATTGGAGCTGCCATTGGTTTGATGAATATTATGTTGGTTGCCGTAACGGAGCGAACGAAAGAAGTAGGATTGATTAAAGCTCTAGGAGGAAAAAAGAATGCCATTAGGGCTCAGTTTTTATTTGAATCTACTTTAATCAGTTTAATGGGTGCTGTTATTGGGATTTTCTTGGGGGTTGTGATTGGAAATGTTGTTGGAAGCCTCATGGATACACCATTTTTTATACCCTGGTCAATCATAACAATCGGTATTTTGATATGTTCAGCTGTAGGTTTGGCAGCAGGGCTTTATCCAGCGATGAAAGCTGCAAAGCTTGATCCAATCGTGGCGTTGAGATATGAATAAAAATGAAGAATGAAAAATGAAGAATGAAAAATGGAACAGCCATCCTGTGATTGACATAGCAAAATCAAAGGGTGGTTGTTCCATTTTCCTGTTAATCCCCGACTCTCGAAGAGTATGGGGATTTTTATTTTGGTGAGGTTCTCTCATCTTCATTGAAATAGTATGAGGAATTTTTCATGTATTTATCAATAGCCTGGGGTTTCAACCCCAGGTTATTGAATGTAGAGAATCTTTGATTCCAAAACGTCAAAAGCCCCCAATATTGGAGGCTTTTGACGTTAGAAGAATTTTTCATTCTTCATTTTTCATTCTTCATTCTTCATGAATTATTTCGGGTCAAGTGCACGCTTAATCCTGTCAGAAACATCCTGCAAATGGTATTTGCTCATGTTGTCAGTAAAAGATGGTGTAGCCGCATTGATTTCGTTTCTCAACGAAATTAGGTGAGCCCTAACTACAGAATTGATATCAGTCTTTTTAGGATCAGGACCCATGCCGATAGCTCCGCCCATGCTGATGCTGATGCCGCTTCCAGCAGAAGCCAACATTCCGGTCATTCTTTCAACATAGCTTTTTTGTAGGTTTCTACGGTATCCATCAATAGATTTTTTGGTAGACAATTCACTCCAAATGCCTTTCTTCAAATCAGCAAACAATTCATCAATGTTATAGCTGTTTTGGAATCTGTTAGAGGAAGTTACCATTCTGCTCAAGCGTGAAGCTGAAAGTACGTTTCCAAGTGTATTGTCCTGGATAGAACTCAATTGGTTTGCGGTTGGACTGCTAATCTTGTCTAAGATTTTGCTGTCTAACATCCAAGATGGTGTTTCAAATACTTGTTTGTTCAGGAAGGCAACTGCATCTTTTTGCATTGCTTTTGGTGTTACTTCAAAAACTTCACCGGCTTGTTCAACACTTTTTGGTGTTTCGTAGTATCCACCAATGTTGCGGCTTACGTGTCCGATATAGCGGTTGAATTGTCCAACAACCTGGCCATACATTTGAGAAAGATTGCTGAAGCGATTGGCCTCTTCACTAGTCCACTCAGGTAGTTTCGCAACAATCCTTTTCAAGTTTTTGATGCCATATTCGCTGGCCTTCATGGCATTGTCACCAAGATCTTCACTTTGGGTTCTTGGGTCAGACATGTTGCCATACTCATACGTACCAAACCATATTCTAGGGTTGGCAGCCAATCTTTCGTTGTAAAGCTTATTTCTCTGTTTTTTATCAGCTTCTTGATCGTCTGCACCATAGCCATAACCCCACTCAATAGCCCATTTGTCATAATCGCCAATGCGGGGGAACAAACCTACTTTTGAAATATTGTCTTCTGGTTGAGCAACATAATTGAAACGAGCGTAGTCCATTATTGAAGCTGTATGACCATTTGCTTCAACCCATGTTTTATCGCGTAATTTTTCAACTGGTGTTTTGCTGCTAGATCCCATGTTGTGACGAAGACCGAGGGTATGCCCAACTTCATGAGAAGATACAAAGCGTATCAAGTTTCCCATTAGGTCATCATCGAATGTCATTTTACGCGCATCAGCATCGATTGCTGCTGTTTGAACAAAGTACCAATCGTGTACAAGGCTCATCACATTGTGATACCAGCCGATATGACTTTCAATGATTTCTCCGCTGCGAGGATCATGAACATTAGGTCCATAAGCGTTTGCGATATCGGAAGCGAAGTAGCGAAGTACAGAAAAACGAGCATCTTCAAGGCTCATAGTGCTGTCGTTTTCAGGCCATTCTTTACCAATGATGGCATTTTTAAAACCAGCTTTTTCAAAAGCAGCTTGCCAATCGTTGATTCCTTGAATCAGGTATGATCTCCATTTTTTAGGAGTAGCCGGATCGATGTAGTAAACAATTGGTTTTATTGGTTCAACCAAGGTTCCTTTTTTCCATTTTTCCACATCTTCTTTCTTAGGTTCAAGTTTCCAACGAACAACGAAATCTTCGCTTTCTACTTTTTGTTGATCGTCGCTGTAACGTGTATAATCGTCAGCGAAGAAACCAACTCTTGGGTCATTCAGTCTTTTTGCCATAGGTTGAACAGGCAAAATGATGAAAGATGTATTTGTTTCTAAGGTAACAGCACCGGCTGCATTCGCAGCAGGTAAACTAGCGGAAGGGAATGGAGAAGGTGCGCCACCCATTCCACTGGCTGAGGCCCCGAAAGTTTTTACTGTTTTCACTTCAGTGTTGATAGGGAAGGTTTTGATACTTTCCACATAAGAACGATCGCTCATGATGGCAGTAAGGTTAAACCTTCTTTTAGAAGATGAATTCAAGGAAACAATTTGATTATCTCCCTTAAAGAAATCTGTTACCTCAATAACAGCACCTGAAGAATCTTTTCCCAATGATTTGATGTCGAAGGAAGCCGCAATTGGGTCTAAGTTAGAATTCGAAACAGCTTTGTAAATTGGTTGGGAGGAATCAGCAACGCTGATAACGGTAACTACTCTTACAAAAACTTTGTTTTCAGGTCCTTTTTCAAATTTCAGGACTTGTTGGTTGGCGAGTTCTCCACCATAAACGCCGCCACCACCTGCAACTTTAGAGAAGCGGGTGATTGCCATAATCTCTCTTCCAAAAATTGACTCATCAAGTTCGAAAAAATATTTTTCTTCTATTTTGTGAACGGTGAATAAACCTTTTGAAGATTTGGCTTTGGCCGTTATCACTTCTTTGTAAGGTTTAGGTCCAGTTTTGGGTGCAGCCATTGGAGGAGCTTGCATGCCAGCGCCAGGTGCGGTTGGAGCTGACGGAGCGCCAGGAGGCAGTTCTCGTGACGGTCTGTTTTGAGCAAAGTTTTGGTCTTGAATCAAGAACAACATCGACATAGCTAATGCAGTTCTGATAATGAAAGTTCTTATCATTTTTCTGATTTTAGTGGGAATAAATATAAACTTGTTTTTTTGATAAAACATAAATTTTTGATGGATGGTTCGGATGCCTTTTTGGTTGAAAATGTGCGTGGGATTAGATATTTATTATTTTTTAAATTACCTGCTCTTTTTTTAATCTAATTTATTAACTTGCCTCGCACAACTAAAATTTTCTTTGAAGAGTTAATCTTTTTAACAGAATATTTTAGTAGAATTGTAAATAATTTACCAAAACAGAAATTTTAAATCAAAAAAAGAAAGTCATGGCTGAAACAAAACCAAATGCAGCTGCAAAGCCAGCTCAATCAAAAGGCAGTGGTAATTTAATCTCTATTTTAGCTCCGATCATTTGTTTGATCGCAGGGTATTGCATCTGGAGATTTATTTTGGGAAATCCGGATAGCTTCACCAAGCCTGATCTTGAAGGTGGATTCTGGCCATCGCACAAAGGACCTAAAGGGGCATGGAATCGTGCTTACGAAGGTGGTATTATCGTTCCATTGTTGATCGGATGTTTTCTTATGGTAATCACTTTCTCTGTTGAGCGTTTCTTAACGATTAGAAGAGCAACTGGTTCTGGTTCTATTGGCGAGTTTGTACGCAAAGTACAGTTTCACCTTGCAAACAAAAATGTTGATGCAGCAATCGCAGAGTGCGACAAGCAAAAGGGCAGTGTAGGAAACGTAATGAAAGCGGGTCTTAAGAAGTACAAGGAGATGATTTCTGAGTCTGAATTGAATTCAGAGCAGAAAGTTCATGCAATTCAAAAGGAAGTTGAAGAAGCTACTGCATTGGAATTACCGATGTTGCAGAAAAACCTTGTGTTTTTGTCAACCTTAACTTCACTTGGTACGCTTGTTGCCCTTTTGGGAACTGTACTTGGGATGATCAAGTCATTCTCTTCTCTAGGCGAAGAAGGTGGATCAGGTGCTGCTGCTGAATTGGCTGTAGGTATCTCTGAAGCATTGTACAACACTGCATTGGGTATTGCAACTTCATCTGTAGCATTGCTTATGTACAACGTGTTTACCACAAGAATTGATTCAATCACTTATGGTATTGATGAGTCTGGTTTTACCCTTACTCAGAGCTTTGCTTCTCAATACAAATAATAAGTCTTGATTTCCTTTATGGAAAATCAGGATAGTTGAATCTAAATCTTAAAATAGTAAACATGCCAAGTGTCAAAATAAAAAAGCACATCCCTCAAAACGACATGACGCCGTTTGTGGACGTAGCCTTTCTGATCTTGTCGTTTTTCATGCTGGCGACAAAGTTCAAGCCAGAAGAACCTGTTGAGGTAACAACCCCTAATTCGGTATCTTCTATCGTGCTTCCCGAAAAAGATGCCTTTATGGTATCTGTTGATAAAGAAGGCAGGGCTTTTGTTTCTGTTGATAATCCTGAGTTTCGTCAGATTCTCATCCAAAACTTAAACACTACTCGCAACCTTGGCTTAACTCCTGCTGAGATGAAAGCCTTTATCAATGCACCAAGCGTGGGGGTTCCATTCAACCAATTGAAGAACCTTCTAGCCATGGACCCTGAACAAGCTAAAAAAGTAAAGCAGCCTGGTGTACCATGTGCTGATTCAACTGGTGGCGAACTTTACTATTGGGTTAGGGATGCGCTCAGTGCATATTCTGGAAGAAAGCTCAATCTGCTTATTAAAGCAGACAATGAAACCAAGTACCCTGATTTCAAAAACATTTTGAATGCGTTCAAGAAGAACGATCAAAACAAGTTTTTGTTGGTTACTTCGCCAGAAGATGCACCGGCTGGAACAGCGTTGTATGAAACAAGACAGAAGCAAATCAATGGTGAGAAGTAAATCATATTGAAAACATCAATAAATATTAATTTATGGCAAGTTTAGATACCGGCGATGGCGGCGGGGGTAAAAAAGGCCCAGGTGTAAAGAAGGCCAAAAAGTTGTCTACGATGGTAGACATGACTCCAATGGTTGACCTTGGCTTCCTGTTGATCACTTTCTTTATCTTCACAACAACCATGGCACAACCTACGGCAATGAACCTGTTCATGCCGAAGGACGTGGATAAACCTGAAGAACAAAATAAAGTAAAGGAATCTGGCGCTTTCACCATCATGTTGGGTAAGCAGGATGTTGTTTATTACTACGAGGGGCTTGATCCTTTGCAGATAAAAACAGCAACCTTCAAAACCATCAGGGATGAAATCATCCGTAAAAAACAAAGTACCAACGTTGAAGATCTCGTTGTAATCATTAAGCCAACAGTTGATGCCACGTACAAAAATACGGTGGATATCTTGGATGAAATGACCATCAACGCCATCAAACGATACGCAATGGTAGATATTTCCGCACAGGAATATCAATTGATTACGATGACTGAAGCTGCTTCAGGAATCAAGTAATTTTGTGAAAAAAGTAAGTAACTGAATCTCAATTAAAACGCATTACCAATGGATGCAAATAAAATTTTAAGTTCTGAGTTGGTCGACCTCGTATTCGAAGGTCGAAATAAAGACTACGGCGCTTATGAGCTACGCAAAGATTATAACAAGCGTCTCAGAAACGCCCTTATTCTGACGGCTTCTTTGGCTATGCTCATTATGCTGGCTTCCTTCATTTCCTCATTGGATCTAGGCAACAAAAAGAATGCCTTAGATATCAAAGAGGTTCAATTGGAAGAAATCAAGCAGGATGAACCCAATGAACCACCACCACCTCCTCCTCCAAAACCACCTGAACCTCCAAAGGTTGAGATGGCTAAATTCACACCTCCAAAAGTTGTGAAGGATGAAGAAGTGAAGGAAGAAGAGAAGCCACCTGAGATCGAAAAATTAGAGGAAACCAAGATTGGTACAGTAAACCAAGAAGGAACCAAAGATGAGGGTATCGTTGCCCCACCTGTTGAAGACAAGGGTGGTGTAGTTGAAGCTCCAAAAGAAGATGACTACGACAAAGTATTCCAAAAAGTTGAAATTGATGCTGAATTTCCAGGCGGTACTGCGGGTTGGACCCGTTACGTAACCAGGGAAATTGAGAGAAACATCGATGATCTTCAAGATGAAGGAAAATCTGGTACAGTTGTGATTCTTTTCATCGTTGACAAGGAAGGTTCTGTTAGTGAGGTGCGTGCAATGTCATGCAGCGAAGCTGGAGTTCCGAATTGCCTAGGTTCTGGTACAAAACTTGCTGAAATTGCTACAGCAGCAATCAGAAAAGGTCCAAAATGGAAACCAGCTGTTCAAAACGGTCGTCAGGTTAAAGCCTATCGCCGTCAGCCAGTTACTTTCCAATTGGCAGAATAAAGTTAACATTCAAGACTTCTATACAAGCCGTTCGTTTCACACGAACGGCTTTTTTTATTTTAAATAGATTTTTTATATCTTGAAATGTTTGAATTTGATGCCTAAAGACGCGACAGTACTTTCTTTTAATTTGTATTTCTTGATAAAACAATTTGAATTCGATTGAGATAGCTACTATAATTAATCAATTTAGGAAATGGATTCGAGGGAACACAATTTCTTGTTCAATTCGTGTTGTCTTATCAACAAATAAATCGTCATTTATTGAAGAAAAATTTGTCCCATAATAAATAAACTAATTCCATATTTTTAAATGAATCTATAGACTACAGTAATTAAAACCGAATTTCTTGAATACCTTTTACATTTATTTCACTCAAATGAAAATTCAATCGAAATTTAACCAGTTGCTTTTTTTGATGTGTTTGATTATGAATATTAATAATTCACAAGCACAGACAGATTGGCCCGTGATAACCAATACCAACAAACCGTGGACAAGATGGTGGTGGGAAGGAAGTGCTGTAAAAGCAAAAGACTTAACGATAAATCTTGAACAATACCAACGAGCAGGATTGGGAGGTGTTGAAATAACCCCGATTTATGGAATCAAAGGTCATGAGAAGGAGTTCATACCCTTTCTTTCAAAGCCTTGGATGGAAATGTTATCTCATACTTTAAAAGAATCAAAGCGATTGAACATTGGCGTAGACTTGGCCAACGGAACAGGTTGGCCATTTGGCGGTCCTTGGGTGTCTGACGCAGATGCAAGCAAAACAATATATTTTAAAACATTTAGCGTTAAGGACGGCCTGCCTTTTTATGCTCAAATCATATATAGCCAAGACGGTTTTGTGCGTACAGCAAACAACCAAACAGCCTTGTTAGAAAATATCAAAAGGCCTCTCACGGCAAATCCTAATCTGCAATCACTCGCACTCGATCAGATTCAATTCAAAGAAAAATTAATGCCTTTTACGGTCATGGCTTATGCTGAAAATGCAACGCCCATTGACTTAACCAACGATGTTTCAAAAGATGGGATATTGAATTGGACAGCACCGGCAGGCAATTGGACCATTTATTCATTGTACCAAGGCCTCCATGGTAAAATGGTTGAAAGAGCCGCACCAGGGGGAGAAGGATATGCCATTGATCACTTTTCAGCACCAGCGACAAAGAATTATTTCAGCAAATTTAACCAAGCATTTAAGGGGTATGACCTATCTTATCTACGTTCATTTTTTAATGATTCTTATGAAGTAGATGATGCAAGGGGGCAATCAAATTGGACACCTGAGTTTTTTGCTGATTTCAAGGCACAAAAAGGATATGATTTGAAAGGGCATTTGCCTGCATTGTTTTCCAAAACAGCATCTCCATATACAAGCAGTATTTTATATGATTATCGTTCAGTAATTGATGAATTGCTTTTGCAATCATTTACAAAGCAATGGAACAATTGGGCACATGCACAAGGAAAAATGGTAAGGAATCAATCACACGGATCACCCGCCAATACACTTGATTTGTATAGTGCGGTAGACATCCCAGAAACCGAAGGCACAGATATCTTGAGGTTTAAGTTCGCAAGTTCAGCAGCCAATGTAACGGGGAAAAAACTTGTTTCTGCTGAATCCGCCACATGGCTTAATGACCATTTTTTATCATCATTAGGGGATGTAAAAAAAGCCCTCGATTTGTATTTCCTGGGAGGAGTGAACCATGTGTTTTATCATGGAACAGCCTATTCGCCAGCTTCAGCACCATGGCCAGGTTGGTTGTTTTATGCTGCGGTGCATTTTCAACAAGTGAATCCACAATGGAAAGATTTTCATAAACTGAACAGTTACGTTGCAAGGATTCAATCATTCTTGCAGCAAGGCAGACCTGATCACGATGTATTGCTTTATTATCCGATCGCCGATAGGTACGCAGAGCCGGGAAACGCGCTACTGCAGCATTTTGATGGCATGGAGAAGAACTTCGAACATACAGATTTTGAAGCATTGTCAAAATGGATGTTGGAAAAAGGATATGGGTTTGATTTTTTTTCTGATCGTCAGTTAACCCAATTCACTGTTTCCAGCAACAAAATCATCAGTGGCGGAAATAAATACCAAACAATTTTACTCCCCGCAAACAAGTACATCCCAGAGGCTAGCATGAATAAAATTTTGCAACTTGTTGGTCAAGGTGCTTCTGTTGTTTTCTATAAAAATCTGCCTGAAAAAGTAACGGGTTTTTTCGAGTTTGAAAAAAGGCAACAGGCTTTTGAAATGATCAAGAAATCAATTCATTTAAACAGTTTGCCAAACGGAATTAAAACCTTGAAAACTCCAACAGACGGCACTGTAGTTGTTGGAGAGAACATGGATGCAATTTTCGGTGCATTAAAAATAAGGAATGAATCGATGACCGATTTTGGCTTACGTTTTATACGCAGAAAAATAGGCAATGAACTTATGTATTTTATTGAAAATAACAAAGAGGAAGTATTTGATGGTTGGGTGCCTATCAAGGTAAACAGCAGCAATCTGATGATATTTGATCCAATGACAGAAAAAACGGGCAAGGCCATTTTCAAGAAGTCTGACAAAGGAGAAACACTTGTTTATCTTCATCTTTTCCCTCACGAAACATGCTTGTTGAAAACGAGCGCAACTCCTATTAAAGGTCAAATATTTCAATATGCAAAACCTGAAGGAACACGCAGCATGATTAATGGAAATTGGAAGATTGAATTTTTGAGTGGAGGTCCTGTTTTGCCGCCTGCTTTTTCAGGTATTGATCATTTGGAAAGCTGGACAAATTTACAAGGTGAAGGGGTGAAAAATTTCTCAGGATCAGCAAAGTACACCACTACATTTAAGAAGCCCATCGGCAATGCAAAAACATTTTTGTTGGAGCTTGGTCAGGTTCAAGAAACGGCTGAAGTTATTATCAACAACAAGAAAATAGGCACATGCATCGGACCCGGATTTCGCATAGAAGTTCCTGCAACTGTTTTATTAGGTGAGAATAAATTGGAAATTATTGTTTCGAATTTAATGGCCAATAGAATTTCTTACATGGACAAAAATATGTTGCCATGGAAGATTTTTTATAACACCAACATGCCTGCCAAGAAAAAAGAAAATGCAAAGAATGGGTTATTTGATGCATCAGATTGGAGTCCCTTGCCTTCAGGATTGTTGGGACCAGTGAGCATCACTCCTTTAAAATAATGAAGTACCTTTTATGAAGAAATTTCTTGCTCAACTATTTATTTCATTTGTTTTTTTGTTGATGTTGCCTGCAATGTTGCTTGCTCAAAAAATTGATCGGAAGGCGCTTGTCAGTCGACACAGCATCACCATAAAAAAGTTCGATTCACTTGCTTCCTTATCTGTAGGCAATGGAGATTTTGCATTTACTGTAGATGCAACTGGACTTCAATCATTCCCAACATTTTATGAGAACGGTGTTCCATTGGGAACCCAATCAAGCTGGGGTTGGCATAGTTTTCCAAACAACAATAATTACCAGTTCAAGGAAACTTTACAAGATTTTACAATCAACGGAAAGGTTATCCCATATTCGATTCAAACAAGCACAGCAGTAAGGACTAAGGAAGCAGTTGAGTATTTTCGTGTTAATCCGCATCGCTTGCAACTTGGACAAATTGGAATGATATTAATCAAACAAAACGGAGAGAAAGCAACCATTGCTGATATTAAAAATATTGATCAGACATTGGATTTATGGAAAGGCATAATCACCAGTCGTTTTACGTTGGAAGGCGTGCCTGTTGAAGTTCAAACGATGATGCATTCGGATGTTGATGAAATAGGGTGCATCATAAAATCTAAGTTGCTCAATGAAAAGAGGATTCTGCTGTCAATTCGAGTCCCAACACCCAATGCTAAATTCAAGGATGTCGGAAATTATTTTCCAGGTGAATCGAATGAAGTTGCTGAGCTTAGAGAAACCCTCAATGGTGCAGCATTAACATGTACAAGAGATGCCTCGGTGTATAAAATTGGGGTTGGATGGAAAGGAAAAGCGTTGATGAAGAAAGATGGGAAAGATTCTTTTGTAATCATCCCAGATGCAAAAAATATATTTTCTGCAACTTTTGTTTTTTCACCAAAAAACCGTGAAGTAAAAAAGCACAGCGCATTGCAAGTTAAGTTCGCTGCAGAAAATTATTGGCTAAGGTTTTGGCAGAAAGGTGGAGCTGTTGATTTTTCTAGAAGCAAAGATCCGAGGGCAAAAGAAATTGAACGCCGCGTTGTGTTGTCGCAGTACCTCACCCGCATCCAGTGTGCATCCAAATTGCCACCTCAAGAAACGGGACTTGTGTATAACAGTTGGTATGGAAAGCCTCATCTTGAAATGCATTGGTGGCATGCTGTTCACTTTGCACAATGGGGTAGGCATGCCTTGTTAGAAAAAAGTTTGAACTGGTATGAAACAGTTTCAGCAAAGGGATTTGAGATTGCCAAAAGGCAAGGCTTCAAAGGGTTGCGTTGGCAAAAAATGGTGGACCCTCAAGGGAATGAGTCACCCTCATCTGTAGGCGCATTCTTGATCTGGCAACAGCCTCATTTCATATACATGGCAGAGATGCTGTATCGAAAAAATAAGGATTCTCGCATACTCAATAAGTACAAAGAAATGTTGTTTGCTACAGCCGATTTCATGGCGTCCTTTCCAACATACGACAGCATAAAAAAACAATTTAACTTGGGCAAAGGATTGATCCCTGCGCAAGAGTGTTTTGATCCTGCAACAACGTTCAATCCAACGTATGAACTCGCCTACTGGCATTGGGGTTTGGAAATGGCACAAACATGGCGTGTTCGGTTAGGCATGTCAAGAAATAAAGAATGGGATACTGTGTTGAATCAGTTGGCACCATATCCCATCAAAGAAAATCTTTATTTGGCAGCAGAAAGCGTACCGGATTGTTATGAAAATCCTCGATATCTAGCGGGTCATCCTGCTGTACTAGGGGCGTTCAGCACGCTACCTGCGGTACATGGCATGGATACAATTATCATGAAAAATACATTGCTGAAGATTCTCGATAGTTGGAACTGGGAGAAAACATGGGGATGGGATTATCCATTAACAGCCATGACAGCAGCAAGGTTGAACATGCCAGAAGTAGCTGTGGATGCACTGTTGAAGCCTGTTAAAAAAAATACCTATTTACAAAATGGACATAATTTTCAGGATGATAGACTGACCATTTATCTTCCTGGAAATGGTGGCATATTGAGTGCTGTTGCCATGATGTGCACCGGTGTGGATGGAAGTGCTGAGGGCATTGGTTTTCCTAAAAACAAGGATTGGATTGTTCGGTGGGAAGGACTTCATAAAATGTTTTGATGAAATCAGTTTTAAATAGAGACTAGCCTTAATTTCAGCATTTTTAAAATAAAAAATCACAGTCATGCTCAAAAAAATAACCATACTCCTTGCTGTTTTCATGCACATGCTAACCTTGCAGGCGCAGCAGCTTCCTTCAAAGAAAAAAATTCTGCATGATTTGGGAACGGCCAATGCCTACTTCATGAATAAATGGCCAGATGCGGGAAAATCAATTATAACAAACAAGGAAAGGCCCAGCAATATCTGGACGAGGGCAGTGTATTACGAGGGATTGGTAGCGTTGCACTCAATTGATCCACAGCAACCTTATTACGATTATATCCTGCAGTGGGGAGAAAAACATAAGTGGGGATTGAGAGACGGAATCAAAACAAGAAATGGCGACAACCAATGTTGCGGACAGACTTATATTGATATTTTTTTGATGGATGGAAAAAGACATCCGGAAAGGGTGAAAGATATCAAGGCTTCGATCGATTTGATGATGGCATCCAATAAAATTGATGATTGGAATTGGATTGATGCCTTGCAGATGGCCATGCCGGTGTTTGTAAAACTCGGAAACTTATACAACGACACCAGTTATTTCAACAGGATGTATGAGATGTATGCATTCACGAAATACAAACACGGCGGAAAGGGATTGTACAATGCAACGGAAAAGTTGTGGTGGCGCGATAAGGATTTTGTGCCGCCTTACAAGGAACCCAATGGAGAGGATTGTTACTGGAGCAGGGGAAATGGATGGGTAGTTGCAGCGTTGGTAAGAACCTTGGAAGGATTGCCTAAATCTGACCCACACTACA
>JBILHX010000137.1:0-7680 GCA_044350285.1 Chitinophagaceae bacterium | reverse complement strand
TCAAATAATTTCAGATTCCATTCAAATTGATGGCAATTATAGGAATTTCCATTTTAAAAAACCTGAACAGCGTACTCGAGGATACAGCCTTGTATTCGTAATGCACGGTTCAGGAGGAAATGGAAAACAAATGATGGAAAGGGCTTCATCGATTTTGGATATTTCTTCTTCAGAAAAATTTATAGCTGTATTCCCAACAGGATATAAAAATTATTGGAATGAATGCAGAATGAAAGCACCATCCTTAGCGAATGTAGAAAACATCAATGAAGAGGCTTTTTTATACAGATGATTGAATATTTTAAAAAAAATTACAAAATCAATGAATCAAATGTTTTTGCAGTAGGAACTTCTGGAGGAGGACACATGGCATTTAAACTAGGACTTACAATACCAAAATATTTCCGAGGGATTACAGCTATTGTTGCCAATCTTCCAGACACAAACAACCTTGATTGTCCCCAAATGCTTAAGCCAATGAATTTGCTGATTGTTAATGGCACAGAAGACAAGACAAATCCATATGATGGAGGTGAGGTGATTTTAGGTAGCGGTAATTTTGGACATGTGCGTTCAACAGAAAATACTTTCCAATATTGGGCTAGCCTTGCAGGATATGTTGAGAATCCAAACAAAGAAAGTCTTCCTGACACAGACCCAACTGATGGTAAAACAATTGAAAAATATTCTTACTCAGGAAGAGAGAAAAAAATCATTCTTCTTAAAGTAATTGGAGGCAAACACAATTACCCCAATGATATCGATGTTCATCGCTATGCCTGGGATTTTTTTAAATCTACATTTTAGTTTGCTTTAAATTATAAAAGTAAATAAGTTTAAAGCTTAGGTATTTAAACTCAAACCATAAATTTATAACACTTTTTATGAATTGCCTTAAACGAAAAAAGCTATCCTTTCGGATAGCTTTTTTTATAGTTTGGTTACGACCTTTTAGTTTTCGAACTTAAGTTCTAGACCTAATCCACGAAGTTCATGTACCAATACATTGAATGATTCAGGTATACCAGCTTTTGGCACGTTATCTCCTTTAACAATGGCTTCATAAGTCTTTGCTCTTCCAATGATGTCATCAGACTTCAATGTCAGCAATTCCTGTAGAATGTTAGATGCACCATATGCTTCAAGAGCCCATACTTCCATCTCACCAAAACGCTGTCCACCGAACTGTGCTTTACCACCCAATGGCTGTTGTGTAATAAGACTGTATGGTCCAATTGAACGGGCATGCATTTTATCATCAACCATGTGGTGTAACTTCAGCATGTAGATTATACCTACAGTTGCTTTCTGATGGAATCGCTCGCCTGTTTCACCATCATAAAGGTAAGTATGTCCATAACTTGGCAGACCAGCTTGATCGATAAGAGCTTTGATTTCATCTACAGTTGCACCATCAAAGATTGGTGTTGAGAAACGTAAACCGAGTTTCTCACCTGCCCATCCTAGAATTGTTTCATAAATCTGTCCAAGGTTCATACGAGAAGGTACACCCAATGGATTCAATACGATGTCAACTGGAGTTCCATCTTCAAGGAATGGCATGTCTTCTGCACGTACAATTTTGGCAACAATTCCTTTATTTCCGTGACGACCGGCCATTTTATCTCCCACTTTCAACTTACGTTTTACAGCGAGATAAACTTTGGCAAGTTTCAATACACCTGCAGGCAATTCATCACCAATGCTGATATTGAATTTCTCACGTTTGTATCGTCCTAGTTCTTCATTATACTTGATGTTGTAGTTGTGCAACAAGGTATTGATTGAATGGTCAATATCTGCATCACCTGTCCAAGCCAATGGATTGATGTTTTGATAATCAATACCAGTCAACGCCTTGGCATTAAACTTAGCACCTTTACCAATAACAACTTCTCCAAAGTTGTTTGAAACACCTGAAGAAGATTTGTCCTTCAGCAAGGTTTGCAACTTACCCACAAGCAATTCCAAAAGATCTTTTTCATTTTGAACGTGGATAGATTCCAATTTTTCAATTGCAGTCTTTTCCTTGGTCTTTGAGTTCTTATCTTTCTTTGCGCGTTGGAAAAGTTTTTTACCAATCACAACCCCTTCTGTTCCACTTGGTGCTTTCAAGGATGCATCTTTCGCATCTCCAGCTTTATCACCAAATATTGCACGGAGAAGTTTTTCTTCTGGCGTAGGGTCACTTTCACCTTTGGGGGTTATTTTACCAATCAAAATATCACCTTCCTTAACCTGTGCTCCAATACGGATTATACCATACTGATCAAGGTCTTTGGTTGCTTCTTCTGATACGTTAGGTATGTCTGGAGTCAATTCCTCTTCACCCAACTTGGTATCACGTACTTCCAATTCAAATTCAGAGATGTGAATTGAAGTGAAAAGATCTTCACTAACAACTTTTTCGTTAATAACGATTGCATCCTCAAAATTGTACCCTTTCCATGGCATGAACACCACTTTCAAGTTCCTTCCCAAAGCAAGCTCACCGTTTTTAACTGCATAACCTTCTGTAAGGAAATCACCGTTTTTAACACGCTCACCTTTTGCTACGGCAGGTCGTAGGGTAATTGAAGTCTCTTGGTTTGTTTTGATAAACTTGGTAAGCCTATACACCTTGAGATCATCTTCAAAACTAACTAATTTCATTGCTTCATCACGCTCATAACGAACATGAATCTCATTTGCATCTACAAACTCAACAACACCTTCTCCTTCTGAATGCAACTGAATTCTTGCATCACGGGCAGCCTTTGCTTCAAGTCCAGTACCTACAATAGGAGCTTGTGGCTTAATCAAAGGTACAGCTTGACGTTGCATGTTTGATCCCATCAATGCACGGTTGGCATCATCATGCTCAAGGAACGGAATAAGTGATGCGCTCAACCCAACAATCTGGTTTGGTGCCACATCCATATATTCTACTTCATTTGGATCAAGAATTGGGAAGTCACCAGTTTGTCTTGCTTTTATCTTATCTTCTGCGAATTCATTCTTATCAGTAAGAGGGATGTTTGCCTGGGCAATCTTTGCAGTGTCTTCTTCCTCAGCACTCAAGTAAGTTAATTTCTTAACATCAACTTTACCATTGCTTACTTTACGGTAAGGGGTTTCTATAAAGCCCATATCGTTGATCTTTGCGTGAACACAAAGAGTTGAGATAAGACCGATGTTTGGACCTTCTGGTGTTTCAATGGTACAAAGACGACCATAATGGGAATAGTGTACGTCACGAACCTCAAATCCTGCGCGCTCCCTACTTAAACCACCAGGTCCGAGTGCGGAGATACGACGCTTGTGCGTGATCTCACTCAGTGGATTGGTTTGATCTAGGAACTGGGAAAGTTGAGAAGTTCCAAAGAAAGAATTGATTACAGAAGAAAGCGTACGGGCGTTGATCAAATCAACAGGAGTAAATACTTCGTTATCACGCACGTTCATACGCTCACGGATTGTACGAGCCATCCTGGCAAGACCAACACCAAATTGAGCATACAATTGTTCACCAACTGTTCTAACACGACGATTGCTTAAGTGATCAATGTCATCAATCTCAGCTTTACCATTTGTTAAACGAACTAGGTATTTGATGATTTCAATGATATCTTCTTTGGTAAGGGTTTTTTGGTTTAACGCATAATTGAGGTTAAGTTTTTTATTGATCTTGTATCGACCAACTTCACCTAAATCATAACGCTTATCACTAAAAAATAACTTATCAATAATACCTCTTGCAGTTTCATTGTCTGGGGCATCAGCTCCACGCAATTGTTTGTAAATATGTTGTACAGCTTCAAGTTCAGAATTTGAAGTATCCTTGTTCAGTGTGTTGTAGATAATGGCATAATCACCACTCACTTCTTCCTTCTGAATAAAAACACTTTTAACTTCTGCCTCAATGATATGATTGATGTCTAACTCAGTCAATACTTTGTCACGCTCAAGTGTAACCTCATTTCTTTCAAGAGAAACAACTTCACCAGAATCTTCATCAACGAAATCCTCTATCCATGTTTTCAAAACCCTAGCAGCCAATCGTTTACCAATCATTGGAGTCAAAGACTTTTTGTCAGCCTTTACTTCATCAGCCATGCCGAAAAGTTCCAAGATATCTTTATCGGTTTCAAAACCAATTGACCTAAGCAATGTTGTAACGGGGAATTTCTTTTTACGGTCGATATAAGCATACATAACATTGTTAATGTCAGTAGCAAATTCCATCCATGCACCCTTGAAAGGAATGACACGGGCTGAATAGATTTTAGTACCGTTTGGATGCAATGATTGACCGAAGAAAACGCCTGGTGAACGATGTAGCTGGGACACTACCACCCTTTCTGCACCATTGATTACGAAAGTACCTCTTGGAGTCATATAAGGTATGTTCCCAAGGAACACATCCTGTACTATGGTTTGGAAGTCAACATGCTCTTCGTCATTACAACTCAAACGCAATTTTGCTTTGAGTGGCACGGCGTAAGTTAATCCACGTTCCATACATTCCTCGATAGTATAACGTGGCGGATCAATGAAATAATCAAGAAACTCCAACATGAAGATGTTCCTTGTGTCATTGATGGGGAAATTTTCCTTGAATACCTTGAAAAGACCCTCGTTGTTACGCTTATCAGGCGTAGTTTCTAACTGGAAATAGTCTTTGAAAGACTGAATCTGAATTTCCAAAAGGTCGGGCGTTTCCGCCAGGTGCTTTACTTTACCAAAATGCACCCTGTTTGTAGCCACTTTTGCTGAAGACATAGTCTATTCGTGGTTTTAAAGTTGTTATTATATAAAATACATATAAATCCCCATTCTACATTCAGAATGTAATTAATTAAAATTCAATTAGTTATGATATGCTTGGGGATTCAAATTGTATTAAGCCTAATTTAAAGGAATGCAAAGTTAATTAAAAAGCCTGTAATGAAAAAATTTATTGATTACATAAGACCTTAAAAATCAATAAAAAAGCCGGAAAATATTCCGGCCTCTTATTCTCTTCAAAATTAATCTTATTTAATTTCAACTTCAGCACCAGCATCTTTAAGCTTGGTTGCGATATCGTCAGCTTCACCTTTAGAAACACCTTCTTTAATAGGCTTAGGAGCTCCATCAACAAGGTCTTTTGCTTCTTTCAGACCCAAACCAGTCAATTCTTTAACAATTTTAACAACACCAAGTTTGCTAGCACCGGCTGCAATCAAGATTACATCGAAAGCTGTTTTTTCTTCTACTGCTGCTGCACCACCACCGTCTGCTGATGCCATAACTACTGCAGCTGCTGCCGGCTCAATGCCATAATCAGCTTTCAATACATCAGCTAATTCTTGAACTTCTTTCACTGTCAAGCCTACTAATTGTTCGGCTAATGCTTTAATGTCTGCCATTTTTTTAATTTTGAACCGCTTTCAAAGCAAATGCTCCAGCGGATGGTTATAAATATGCCACGTTTTAACCTCAGTGGCGTTGGGATTTACTTTTAAAACTATTCTGCCGCTTCAGTTACTACTTCAACAGCAGCTTCTGTTGCTACTTCTGTTGATGCTTCAGCTTGTTTCTCATGATGGTGCAATAGAGCTGCAATTACACGCTTTGCAGGTGACTGCAATAAGCCAATAACTTCACCGATAAGGTCATTCTTGCTCTTAAGATCCTTAAGAATAACAAGTTTATCATCTCCAATGAAAATATCGCCATTGATGAAAGCAGCTTTCAACACTGGTTTAGGTGCATTGATGTCTTTTCTGAATCCTGTAAGAATAATCGCTGGTTCCTTTGCGTTGTCAGAAAACATAAGAGCAGTAACACCATTCAAAGATTCGAAAGCGCCTTGATATTTAGATTCATCAAGTTGTTCAAGGGCCTTGCGGATTAACGTATTTTTAGCAACCTTCATTTCAACATTCTTGTTGAAACAAACTTTTCTCAGCTTTCCTATTTGTGCAACAGAAAGTGATTCGGTATTTGTGATATAGAAATTGTTATACTGACCAAATTTCTCCTTCAGTACTTCAATAGCTTGATTTTTTTCTTGCTTTGTCATGATAAAGCTTTTAAATTATTTAGAATGTAAACCTAGGTGATCAATGAATGAGCACTTTGGTATCAACTGGAATGGCAGGACTCATTGTACTTGCCATGAAAACGCTCTTCATATAGGTACCTTTCGATGTAGATGGCTTTGCCTTTAGAATAGCATTCAAAAATTCAATACTATTCTCTACAATTTTTTCAGGTGCAAAACCTACTCTTCCGATAGAAGCGTGAACAATTCCAGCTTTGTCAACTTTAAATGCAACTTTACCGGCCTTAACATCATTAACTGCTTCAGCCAAGTTATTAGTTACAGTACCAGTTTTAGGATTTGGCATCAAGTTACGTGGTCCCAACACCTTTCCTAGTTTACCTATTTTAGGCATAACTGATGGTGTTGCAATGATAACGTCAATTTCTGTCCATCCCTTTTCAATCTTCTGAATAAATTCATCAAGACCAACAAAATCAGCACCAGCATTGATTGCTTCTGCTTCTTTATCAGGTGTACACAAAACAAGAACTTTTTTGGTTCTACCAGTTCCGTGTGGAAGTGTAACGGTTCCTCTAACAAGTTGATCCGCTTTTTTAGGATCAACACCTAATCTAACATGCAAATCAACTGAACTGTCAAACTTAGTACAGTTGATCTCTTTTACAAGGCTTGATGCATCAGCAAGTGAATAAAATTTTTTGTCATCCACTTTATTAGCAACAGCTTTTCTTTTTTTTGTGATTCCCATCTTAATTAAAGTTTAAGGTGTGAAAAATTAATTTTCCCAAGGGGCGTTGCCATCAACGGTGATGCCCATACTGCGTGCTGTTCCTGCAACCATTTTCATGGCACTTTCTTCAGTAAAACAGTTAAGATCAGACATCTTGTCTTTAGCAATAGCCTCTATTTGAGACCAAGTAACTTTTCCAACCTTTAAACGGTTGGGTTCCTTGGAACCACTTTGAAGCTTGCTTGCCTCCAGCAACTGAACAGCCGCAGGTGGAGTCTTGATGACGAAATCAAATGATTTGTCTGTGTAAACTGTAATTAAAACAGGCATAACTTTGCCTATTTTATCTTGAGTTCTTGCATTGTACTGTTTGCAAAACTCCATGATGTTAACACCTTTGGAACCTAACGCGGGTCCAACAGGAGGTGCAGGGTTGGCCTGGCCGCCCTTTACCTGCAACTTTACATAGCCAGAAATTTCCTTAGCCATAGTTTTATTGTTTTTTGGTGATAGCGTCCTAAATTATTCAGGACTCCCAAGTCCATTCAAAAAGAACTTTCGTTTGGGGTTGCAAATGTAGTGAATATTTTTAAAAAATAATCAGTAGTTAAATATTGACGTTTTTATTTGAAACAAATCTGGCGAATTAAATGCTTAAATTAAAGCAAGATCAATTTTAATAGACGAATAAATGTTGAAATATAGCATTAATGCAAAAAAAAATAATCAGAATTTATCTTGATTGAATATTAATTGCTAAATTTCGCGAATAATTACTAAACTACCATTAATTAAAAATTCACATCATGGCATCATCAAAAAAATCAGTTAAAAAAACTGATAAAAAAGCGGCTCCTAAGAAAGCAGCTAAAGCAGCTCCTAAGAAAGCAGCTAAAGCAGCTCCTAAGAAAGCAGCTAA
>JBILHX010000241.1:0-2636 GCA_044350285.1 Chitinophagaceae bacterium | reverse complement strand
GCCGCTATTTCATCAACCTGGAGAAAAATTCACCTACGGTTTAAATACCGACCTATTGGGTTATCTGGTAGAAGTTGTTTCGGGAATGAAGTTGGATGAATTCATGAGCAAAAGAATTTTTGAACCTTTGGGGATGAAAGACACCTATTTCAACATTCCAACCGAAAAACAAAGCAGGCTTGTTTCACTCTATTCTCAAATAAATGGAAACCTTTTTTATCCGCCTGAAAGCACGCTCATGCAAGGAACAAAGGTATACCGCGATTACCCCAACCTGGGCTTCCCCATGATGAGTGGCGGAGGCGGGCTCTCATCAACCATCATGGATTATGCCATCTTTTTACAAATGATGTTGAATGAAGGTACCTACAATGGCGTGAGGATTCTCAGCAGAAACAGCGTTCGGATGATGACCATGAATCAGATTGGTGACATAGACAATGGCATTAATAAATTTGGATTGGGGTTTGGCATCACAACTGAAAAAGGCAGCGCCAAATTACCAACACAAGAAGGTACTTACGACTGGGGTGGGATGTTTGCAACAACCTATTGGGTTGATCCAAAAGAAAAAATTGTAGGACTATTTTTTAGAAATATTTATCCCACCCAAAACGGTGATATTAGCGATCGATTTCGCGTAATGGTTTATCAAGCAATAAAAGATTAATTCAATGAACAAAACTCTTTCTGCAATTATTTGTGCTTCACTATTCATGGGTCAATTTGCTGTAGCGCAGTCTTACAAATCGCTTCATAAAAAAGCAATTGTTATCGATACACATAACGACTTCATCAGTACTGGCATCGAAAAAAACAAAAGCTTCGACCAAGATCTTAAAGGCATCACACATTCTGATTTAAGCAGAATGAAAAAAGGTGGAGTAGATGTGCAAGTATTCTCCATTTTTTGTGATGAAAATTATGGCATGGGTACAGCCTTTGCTTATGCAAACAGGGAGATTGATTCTCTGTATGCAGTGGTTGAACGCAATCCCAACAAAATGATGATTGTAAAAAATCCTTCAGATCTTGATCTTGCTGTAAAATCAAAAAAGCTAGGATCGATGATGGGTATTGAAGGTGGACACATGATTGAAGACAAAATCGAATATTTAGACAGTTTATACAACAGGGGTGGACGATACATGACACTCACCTGGAACAACAGCACTTCATGGGCAAGTTCAGCTGCAGATGAAAGGGCGGGCAAGGATCTCGGTCACCCTTACGGACTGAATGCATTAGGAGAAAAGATTGTAAAACACATGAATGAATTGGGTATGATTGTTGACATATCACATGTAGGAGAAAAAACTTTCTATGATGCTTTACGCATCACAACAAAACCAGTGATTGCATCACACAGTTGTACTTATGCACTTTGTCCTGTTCCACGAAACATGACAGACGATCAAATCAGGATGATCAAAAAAAACAACGGCACAATCCAGCTTAACTTTTATTCCGGATTTGTTGATAGCACATTTCGTGAAAAGAACAACATCTTCATCGCAAAACACCAGCAAGAAAAGGATTCTATCCTGAAAACAAATCCGAGCGATTTTTATGCAAATCTTCTCATTCATGAAAAATACAAGGATGAAATGGACAATGTACGACCATCGCTGACATTACTCATCGATCACCTCGATCACATCGTAAAATTAATTGGCGTTGACCATGTTGGCATCTGTTCTGATTTTGACGGAATCAATTCATCTCCACGCGAATTGAATGATGTTACCGACATGCCATTGATAACAAAAGAATTATTGAAAAGGGGATACAGCAAGACTGATATTTATAAAATTCTTGGTGGTAATATCATCCGTGTTTTCAAAGCAAACCAAAACAATTAACTATGCTGGTTAAAAAATTCATTTTACTGCTGTTGATATTACCCGCTCTCATTTCAGCACAATCCAAATCAGACATTCTGCGTTGGCAAGAATCAGCCAAACGGGTTAACATCATTCGTGACAAATGGGGGATTCCTCATGTTTATGGAAAGGCCGATGCCGACTGTGTTTTTGGGTTGATGTATGCGCAATGTGAGGATGATTTTCAACGCGTGGAAATGAACTACATCACCATGCTTGGAAGAACAAGTGAGATCTCAGGAGAACAAAATATTTATGAGGATTTGTTGGTGCGCATGGTGATAGATTCAGCAGAGTCAGTAAAAGATTATGAGGCCAGTCCAGATTGGATGAAAAAGTTGCTGAATGCTTTTGCAGACGGAATCAACTATTATCTCTACAAAAATCCACAAGTAAAACCCGCGCTGCTAAAGACTTTCAAGCCTTGGTATCCATTAACCTATACCGATGGAAGCATTTCAGCCATACAGACAAGCGACCTCACTGCAAATGACATCAAGAAATTTTACGCAGGACTTTCAAGCGATCTCGCTTCATTAAAGAAAAAAGATCCTGAACAACTAATCGGCTCAAACGGATTTGCCATTGCCCCTTCAAAAAGTACAACGGGAAATGCAATGTTGTACATCAATCCACATGTTACATTTTATTTCAGACCTGAGGTTCACATGGTCAGTGAAGAAGGACTAAATGCTTATGGAGCAGTAACTTGGGGGCAGTTCTTTGTGTATCAAGGATTCAATGAACACTGTG
>JBILHX010000240.1:0-2644 GCA_044350285.1 Chitinophagaceae bacterium | reverse complement strand
AGCGAAGACATTTACTGAATTCAAAAGTTTGATGGACCTAAGATCCAATATTTCCAACAACACAGTGTATGCTGATGACCAAGGAAATATTGCCTATTGGCATGGAAATTTCATGCCAAAGAGAAACCAGAATTATGATTGGACGAATGCTGTAGATGGATCAACATCCTTGACAGATTGGAAAGGATTGCATACCGTGGAAGAGACGGTTCATTTGTATAACCCAACAAACGGCTGGCTACAGAATTGCAATGCAACGCCATTTACTGTTGCAGGCAATGGCAGCATTTTGAAGAAAAAATATCCAACGTACATGGCACCCGATCCTCAGAACTTTAGGGGCATCAATGCAGTACGGGTTTTGGAGAGCAAAGATAAATATGACATCAACGGACTAATCAATGCTGGTTACGATACCTACATGACAGCATTTGATGTTTTGTTGCCATCACTGTTTAGCGCAAACAGAACAGCAATTGCGAACGACATCAAACCAGACATCAACAAAGCCATACAAATATTGAGTGAGTGGGACAGAAAAACAGCCGCAAATTCAGTAGCAACAACCATCGCCATACATTGGGCAGAGCGTGTTGTACCCTATTTAACAAGAGGAAAAAAAGGGTTGATAGACTTACCATTTGAACTTCCTCGCATGCTCAAAGAAATGCCTGATGCCACCAAGATTAATTTTCTGAGTGAAACCTTGAAAAAACTGAAGGCAGATTTCGGAACATGGGAAGTGCCTTGGGGTGATATCAATAGATTTCAACGAATTGACAATGCCATGAAAGCAAAATTTGATGACAAGCAACCAAGCGTTGCCTCTCCATTTGCATCATCTGCATGGGGAACATTGCCCTCATTCAACAGCAGAACGTATTTAGAAAGCAAGAAAAGATATGGATATGGAGGAAATAGTTTTGTTTGTGCAGTGGAATTTGGGAAAAAGATCAAAGCAAAATCACTGTTAGCAGGTGGAGAAAGTGGAAATCCAACTTCAAAACATTTCAAAGACCAACTGGAAATGTATACAAAAGGGCAATTCAAGGATGTATTGTTTTATAAGGAAGATGTGATGAAAAATTTGGAAAGGCAATACAACCCCGGGCAATAAAAATCAATTATTGATACTTAAATGATGAAGAAAGTTATTGGGGGAATTCTCTTTTTGCTTTGCATTGTAACAAGCATTACCGTTGTGGCACAAAATCAACAATCACCTGCTGATATCAAGTTTGTGCGACAAAGTGCTAGGCGATTCATTTTTGACAAAGACCAATCAATTCCCTTATCTGCTTTACATCCCAATGAAATCATTGGGATGCCTGTAATGTATCCTTCAGTTCATCATTCAAAAGAAAAATCAAATATAATTGTAACAGACAACAAGCTTTCAATACAATCAGAAGTTGAAACAGCAACTTCCATTTGGTTTGGGGGCTTTAACCCATTTGCTACGTATACAATCGAGCTGGACAGTGTAAAAGGGAAAGGGGAAATAGGATTCGAATTCTCTGATGCAGATCGAAAAAACAGAATCATCGTCACTACTGTTTTCAACAATGAAAATATCGTAGGTGCAAAAATTAAGGTAATCAAGAATGCACTAGAAATTGTTGATAAATCAATTGCAATAAACCTAGGTCAAAAAGACATGGTGTCTGGCAAGCTCATCCTTCAAATGCTTGGAAGTGGACTGGTGATGTATGTTCAGCATAATGGACTACCAAAACCAATTGGACAAGTTGATTTCAATGAATACTTGGACCTAAGGAAAATCGAGGTAATCAATTCCTTTCAATCCAACTTATTTTTGAAACTAAAGGAAGGAAAGGTTGACATTAGAAAGGTAGGGTCGGCCCTTACAAGTGGCATGGGATTGGCGGATATCAGGGCGATTACCTATGAAAATGGCGACCCGTTGCTTGACAAAGGAAGGCTTTGGTACACGATGACTGTAAGGGGGATGGGGTTGCCACATCCTGTGCAAGGGGTTTTCAGCATGAACCCAAGTGTATTTGACATCAAGATGGAAGGAATTATTGTATTTGATCGAAAGGATGGTTTGCTCAGAAATGAAGTTGCTTCTCATATTTATTATGACAGAAAAGACAGTATTTGGCGGGGATTGACAACCGGATTCAGTTCATTTGCCATTAGAACAGAGAAAAAGCAATTGCTTACCATTGAAAGCAAGAAAGATCCCCGTTTCGGTTTTTCAATTATGCAGGCGACCCCATTTGGAATGGTGGGAGATTATGAAGACCCACATCTTTTGTACGATTCAAAAGTGAAAAAATGGAGGATGTTAACCTGTGTAAAAGAAGATGGATACAAAGCCATCATGCTCGAATCCGATTCATGGAACAAAGGTTATACTAAGATAGCAGGACCAGTAGCTTTCAACTCGACAGGAACATCAATCCAAAAAATCGGAAACCAGTTTTATTGTTTTTCAGGGAGCAAGGACCGAAAAATTTATATCTATTCATATCCAGATTTAAAAGAAGCAGGTACGCTTAAAATGGATCTTCCGCCATGGGATGAAACCACAGGTTCAAGGGTATGGCCGAATGTTGTTCAACTTCCAGATGGGTACCCCTTCCGCTATGTAGCTTTGATGATGGACAGGTTTAATTAC
>JBILHX010000239.1:0-2656 GCA_044350285.1 Chitinophagaceae bacterium | reverse complement strand
ATCACCAAAATTTCATGCCCTTGTGGATGGAAGTATTCAATTAGATTTGAACCAAGGCATCCTGCTCCTCCTGTAATTAAAAACTTCATATTTAATTAGCTTTTTTAGATTCGTGTTTCAAATGAGTAAATTCTCCCAGAGTACCAAATTCTTTAAAATAGGCTATTGCAGCAGAAACCGTCTCTTGCAGAGGAGTAAAATCTATTTTACCAAAATCCTGAAAAGTTCTTGAAGGATCCAACAAAATGGATGGAGCATCATCTGGTCCTAACAATCTCATTTCTGGCTCTGGGTAAGAGTTAATATCCATTGCATTTACGACTGCATCATAAAGTTCCTTTATTGCAATATCTTTTCCTGAAGAGAAATGATAGGCACCTTTACCAGTGCCATCACAAGCTTTCAAAACAGCATTAGCCAAATCCTTAACAAATACAAAATCTCTTCTTGCATTAGTTATAAAACATTGCTTTCCATCCTTAAGACGCTGATAAAAAATTGGAAGAGGTCCACTCACATTTCTAGGTCCAACTACATTGGCAAGTCTAAAAGTTACAAAATCAAGACCAGATATTTCTATAAAATCTTCATTTGCTGTTTTAGTTATAGCATAACTGCTATTTGCCGGAAACTTAGGATGATCCAATTGAATTGGCTGCTGAAGAGGTTTTACACCATAACATAAGGCAGTCTGAAAATAAATAAATCGTTTCACATTATTTTCCACTGAGGCACGAACAATGTTACTTCCTCCTACACAATTAGTTAGCGTATCATTGTACCAGTCATTAGGATCCTTATAAGAAGCAGCAGTATGAACTACAATATCAGGTTTGAATTCGGCAAAAAGCTGATCAACTAAATTCTTATCAGCAATTGTATCGACAACCACCTTTAAATTATCATGATCAGTTAGATGTTCTCTTCGTCCTGTTGCCAGGTTATCTATTCCCAGCACTTCATCTCCACGCTCAAGTAACATTTCGGCAATGTGCGAACCTACTTGTCCACATACCCCAGTAATTAAAATTTTCATAGTTTATTTTTTAGTTAATTCTGATCAGCTTTTAATATTGGCATCATAAATTCCGTTCCATTTTCTTAAACTTTATAAAATTTATAGCAGGCATTAATTCCCGCAATATTTCCATTGTACAGAGGCATACCCCGATTATTGAAGCTTAAATCAGATAGGAAATTTCTGTGTTCTTCATCAAGCCTGATATCAGAAATTGCGTCAAATCTACGATTAAGGAATTTCATTTCGGTCATTGAACTTGAAGCTCCTAAAAATTCACCCCTGAACCCGAATTTTTCTACTAATTTAATAAATACCTCAGGTTTATAACAATAGGAAATGGGACAAAAAGGTCCATCTGTGGTTTTCTTGAATGCTTCTAACACATCTAAATCCTTATAAATACCGCGCTCAATCTGAAATATATATGCTGTGTAAAGATGAAGCCACAGGCTGTCATAATTGTAAACCATGATTTGCATTTCACCGTCCTTTTTTAAGATTCGATGGAGTTCTCCAAGAATTGTACCCAGATCTTTGCAATGGTGAAGAACTCCGGAACTATGCACCAGATCAACGCTTTCTGAATCAATGGGAAGCTTGTTATTATTCTCGTCAAGTTGAATAAGTTCAGCTTTTATATCATGTAAGGCAAGACGTTTAGAAGCAACGCCAAGAGCTGAATTCGACACATCCATGCCGATTAGTTTCTTAGGAGAGGAATAAACACTAAAACCAGTCAAGTCATTTCCCGGCCCACAACCATAATCTACGATAATCTTATTATCATGTCCTTTTACAGGCATCAGTTCTATATAACCCGGATATTGAGCATTTCTCCATTTGAAATGACGTAATGAAGATTCAACATTTTCAAAGGTTTTATTATCTACCATATGATTTGTCCAATAAGAAGCCGATCCACCTTTAGAGGCAAAGAACTCTTTTATATAATTTATTGATCGACTTAAATAATATTTTAAAGTATTTATCATAACATATTAATTTACAATTATTTAATTACATTAAATACTTGTGATTTAAACAGTTTAATGAAAAACTAATACTTTTCATTGAACTGTTATGTCGAAAAAACTAGCTTCAAGCTTGCTTAGCTCATTGAAGCTACAATTTTCCATCGCCTTCAAACCATAGTAAAGTGCAGGCAAGAATTAAGTAAAAAGTTTATTGCCATTTTGCTTACTCCTAAATACAAAGGTAGAATAAAACACATTTTTAGATTAGAAATTATTGGACCAAATATTCGGAATTAATGATTCAGCGTCATGAACCACTAAATCAGATTTTAAATTGGTGATAAGGTAATTATATAAAATCTTTACTAAAATGCATATATTAATGATTTTTTGATAATGGTGTTCATCTAAGTGAACTATTCCAATTGGAGATAAATTATCAATATTTAAAATTCTATATTCACTCTCAAATATAATTTAATTCATAAACAAATGTATATGTCGACATTCACAATTAATAAAATTAAAATATTATTTAAATATTGGATTTGATTATTCTGTCGCCATTTTTTTCCATTCAGCAGCTTTATCGTGAAATTGCTGATACCAAAGTTCTAAACTTATCAAGCCCCAAGTTTTGCGTGAAAAACGAGCATCTTTT
>JBILHX010000136.1:0-7874 GCA_044350285.1 Chitinophagaceae bacterium | reverse complement strand
AAGATTATATCAGGGCCATCCCTATCCGTGATGAGATTAATTCACGGAAATAATTGAACTATAATGATTTCTTTTCCCAATGCTAAAATTAATTTAGGACTCAAAGTTGTGTCCAAAAGAGAAGATGGGTATCATAATCTTGATACTGTTTTTTTTCCGATTCCTTTTTATGACATTCTGGAAATCATACCGAATACAGGTGTTGGTGTTCCAGAAGTATCATTCTCAACTTCAGGAAAAAAAATAAAGGGAGAAGAATCTTCCAACCTTTGCATCAAGGCATATAACCTTCTCAAAAAAGACTTCCCAACAATTAAATCCATTTCACTTCACCTGCATAAGAACATCCCCATGGGTGCTGGAATGGGCGGTGGTTCAGCGGATGGTGCATTCATGATAAAAATGTTGAATGAAAAATTCATGCTTGGACTTGATGATGACAGTATGAAATCTTATGCACTTCAACTTGGCAGTGATTGTCCCTTTTTCATTTCCAATAAACCCTCCCATGCAACAGGTCGTGGTGAATTATTAACAGAAATAAACTGTGATCTTTCTAAAAAAACTATCCTGATTGTAAATCCAGGTATTCATGTAAGTACTGCTGAAGCATTTGGTAAAATCAACATTTCAGAAAATTCAATTTCACCTGCAGAAATTGTGCAACAACCCATAGAATCATGGAAGGGTTTGCTAGAAAATGATTTTGAAAAAACGGTATTTAATCACCACCCAGAAATAAAAAAAATAAAAGACAAACTCTATGAAATGGGTGCTGTCTATTCCTCTATGACAGGCTCTGGATCTACGGTGTATGGTATTTTTGACCATGCGGATGAGGAAAAAATATTCCCATCAAACAATTACGAAATAATAGAAATAAAAGATGGAAAATCATTCCAAAAATAATTAACTAAAATTATTTTGTACATTTGGTCATGCTTCAGCAAGTTCAGATATCAAATTATTTCCTTTCCCTCAACCTTGATTTGCTTAATCACTAGCTATTCTTCATTCGGGTAGAGAGGTCAGCAACTTTGTTGCGCACATGATAATTATAAAATAAGCCATCCACACCGAATTTTCAGCAATCGAATCTTTTTCCAAAGTAATATTTTACATTTTTTGTGAATCTATACAATGAATTTCAAGATGTTCATTGTAATAAAAAATCATCACATGAGTACATCAACTTATTTCATGGACCTCGAAGAAAAGCATGGCGCACACAATTATCATCCATTGCCAGTTGTCATTGAAAAAGCATCCGGTTGTGAAGTGTGGGATGTAGAGGGCAAAAAGTATTTTGATTTTCTGAGCGGATACTCAGCGGTGAATCAAGGCCATTGTCACCCCAAAATCATCAACGCATTGGTTGAACAAGCACAGAAACTCACCCTCACCTCAAGGGCTTTTTACAACGATCAACTTGGAGAGTACGAAAAATACATCACGGGGTTGTTGGGATTCGACAAAATTCTCCCAATGAATACAGGTGCAGAGGCAGTAGAGACGGGCATCAAGCTGGCGAGGCGATGGGCTTATGCGCTAAAGGGAGTAGAAGAAAACAAGGCCCGCATAATAGTATGTGCAGGAAATTTTCATGGAAGAACCAGTTCGGTGATTTCATTTAGCACAGATCCTTCTGCTTATAAAAATTTCGGTCCCTTTATGCCAGGATTCGACATCATTCCATACAACGATTTGGAAGCCCTGGGCAAGGCCTTAGAGGACAAGAACGTAGCTGCTTTTCTTGTGGAACCCATACAAGGTGAAGCAGGAATTCTTGTGCCTGATGAGGGATATCTTGCCAAGGCGAAAGAAATGTGTAAGAATTCAAATGTATTGTTGATAGCCGATGAAGTTCAAACCGGACTATGCAGAACAGGAAAAATGTTGTGCATTGATCATGAAAATGTAAAAGCAGACATTTTATTATTGGGCAAAGCCCTTAGTGGTGGTGTGTTTCCAATCAGTGCGGTATTGGCAAATGACGATATCATGCTCACCATCAAACCAGGTGAACATGGCTCCACCTTTGGAGGAAGTCCACTCGCCAGCGTGGTTGCTAAAAAAGCCTTGGAAGTATTGGTGGACGAAAACATGGCAGAAAATGCAGCCAAGATGGGAGAACTTTTCAGAGAAAAACTCAGGGAACTCAACTCTCCTTTCATAAAACTTGTTAGGGGAAAAGGCTTGCTGAACGCCATTGTAATCGACCACAAAGACCCCGAAGCAGCCTGGCAATTGTGTGAAATATTTAGAGACAATGGCTTGATTACAAAGCCAACACATGGTGATAAAATAAGGTTAGCGCCACCGTTGATAATCAATGAAGCGCAAGTACATGAGGCGGTTGGGATTATTGGGAAATCGCTGAATAGTTTAGAGTTTAAGGTTTAAAGTTGAAAAATGAAGAATGAAATGCAGACCTCCCCTTCCTCTTCGAGAGAAGGTGAGGGAAAGTCCTGCATCAACTCCTAAACAACTCAACAACTAAACATTTTATCATAAATTTGCATTCAATTTATACAGAATGAGTGAAGAAAAGTCGTTGCATTTTTTGGAAGAAATCGTTGAAAAAGACCTTTCTACCGGTAAACATACATCAATACATACCCGTTTTCCACCAGAACCAAATGGATATTTGCATATTGGACATGCCAAAAGTATTTGCTTGAATTTCGGATTGGCGGATAAATATGGTGGAAAAACAAACCTTCGTTTTGATGATACAAACCCAGTTACAGAAGACACCGAATATGTAGAATCAATAAAGGCAGACGTTAGATGGCTTGGGTTTGATTGGGAAGAGGAACATTATGCATCAGATTATTTCGATCAAATTTATGCATTGGCTGTTAGCTTAATTCACAAGGGATTGGCGTATGTAGAAGACATGACAGCTGAAGAAATTGCAGCATCAAAAGGCACACCTACAGAACCCGGTAGGGAAAGTCCAGCCCGTAGCAGAACTGTTGAGGAAAACCTTTCATTGTTTACCGCCATGAAAGAAGGCAAATACAATGATGGTGAGAAAGTATTGCGTGCTAAAATTGACATGGCATCACCGAACATGCACATGCGTGATCCCATCATGTATCGAATCAAAAAAACATCTCACCACAGAACGGGAGATACTTGGTGCATCTACCCGATGTATGATTTTGCACATGGACAATCGGATTCCATTGAACATATTACGCATTCCATTTGCACCCTTGAATTTGAGGTCCACAGGCCACTTTATAATTGGTATGTAGAACAGCTTGGAACTTTCCCTTCCACTCAATATGAATTCGCTAGGTTGAACTTGACCTATACAGTGATGAGCAAAAGAAAATTGCTTCAATTGGTTCAAGAGAAGTTGGTAGATGGATGGGACGACCCAAGGATGCCAACGATTTCAGGATTAAGAAGAAGGGGATTTACGCCTTTGTCAATCAGAAATTTTTGTGAACGCATTGGTGTTCAAAGAAGAGAAAACATCATCGATGTCGGCTTGCTAGAGTTCTGCATCAGGGAGGATTTAAACAAAGTTGCATTGAGAAGAATGGTTGTTTTAGACCCGATCAAACTCATCATCACCAACTATCCTGAAGGAAGTACTGATATCCTGAAAGGAGAAAACAATCCGGAGTTGGAAGACAACGGAGGTTACCGTGACATGCCATTTACCAAAGAATTGTGGATCGAATCGGAAGATTTTCAAGAAGTTCCACAAAAAAAATGGTTTAGGCTAGCGCCAGACATGAAAGTTCGTTTGAAGAGTGCCTATATCGTGCATTGTACAGGGTTTAAAAAAGATGAAACAGGAAAGGTCGTAGAAGTGCATTGTGAATACATTCCAGAAAGCAAGAGTGGACAAGATACATCAGGAATCAACGTGAAGGGCACAATACACTGGATTTCAGTTGAACATGCACTTGATGCGGAAGTGAGGTTGTATGACAGGCTATTTCAGGCAGAAGATCCATCAGATGAGGAAGGTGACTTCAAATTAAACATGAATCCAAATAGTTTGGAAATCATTCCAACTGCGAAAATAGAGCCCTCTTTAAAAGATGCAAAACCAGGCGATCAATTTCAATTTATTAGAAAGGGATACTTCACGTTGGATTCAAAATTCACCACTGAAGATAAGTTGGTTTTCAACAGAACGGTGACGTTGAAAGATGCATGGGCGAAGAAGAGTGATAAGTGATTTTTAGTTTAAAGTTTTTAGTTTAAAGTTTATTGAAATGTTCCCCTCACCTTCTCTCGAAGAGGAAGGTGAGGCACCCATTAAAATTCAATAGCCATCGGTTTAAACCCATGGTAGTTTTTGTTTAAAGTTTTTAGTTTAAAGTTTAAGTAAACGTTCCCCTCACCTTCTCTCGAAGAGGAAGGTGAGGCACCCATTAAAATTCAATAGCCATCGGTTTAAACCCATGGCTATTGATAATATCATGATTATATTCATCACCATCCCGAACTTATCGAATTGTATTATGTGCCTGAGCCTGTCGAAGGCCATTCGTCATTTTTTATCCTTCCCTTCAGGCAACAAGGAAGCCACAAAAATAAAAATAGTAGCAAACAGCATCAAATAAAGTCCAAGTTTTTTATCCGGACAATAGCCTCTGTAACAAGCACCATAAAGCAAGAAATTCTTTATGGCATAAGACACATTCAAGCCACCTATAAGCAATGATGAACGCTTGAACCAAAGGTTTTTAAGAAACATAAAGAGAGTAGACAATCCACCAAACAACAACAAAAACTTTGCTGGTGTACCATATACATTCCTCTCAGAAAAAAATCCTGTGAAAGATTTCTGAACATCCGCATAATAAGCCCATGGCATGAAACAAGCCAAGAGCAAGGTTAGAAAAGCGGCCAACCCTATCCATTTAGAATATCTTGTCATATTAAAAAAAGCGAAGGTTTTTTCCTTCGCTTTGAGGTCCCGAGCGGATTCGAACCGCTGTAGAAGCTTTTGCAGAGCTCTGCCTAGCCACTCGGCCACAGGACCTTTTAAATGTTTAATACTTGATTTCTTAAACACTGTGCAAAATTAGTAATTTTGAACTTAATATCCGCAGGGTTATGCATTTATAACTTAAAAACTGGATCATTTTTTTTTATATGCAACAAATAGGCGCATCCGAACTCATCATCAACCAACGTGGTGCTGTTTATCACCTCGACCTTCGTCCAGAAGAAATTGCAGACACCATCATCACCGTGGGAGACCCTTTCCGCGTTGAAAAAGTAAGTAAATATTTTGATCAAATTGACCATAAATCAAGCCACAGGGAATTCATCACCCATACAGGCCGCATCGGCAATAAAAAAATCAGTGTTGTGTCTACCGGGATTGGTCCAGACAACATTGACATTGTCATGAACGAATTGGATGCATTGGTAAACATCGATTTGGCTGAGAGGATAGAAAAACATGAAAAAAAATCGCTCAACATCATCAGAATAGGAACTTCAGGATCTCTACAAAAACATATTGGTGTTGATAGCTATGTGGCAAGTACGCATGGTATTGGATTAGACAATCTTCTGCACTTTTATTCTTTCCAAAACAACGATGAAGAAAGTGAAATAGGCAGGGCTTTTCTTGAACAAATTCATTTAAATGGACATTTATCAAAACCCTATGTTTTTTCAGCAAGCGGGTTTCAGTTGGCAAAGTTAGCTGACAACTGTCATGCTGGCATTACGGTTACTTGTCCAGGTTTTTATGGTCCACAAGGCCGCGTCTTGCGCATGAGATTATCAATGCCCAATTTAAATGAAGAGTTAACTTCGTTCAGGTTTGGCAACCATAAAATCCTCAACTTTGAAATGGAAACGGCAGCAATTTATGGGTTGGGAAAGGCATTGGGACATCAATGCATATCACTAAGCGCCATCGTAGCCAACAGGATAGCTATGGAATTCTCCAAGGATGCAGATACCACCATTGATGGGTTGATCAGGCATACGCTGGAGAGGATTTAGTTTTTTGTTTAAGGTTTAAAGTTTAAATACAACTTGATGGAAATAGAATTTTACAAATACCAAGGAACGGGGAATGATTTCATCATTCTTGATAACAGGACTTCACTGTATGATGGACTAACAGAACATCAAATCAATACAATGTGCGACAGACGTTTTGGTATTGGAGCAGATGGCTTGATGTTGTTGGGATTGGCTGAAGGATTTGATTTCAGCATGAAATATTACAATGCTGATGGCAAAGAGGGCAGCATGTGTGGAAATGGAGGAAGGTGTCTTGTTCGATTTGCCTACGACATGGGAATTATTAAAGATTCGTATCACTTCATTGCGGTTGATGGTCCGCATGATGCAACCATTCAACCCGATGGAAACATCAGTTTGAAAATGCAGGATGTCAGCAACATTGAATTCACTGCAAATGATGTTGTCTTGAACACTGGCTCTCCACATTTCATTCGTTTTGTGGATGATGTAAAAAATACCAATGTTTATCAAGAAGGCAAAAACATCAGGTATAACGATGTTTACAAAGAGAAGGGCATCAATGTGAATTTTGTTGAAAAAACAGGAGATTCCATTCAACTCAGAACCTACGAACGCGGCGTGGAAGATGAAACACTCAGTTGTGGAACCGGCGCAACAGCCGCTGCCATTGCCTTTGCACAAAATACTGGGTTCAATAAAGTACCTGTTAAAGTACAAGGCGGTGAACTTGAAATATCATTCAATAGAATCAATCAACATCACTGTGAGGATATCTGGTTAACAGGTCCTGCTGCTTTCGTTTTCAAGGGAACCTTTTTAGTTTAAGGTTTTTTGTTTAAAGTTTAATCTGATGCATTGCTTTAAAACATTAAACCATAAACTTTAAACTTAATTTGTTTAAGGTTTTTTGTTTAAAGTTTAATCTGATGCATTGCTTTAAAACATTAAACTCTAACCGTTAAACTAAGAAGACAACACTTTAAACTAAAAACTTTAAACTAAAAAAATGTTCAACGTAAGAGTCTACGGAATTCTCATCACTGCAGAAAACAAGGTATTGGTAAGCGATGAATACATCAGAGGAAGCTATATCACTAAATTCCCAGGAGGCGGATTGGAATTTGGTGAAGGTACAAGGGATTGCCTCGCAAGAGAATTTATGGAAGAGATGAACTTGAAAGTAACTGTTGGAGATCATCTGTATACAACGGACTTTTTTCAAATGTCGGCGTTCAATCCAGAGCACCAAGTTATTTGCATCTACTATCGCGTTCATCCATTGGAAGAAATTGCAGTGCCAATAAAAGTACAAGAATTCGATTTTGATGAAGCTCAAATGGCTATTTATCATGAAACGGGTGAAACCGAAACATTCAGGATGATTGAATTCAATCAATTTGGGGAGCATGCAGTGACACTGCCAATTGATAAAGTGGTGGCCCGTTTAATGAAAAGAGAAGAATGAAAAATGGAGAATGGAGATCCCTCGCTGCGCTCGGGATCACAGAATAACTTGATTGTCATCTTGAATGATTTATAGGGGGACCCTAAAAAAAGGTTATGACGTTTTTGTGAGTAGAAACAAATGTGTAGTATGAGCAAAAAACAAGACTCCCCTTCCCGACACTCGCTTCGCTCGGTCTGGATGAAACACCTGGACAGGAGGGGTGCCGAGCCCGATGAGCGAAGCGAATCGGACGAGGCGTGGTGGTGGATTTCTGACAGTTAGGAACCCTGTCATCCTGAATGATTTATAGGGGGGCCCTAAAAAAAAGGTTATGACGTTTAGTAAATAATTTTCCCTCACCTTCTCTTCCTAATGATGCATCACTGACTCACTACCTGTCATCCTAAGCACTTTGCAAATTTGTAGCCTCTTCACTTTTTTTAAT
>JBILHX010000040.1:0-26832 GCA_044350285.1 Chitinophagaceae bacterium | reverse complement strand
GAACTGTTTATTCCAGTACAACGGTTAATAGATAGTACTATTGATTGGTCAAATCTCAGTGTTTATGATGCCTGCGAAAGCAATGGATATTGGTGGTTGGCAACAGAAGGGCATGGGTTGTGGAGGCTGGATTTTAACCAAAAGCAAGTTGTCGTTTATACCATGGATGATGGGCTTCCTTCAAACGCTATTATTTCATTGTTGCCAAACAATAACGGAAAGATTGTAGTTGGCACAAGTCGAGGTCTTTCAATATTTGACATTAAAACAACCCAGTGTAAAACTTTCATTTCTCAGGATGGCCTGATTTCGGAGCAATTCATCAGACAGGCTAAATTTAAAAATTCTGCTGGTGAATGTTTCCTTTCTACAACGGATGGTGTTATTTCTTTTTTTCCTGAAAAAATCAAACACACATTCAGAACACCTTCCATCAAGTTGAATTCCATTCTGATTGACAATAAGTTTTTTAATGATTCATCGCTGTTGGCTTTCGTAGGGTCAAAAAAAATCAAGATTAATTATTCTCAACGATTAGCCATGGTTTTTTCGCCACATATCTTATCAGGGCCTTCTAATTATGTGCTCAGGTTTAAGTTAAAAGATGATGAGGATTGGCATGAGAGTTCATCAGGCAAAAACCTATACTTACTAAATATTGATCCTGGGTCTTATGATGTTAAAGCACAATTCGTTGAAATTAGGGGAGCTGGCATGTCGCAATTTTTCACTTTCAAATTAGAAATTGTTCCCCCATTTTGGAAAACTAAAATATTCTTTTTTTCATTGATTGTTTTGGTTTCATTAATTGTAAGGTTTTTTGAAAGGCGTGAGTTCAAAAAGAGACTAAAAAAACAAAAAATTTTGGCATCAATACAATCTCATCTTGACAAGGAAAGAATGCGCATTGCAATGGAATTGCATGACGATATTGGAGGAAATCTAACAGCGTTATCTTTGATGGGGGGGCTTTTAAAGGATAAGGATATGAATGAAGATGCACATGATTTGGTTGATAAAATAGTTGAAGTTTCCGGTCAAATGGTTGATGGGATGAATGAGATTGTTTGGGCATTGAATACAAGCAATGATTCATTGAAAAGTATGATGGGATATATAAGGCAACATGTATCTGCGATGTTGTCAAATGCAGGTATTAAATTGGAGCTAAATGAACCGACTGATTACCCAAATAAATTCGTTAGTGGAAGGGTTAGAAGAAATATTTTTTTAATCACTAAGGAAGTATGCAACAACATCGTGAAGCATGCATTCACAAAAAAGGTATCCATAACCGTTCATGTTAATTCAAAATTGGAAATATTAATATCTGATTATGGTGTTGGTGTACATAATAGTGATTTGGAAAATGCAAGTGGGATGGGCCTTCATAATCTAAAAGGAAGGGCTAAAGAAATTGGTGCAACAATTCAATTTAAAAATGAAAAAGGGTATACCATTTATTTTAGTATACCCTTGAATAAAGTGATAATGGAAAGTTAATTTTCTTTTACAAGAAGCCTGAATCCATTTCCATGAATGTTGACAATTTCAACATTGGAATCTTCCTTCAAGTATTTTCTTAGTTTGGCAATATATACATCCATGCTTCGACCATTAAAGTAATTGTCATTGCCCCATATTTTTTTCAACGCCAAATCCCTCTGCAATAAATCGTTTTTATATTCACTTAACATTTTGAGCAATTCATTCTCTTTTGGAGACAACGTGACTTTTTTCCCATCGATTGCGAGTTCCCTAAGTTTTGGTATGAAATGGTAATTGCCTAAGTCATATTCTGTATTCGCAATTTCCCTGTTTTGCTCTTCATTTCTTTTCAGGATTGCCTTTATTTTTAAAAGCAATACTTCAGAGTCAAATGGCTTTGTGATATAATCATCAGCTCCTAGTTTGTAGCCTTTAATAAGATCCTCTTTCATTGATTTTGCAGAAAGGAAGAACAACGGAATATCAGGATTGATATCTCTGATTTCTTCTGCAAGCATGAACCCATCCATTTTCGGCATCATTACATCAAGTAAGCAGAGCTCAAACTTTTCTCTTTGGAACGCTGCTAATCCTAAGCGTCCATCTCTTTCAAGGATTACATCGAAATCATTCAACTCCAGAAAGTTTTTTAATACCAGTCCTAGGTTGGGGTCATCTTCACATAATAAGATTCTATGTTTTGGGTTTTCAGTAGTCATGTTCATTGATTTTCAACAAATAAAATTATTTACTTCCACATAACGTGGGTTATCCCAATAAAATTTTGTTAAACAACGTTCTTTTTTTTCGAAAGATACCATTGGGCACTATAAATTATTTTCAAGTAGCCCTTGATTTGCTTGAATTATGAATTTTTTGTAATATGTTGGTTCTCTTAAATCGCTGATAATCAGCTGTATTTATTTAAAAAATAACTTTTTATCAATTTTTTTTTATGAATTCACCAAATAAATTACCTTAGCCATGGTTTTTCATAGGATATTGGATTTTAATACGGGCTGGATTTCTATCCTGGCCCTTTTTTTATTTTAGGAAGAGGTTGCCATTTATTTCAATTCCAATCTTGTTTTCTTCCTTCATTTCTTTGATTACCTCAAACAAGGTTTCTTTTTTTATGCTCGTTGCCAAGGCCAAAGATTCTATGTTCATTTTTTCTGCTTCCAATGTTTTCAGGATTGCTAGATATGTTTTTTTGAAGGCATCCGTTGTTATTTTTGTTTTTTTCTTTTCTAGACAACAATCACATTTACCACAGGATTCGATGTTGTTGTCTCCAAAATAATTTCCAATGAACGAAGATTTGCAATCCTTTCCGGTTGCATAATTGATCATGACTGAAATCCTTTCTGCATATTGTTTTTTTCTTTTCAGATAGTTGTCATAATTCAGATTAAGCTCTTCTGTTTTGATTCTATTTTGCAGATAATATATTTGTGGCGATTCCTTTTTCGGAATGTATTTAATGACACTGTTTTTGGCGATGAATTGAAGTTGCCTGATAACAAATCCCAAGTCTTTGCGTAATATTTTTGCAATTTGTTTTTCGTTTATGCGCACCATGATATCAAATATGCCGCTGTAAGTTCTTAGCATCGCCTTGACAACGGGTTCGCTGGTAGGATTGTTTCTTTCAAATTCATTTAAATCATCTTTGTTGCAGATGAATTGTATAAAGGCTGGTCTATAAACTTGCTCTAGATAAGAAATGATTCTTTCTTGTTTCAATGCCTGCAGCGAATACAATATTTCATTTAATGGGTGCTTGAACTTTTGCATAAAATCATCTAAGTCAAAATCAAAGTATTGATCAGATCCAAGCCCGTTTGGTATTTGAAAATAGTTTGCCAGTGATTGATAAATGGATCGTATTGTTTGAATGCTTGGAAATTTTACATCTGGCATTTTTTTTAAATCAACCAATTCGTTTTCGTTGTAAAGCAAAACTGCAAATGATTTTTTTTCATCTCTTCCTGCTCTACCTGCTTCTTGGTAGTAATTTTCTACACAGTCAGGTATGTCTGCATGTAACACCAACCTCACATCTGGCTTGTCTATTCCCATGCCAAATGCATTTGTGCATACCATGATGCGTGTTTCACCTTTTAGCCAACTTTGTTGTTTTTCTTTTCTGGATTCTTGGTCTAGACCCGCATGATAAAAATCACTGCTCAAATTATGTTGTACTAAAATGTCGCTAAGCTCTTTTGTTTTTCTTCTAGTTTTGCAATAAACTATTGCACAGCCTGGAACCTTTTGAATGATGTTAAGCATCCTGTTTATTTTGTCAAAACAAACTTCTGAAGTGTATACCAGATTAGGTCTAGAAAAGGATGTCATGAAAGTGGCGGCACTTTTCATTTTTAATTTATCCAGGATATCTTCTTTCACTAGGGTTGTTGCAGAAGCCGTTAGTGCAACAACCGGAACCTTTGGAAAGTGGTCTCTAATCTTCGCAATGTTCAAATAGGAAGGCCTGAAATCATATCCCCATTGGGAAATGCAATGTGCTTCATCTACTGCAATCAAGGAAATTGGCAAATGTACAAAACGGTCAAGAAACATTCTGGTTTCTAGCCTCTCTGGCGACACGTAAAGAAATTTTATTTCATCATTGCTACAAGCTTCTAGCGTTGAAAGTGTTTCGTGTACAGACATGCCAGACATGATTGCAGCAGCAGGTATGTTCATCTCCAAAAGATGTTGAACTTGGTCTTCCATTAAGGCGATTAACGGCGATACAACAAGGCAACAACCGTCTTTCAACATCGCAGGTACCTGAAAGCAAATGGATTTACCACCCCCGGTAGGAAGAATGGCTAGTGCATCTTTCCCATCTAAAATTGAATTGATGATTTCTTCTTGCAGTGGCCTAAATGCATCGTGGCCCCAGTATTTTTTTAATGCTTCTTGTGGGGTCATTTATTTGATATTGTCATCAGATCACTTTCTTGAAAAATAACCTTACAGAATTTATTGCCAGAACAACATCACTCAACCCCATCACCAATGCTCCATAGGTTGGTGTTAAAAACCCAAATGCAGCAATTGGTATGGCAATAACATTATAAAAGAATGCCCAAAAAAGATTTTGCTTGATGGTTATGTAGGTGTTCCTTCCCAATCCCAATGCAAGGGGCAGTTTTTTAAGCCCTTGGCTCATTAAAACGACCTGAGCGCTTTGGATGGCAAGCTGTGAAGCATCACTCAATGAAATGCCAATGGTGGCCTTTGCAAGGGCTGGAGCGTCATTGATTCCATCACCAACCATGGCTGTTGGTACAATCGCATTCAGTGCTGCGATTTTTACGAGTTTTTCTGCGGGACTTTGTTCCGCGATTACCTCGTCTATACCGATTAAAGAAGCAAGGCGGTCGCATTTTGCTTTGCGATCACCACTCAATAAAATGGTTTTGATGTTTTTGCTTTTCAAGTATGCAATTACTTCTTTTGCTTCTGGTCTAATTTCATCTTCTACATCAATCCAGCCAACCAGTTTGTCATTTTTTAAGATGTATACATTGTGGGTGTCTTCTGTAGTAAGTTCTTTTGCAATTTTATATGATCCTGCCCAAAAGGTATTTCCATCTTTGTCTATTCCTTTCATCCCAATTCCCTTGACTTCATCAATTGAGCTCCACTTGATTTCGGCTTTTGTTTTAAAGCTGGCAGAAATACATTGTGCAATGGGATGATTTGAATATTTTTCCAATGAAAAAACAGCGTTTCTCCATTCGGTCTCATCCATTTCAAATACTTTGTGTTCCGCCAATTTGAAAGAACCTGTGGTGAGCGTGCCTGTTTTGTCGAAAACCACTTGTTTGATGGTACGAAAATTCTCCAGGCTTTTTGCGTTTCGAAACAGGATGCCGGATCTGGCTGCTCTTCCCAATCCAACTGCGATGGCAGCGGGAGTTGCGAGCCCCATTGCGCAAGGACAAGCAATGACAAGAACGGCAATGCTGCGCATGAGGGATCTGATGAATAAATCATCTCCATTGAGTAAAAAATAGTTCGCAACAAACGTAACAATGGCAATTCCCAAAACAGCTGGAACAAATATGGCGGATATTTTATCTGCTAGGTATTGAATGGGTGGTTTCTCTCCTTGGGCCTGTTTTACCAACGTAAGGATTCCTGATAATACGGTATCGTCTCCTACAGCGGTAACTTGCGCTTTGATCTGTCCAGATTCTACCACACTTCCGCCTATCAATTTGTCTTTTTGGATTTTATGAATAGGAATACTCTCCCCTGTGAGCAGTGCTTCATTAACATGTGCATCTCCCCACAAGATTTTGCAATCAATGGGCACTTGTTCACCGCTGCGCACAAGAATTAAATCACCCACTTTAAGTGCAGTGTTTTCAATGGGGAAAATCACTTCCTGGTGGTTCTCGTCAAAAGCAATCATGTTGGCCATCACTTTTTGGGATTTGACCAGGGATTTTAATGCACGTTGGGTAGATTGTATCGAAGCGTCTTCCAAGTAGTTTCCCAAAAACACCAATGTGATGATTGTTGCAGCAGTTTCATAAAAAAGATATTCTTGTCCCTGCCCAATGATGGATCCAATAAGGCTATAAATGAAGGCTGCAGAGGCGCCTATGGTAATCAGCACATTCATGTTTGGCAGGCCATTTTTGATGCTTTTGTAGGCGCTTTTCCCAAAAAAAGACATGCCCACCAAATATACTGGCGTACAAATGGCCAATTGAATCCATGGGTTCATCAGCCAATGGATGTGTATCCATTTTTCAAGCATGTGAAGCATGAGCACCAAGGTAAAAGGGAGGCAAAAAAAGAATCGCCCAACTTGTGTGGATAAAAATCGTTTTTTCTCAACTTCTTTGAGGCCTTGTGCAACCACTTCATATCCTAAGTCATTGATTCCATGGATGAGTGGATCTTTATCGACTCCTTCAATAATCTCAAAAGAAACATCTCCATCAATGGGATTAACCTTGATGTTTTGCATTCCTTTTTTTTCGAGATACTTGTTGATGGTGAGTGCACAATTTGCACAAGTCATGCCTTCAACTTTCAATTGTATGGTTTCCATTATACGAATTTACTGAATATGCCGCCAACTTCACTTTTCGAAAATGTGAAAAAACATTTATGAAGGATAGATATCAAGATGATGGCAGTGAATGATTTTTGGCAGTAATTTCTAACCGCGATTCATATTATCTTCGCTGTAGTATGGAATTGATGAATAGAACGTATTGTTTGGATGAAATTACGGACTTGGCTACGTTGATACTCGAAGTTGCAGCTACTGCAAAGGTGATCACTTTTGAAGGAGATCTTGGTGCTGGGAAAACAACATTGATCAGTGCAATGTGCAAAGAACTAGGAGTAACAGATGCCGTGGGAAGTCCAACCTTTTCCATCATCAATGAATACCAATATGTGAGGGAGGGGAGAAAAATGCCGATTTATCACATCGACATGTATCGGTTGGAAGACGAAGAGGAAGCGCAGCAGGCCGGTATTGAAGAGTGTTTGTACAGCGGTCATCTGTGTTTTGTAGAATGGCCACAAAGGGTACCTTCCATTTTTCCTGATGCTGTTATTCAGGTACAAATGAAAACGATAGAAGACAGTGTACGCATGATTCGTGTTCTGTCTGATAAAAATGTGTAACTTAAAGATAGAAAAATCAACATGACATCAAAGAAACCATTTATCAGTTCTGGGTTTAATTATGAAACATTGGAAGAGACATTGGATGTCAAGCCAAAGTCCTCTTCTTTGTCGATTGGGATTCCAAGAGAAACAGCATTTCAAGAAAATCGAATTGCCCTTAGTCCCGATGCTGTAGGGGTATTGGTTTCCAATGGGCATCAGGTTTCTGTTGAACACAATGCAGGTGAACGTGCACATTTTTCAGACAGTAACTATGTTGCCGCTGGTGCACAAATAGTGCATGATAAAAAGGAGTTGTTTAAGCATGATATGATCGTTAAATCAGCTCCCGTTTCTGATGAAGAGTTGCCATTGTTAACTGTTGGGCAAACCATTATCTCTCCGATACATCTTCCAGTAATGAAAACGCATATTTTGGAAAAGATGATGGAGAAACGCATCACCGCACTTTCCTTTGAAAACTTGAAGGATGAATCAGGTCATAACCCCATTGTGAGAAGCATGAGTGAAATTGCAGGCACTGCTGTGATGTTCATCGCAGGTCAGTATTTGAGCAGTGCAAACAACGGAAAGGGCATGTTGTTGGGCGGTATTTCCGGTATCCCACCTACGAAAGTAATTATTATTGGAGCTGGTATTGTGGGAGAGTATGCAGCAAGAACAGCCTTGGCAGTAGGTGCCAGCGTAAAGGTTTTCGACAACAACATTTATAAACTCAAAAGGCTTCAAAATAACATTGGTGTGAGGTTGTGGACATCTGTTCTTGAACCAAAGATTTTGTCAAAACAGCTTAAAACCTGCGATATTGCCGTTGGCGCATTGTCGTCAAGCAGTGGCCGAACCCCGGTAGTGGTTTCTGAAGAAATGGTTTCCATGATGCGGCCAGGCAGTGTTATCATGGATGTTAGCATTGACAGGGGAGGTTGCTTTGAAACATCAGAGGTTACTTCTCATGAGCATCCAGTTGTGAACAAATACGATGTAATTCATTACGGGGTGCCCAATATTCCTTCGGGTTTTGCAAGAACGGCATCAGAAGCAATCAGCAATGTTTTGATGCCATTGTTGATGAAAATAGGGGATGAGGGTGGGTTAGAAAAATTGGTTTGGCACCAGTTTAACATCAGGAATGGCATCTATCTTTTTAAAGGAGCACTCACCAATTTTCATTTGAGTGAAAGGTTTAATTTGAAATTTACAGACCTTAATTTATTGATTGCGAGCCAGCGTTGATTCATGAATTGGGGTTATATGATGAAATTTCCACTTTCTAAAAAATTGCTTTGTTTCTTTTTTCCTACATTCACAGCCGTTAAAAGATTCTAATGAAAGCAATTATTCCTGTTGCAGGTGCCGGAACAAAGTTGAGGCCACATACTTATACACAGCCAAAGGCATTGATACCACTTGCTGGTAAGACCATTTTGAGCATCATTATTGACCAGCTTGTATCTGCTGGTGTGAATGAATTTATTTTGGTTGTTGGATACTTGGGTGACAAGATTCAGGATTATGCCAAGGCCAATTATCCCAACCTTAATATCACCATCATTCAACAAAATGAACGAAGGGGGTTGGGGCATGCTGTATTTTTGTGCAAAGAGCTTGTTGATAACGATGAGATTGTTATCGTATTGGGAGATACGATTTGTGAGTATAATATTGAAGAGTTTCTCGCCATTGATGGATGTGCATTGGGAGTGAAAAGGGTGGATGATCCGCGTGATTTTGGTGTTGCCGAAACAGACGAGGAACACAATGTTACCAGACTGATTGAAAAACCACAAATTCCGAAATCAAATAACGCATTGGTTGGGATTTATAAGGTATCTGAAACGAAGTTGTTGTTTGAATGCCTTCAGGCTTTTGTTGATGCAGGATCAGGAGGTTTTGAAGAATTGAATTTGACTTCAGCACTTGATTGCATGGTTTCGAAAGGAACAAAGTTCAAGGCCTTTAAGGTATCCAATTGGTTCGACTGTGGTAAAAAGGATACGCTGCTTGAAAGCAATTCAACCTTGTTGAAGAAGTGGGGAGGAAAAATCAGCGAAGACCATGTTTTTGAAAATACAATCATCATCCCTCCTGTAAGTATCGCGGCAGGATGTGCCATAAAAAATGCAATTATCGGTCCAAATGTTTCAATCGGTGAAAAATCGATTATACAATACTCTATTGTAAAAGAGTCTATTGTTGGGTCATTTACAAAGTTATATGATGTTGTTTTGCACGACTCTCTGATAGGCTGTGATACTGAAATAAAAGGCGAAACACGAACCTTAAACATAGGCGACAATACAGAAATTGACTTAGGATAAGCAACGTGTACTTTATTCCTAAATCAATTTCTGATTGGGTTGATGCCTAAATTTATTAATTGATGTTGCCAACCATGTCTGAAGGGATTACCCAAGAATCGAATTCAGCCTCTGTAAGGTATCCAAGCTTCACAGCCATCTGTTTGAGTGTTGTACCTTCTTTATGCGCTTTTTGGGCTATCTCTGCGGCTTTATAATAGCCTATCTTGGTGTTAAGGGATGTTACAAGCATCAAGGAGTTGTTCAAGTGCTTGTCAATGTTGTTGTACAAAGGTTCAATGCCAACTGCACATTTTTCGTTGAAGCTCATACAACCATCACCAATCAACCTTGCACTGTGCAAGAAATTATAAATCATCATCGGTTTGAATACGTTCAGTTCAAAATGACCTGATGCGCCTCCAATGCTGATGGCAACATCATTTCCCATTACCTGAGCAGCTATCATTGTCAGCGCTTCGCATTGGGTTGGGTTTACTTTTCCTGGCATGATGGAAGAACCTGGTTCATTGTCTGGGATGTAAATTTCACCTATGCCACTGCGTGGACCAGAAGACAGCATGCGAATGTCGTTGGCAATTTTCATGAGGCTTACTGCAACAGTTTTTAATGCACCATGTGATTCTACAATTGCGTCGTGTGCGGCAAGCGATTCAAACTTGTTTTCTGCCGTAACAAATGGAAGTCCCGTAAGTGCTGCAATATGGCCTGCAACATTTTCTGAATAACCAGCAGGCGTATTGATTCCTGTACCAACGGCCGTGCCTCCAAGTGCAAGTTCAGAAAGGTGCGACAATGTGTTGCGTAACGCTTTCATCCCATGGTCAAGTTGCGAAACATATCCACTGAATTCTTGTCCAACTGTTAACGGCGTTGCATCCATAAAATGGGTGCGTCCAATTTTCACAACATGCATGTATGCCTTGCTTTTTTCTGCAAGCGTATCCCTCAATTGTTGGATTCCTGGTAAGGTTACTTCTACCAACATCTTATAAGCGGCTATGTGCATTGCTGTTGGGAAAGTATCGTTTGATGATTGTGATTTATTGACATCATCGTTTGGGTGAAGGAATTTTTCTTTGTCTGTTAGAGAGCCGCCTTGCTTAACATGGCCTCTATAAGCAACCACCTCATTTACATTCATGTTGCTTTGTGTGCCACTTCCAGTTTGCCATACAACAAGGGGAAAAGCATTGTTCAATTTCCCTTCAAGAATTTCATCACAAACTTCCCCAATTAAATCAGATTTTTCTTGTGATAAAACACCTGCTTCGCAATTCGTAATGGCTGCAGCTTTTTTAAGGTATGCAAATGCCTGTATGATTTCCTTGGGCATTTTATTGATGTCTTGGGCAATCTTGAAATTGTCGATGCTACGTTGTGTTTGTGCCCCGTAAATAGCGTCAATTGGCACTTTCACTTCACCCATTGTGTCTTTTTCAATCCTGTATTCCATGAATTATTTTTATGTTTGCAAAATTAATGAAACTGATTTGTACACAACATACAATCAGTGGTTAGAATGATTATCGGTTGAAATTTGGCTTCCTTTTTTCAAGAAAGGCAGTGACTCCTTCTGTTTTTTCTTCGCTGGCAAAACTTTCTCCAAAGCAGTTGGCTTCGTTGATGTAGCCGTTGGGATTGCTCATGCCTCCATTGACTGCCTTTATCAATTGTTCTAAAGCAAATCTTGGTTTTTGTATGATGACCAGCATTTTTTGTTTTGCCAAATTCAAAAGTGTTTCTTCTTGGCAAACACTGTTAACCAAGCCTATTCGATAAGCTTCCTCTGCATCAATGTTTTCTCCTGTCATCATCATCTCCATTGCCCTGCCTTTGCCAATCAATTGTGGCAATCGCTGGGTTCCTCCATAGCCTGGAATAATGCCCAAATTGATTTCTGGTTGTCCAAATTTTGCATTGACAGAAGCTATCCTAAAATGACAGCTTAATGCCAATTCACAACCCGCTCCCAATGCATAGCCGTTGACAGCGGCCATGATTGGTTTTTTGCTTTGCTCAATTTTTAAAAATACATCTTGTCCTTTTTTTGCAAGAAATTTTCCACTTTCTTTCGGCGCTTCCAAAAAGGTTCCGATGTCTGCTCCCGCAACAAATGCTTTTTCTCCTTGTCCAGTGATGATGGCTCCCCTGATGTTTTCATTTGAATTTAATTCTTCAACTGCTTTTTCAATTTCATCAAGAACCTCATCGTTCAGTGCGTTGAGTTTCTTGGGTCTGTTGATGGTGATGTATAAAATTTTTTCTTCAACAGTTAAAATAACAACAGGATTTTCTGCCATGGTATTGATTTTAAAATGTTCTGTTTGTTGCTACCCAATCCCTGATATACGTGGCGATTTCTGTTGATGTGGTGCCGGGCGGGAAAAGATTTCCAACACCCATTTCCTGCAAGATTGTGCGGTCAGTTTCAGGAATAATTCCGCCACCTGTTAGCAATACATCTGTCATTTTTTTTTCTTTCATCATGGCTATTATCTTGGGGAATACAGTCATGTGTGCTCCAGATAAAATACTCACGCCTATTGCATCTACATCTTCCTGTAATGCAGCATTGACAACCATTTCAGGGGTTTGTCTCAGTCCGGTGTAAATGACTTCCATACCTGCATCCCTTAATGAAGTTGCAATCACTTTTGCACCTCGATCGTGTCCATCAAGTCCAACTTTCGCAATTAAAACCCTGATGGGTCTTTTGTAAGATGAATTACTCATGGTTTTTTTGTTATGCGTTTTCTATGATGGAAATTCCATTTTCAATTCTTCTGATTGTGGCTTCTTTTCCGATGATGGCTGCTATTTCAAAAACGGGTGGTCCGAATTTTCCTCCGACAAGCATGATGCGCAAGGGGAATTGTATGTCACCTGCTTTGATTTGTTTTTCTGCAGTTGCTTTTTTAAATGAATCCTCAATTGTTGCAGCATTCCAATCAATTTCATTTTCAAGTGTTTTTATCCATTCACTTAAAAAAGATTTTTTTGTTTCGTCCCATTTGGGTTTTACTGCAAGTGCATCTATTGTTGCTGGATCTGTAAAAAAGTAGGATGTATGCACATAAAAGTCGTTTAACAGCTGGCATCTTTCCTTAACCATCGGAATCAGTTCTTCAATTTTTTCATCCGTGGCAGAAATGTTTTGTTTTTTCAACACTTCTTTTACCAAGGGTAGCAAATGGGCTGTGCTGCTTTTCTTGATCCATTCTGCATTGAACCATTTTGCTTTTTCAAAATCAAATTTTGCACCTCCTTTGTGAATTCTTTCAATGCTGAAAAGTGATGCAAGTTTTATTAAATCAAATATTTCATCACTGCTGCCGTCGTTCCACCCCAATAGTGCAAGCATGTTGATAAAGGCTTCGGGCAGGAAACCCATTTCCTTGAATCCGATGGCTGTTTCCCCTGTTTTTGGGTCTTTCCAATCCATTGCGAAAACAGGAAAACCCAAGCTGTCACCATCTCTTTTGCTCAATTTTCCTTTGCCGTCAGGCTTTAATATTAGAGGAAAATGTGCCCATTCAGGCATTTCATCTTTCCATCCGAGGTATTCCCACAACAACACATGAACAGGTGCTGATGGAAGCCACTCTTCTCCCCTGAAGGCATGGCTGATTTTCATGGCATGATCGTCTACCACCACCGCTAAGTGATAGGTGGGCATTCCATCTGCCTTTAGCAATACTTTATCATCCACTTGGGATGAATTGAAAACCACTTCGCCGCGTATCATGTCATTTAACGTAATATCTCTTGAGGGTGGCATCTTTATCCTTACAACATGCGGTGTATTTTCAAGCAATAACTTCTCCACCTCTTCTTTCGTAAGGGTTAGGGAGTTTTTCATGTGATTCCTGATCTGGAGATTGTATTGCGGTGATGGATTCTCTGCTGATTTGAAATTTTCACGCATGGCTTCCAACTCTTCTGGGGTATCGAATGCATAGTAAGCAAATCCTTTTTCAACAAGGGTTTCAGCGTATTGTCGATAGCTTGCTTTTCTTTCGCTTTGGCGGTATGGTCCATAAGGTCCTTCTTTGTGTGGACCTTCATCCGGCGAAATGCCGCACCATGCCAAACAATCCATGATGTATTGTTCCGCACCTTCCACATATCTTCCTTGGTCTGTATCTTCTATTCGAAGGATGAACTTGCCTCCATGTTTTTTAGCGAATAAATAATTATACAATGCTGTTCTTACACCTCCAAGGTGAAGCCCGCCTGTTGGGCTTGGTGCGAAACGTACTCTGATTTGCTTGTCTAACATGATGCAAATATAAGCAGAAGAGTTTCAATGGAAGATGACATAAATGACCGATGGCTTCACCTTTTTCAAGGGAAGCCACCAGTTTTTAACCAATTAATACCAATTTATGAAAAGCTCTTGTTTATCTGTTGATGAATTTCTCTACACGTTCTTCACTTTCACTGCTTAGTTTGATGTTGTAAATGCCTGCTGGGTAACTCCTCGCATCTATTGATTTTGTTCCTGCTGGTGCTTTACCTGCTTGCAATACCCTGCCGTAGTTGTCAACTACTTGGAAGTCGTATCCTTCAGTAGCGTTTATTACAACTGGTTGTTGAACTTGTTTGATAATCTTGAATATGCCTGTGTTGTTTTTTGAATCAATAGTCACTGAATTTGAAAACCGGATGCTTCCTGTTTTGTCAATTATTTGTAATTTGTATGTATACAGTTCAGGTTTGCTTATTTGATGAACAAAACTTGTGGCATTTGAATTAGGTCTGCTTAATTCTTTAAATTCTTCACTGTTTTCATTTGCGTAAAGCAATGTCATGGCTTCTCCACCTTTAATTGTGTTGTTTGACCAACTCAATTTATTTCCACCTTTCACTTTTATTCCAGAGATTACATTTGTTGAAGTGTTATTGGTTGAAGTTGTTGTAGTTGTGGTTGTGGTGGTTGTTCCTGCATATGTTCCTGTAATGCTGTAAGATCCCAAGCTTCCGTAGTCATTTGAGCTGTTTACATTTCCTGTTCCGTCAACAATCACATAATATGTTCCAGATGCAAGTGTTGTATCAATTCTTGCATTTACTGAATCCTTTATATCATAGATTTTAATTGTGCTTCCTTTTGAATCTTGTAACTCAATTTTGATGTCTAGATTTGCTCCGGAAAATCCATTTCCTACACTGTATGGATCAACGTTTAGTTTGAATTTTCCCAGTTGAGAAAGATCAAATCTAAAGATGTCTTTGTCTGCTGATGTTGATATAACACCTACTTTAGAAAATACATTTGATGCTACGTTTACAATTCCTGCAGTGCTGTAAATATCACCAAAATCATCTGGCCTGTATGTAAATCCATTTGTTGTGGTGATGATGCTGAGGTTGTCTTGCAAGAAGCTGCATCCATTGGGGGTTGGACCGAAATTCCATTGTGTGAGGTTTTTGCTGGCAACATTTCCCATGATTGGTCCCCAAGAAGTGGCACCTGTTCCAATACCTGTGTGATAAGAGCTTGTTAGCGTACAAGTGCTGGTATAAGATGATTGATGATATAATCCGAGTGTATGTCCTGTTTCATGTGAGATGGCTTCTGCCACTCTCTTGCCATCATTCAGCAAACGGTCGCTGAAAACGAAACAAGGAGTGTCGTCTCCCCAAGTGAATGAAGTTACATAAGCGATTCCTGCTACAGACGGATACCATGCGCTGGTTGGTGTTACGATAACCCTTATACGTTGGTCCAAAGGTGCTGCTAGAAATTTTGCGAGGTCAGTGGTCACATTTATGTTAAAGGGCCTAAAATCTTCTGATACCCTGTTGAAAGCTTCTGTAATTTGTGCATCTGTCATGGTTGCTGGAGCAGCTGCAAAAGGTGTTCCGTAGTTCCACATAGAGCTGTTGACATCCTGTCCGTCGAAATCAAGATAGATTGTTGAAATGGCAACTGGGTAACTGTTGAGTGTGGGGGCTGCGTTGGCAATTGTGGATCCCATAAGGGCAACAATAAAAGCTAGTGAGAAAAACTTTTTCATAGAATGGAAATTGGAGGGTTGGAAAATGGATTGGGGGTTGGTTGGGTAGGGGTTGGATTAAAAACGGACAAGGCTATTCTACTATCATTTCTTTCAAATTTATTTTTTTCAGTGAACCGATTCCAGCTACATCAGTTTTGATTTCAAATCCGTCTTGAGAAGCCCTGCTGATGATTCTGCCTACAAACTTGATAGATTTGTCTTCGTCAATTGTTTTTGAAATAAATAATTTCGCTTTGTTGTAATTGGTTGATTCTATAACAACTGTTTGAAGGTTGTCGTAAATCTTTTGGTTTGATTTGATGATTCCTGTGATGCGAAAAGTCTGTGAAAACCTGATGTCTACAGCAGAGCCAGCATTCATGTTAAAAACGCCTTCAATGAGCTTTTTTTCAAATTGAATTTTTTCAGGAATGGCATCGAATAGTTTTTGAGAATTCGCCTTGAAACCTGAAGTAAGGGCCAGGACCAAGATGAACAAAATAGGGGATTTGATAATTTTCATGATTTGGATTTTGAACGGTTACAAAGCTATAACGGAGGCTTTCTCTCTATTATTTTGTGCTTCGTAGAAATTCAAACAAATTGAGTATTAGTACCTAATATGATTCAGTTTATAGTTGCAGTATTTACGTGAACCGAAAGTGATTTCGCTTTAAAATTTTCGTTAAAGTTGATTTAACTCAATAAATTAACATTTCATATGCCCCATTGCTTTCTTTTTGGCAAATAATTATGTTAACAATGAGATAAGATTTTCCTCTAACCGTTAAAGAATTTTTCGCTTCGTAGTTCTGTTGAACTTATCAGTCTTAATATATAAATACCGGATGGTTGGTTTCTGATATCTATCGCATTGGTTCCTGATCCTGATTTTCCAGCTTTGATGATTTTCCCATTGTTGTCTATAACTTGATACTCAAAAGACTGCCTTGCATAAATTATGACGGGCTGCTGAACTTGCTTAACTATCCTAAAGGACTGTTCTGATTGTTTCGCTTCATCACCGGAAAAAACTAATTGGTTAATGCTGTTCTTTTTATCAAAGTTTTTGTGACGATTGTATGTTGTTTTTTTGTGCTTTTTTTTATGCCTTTCATCATCATCATTAGGCTTTGGTATTGGAACAGGCGTTACAGTTGTTCCACTATAATAGCCGCTGATATTATAAGCGCCTAAACTACCATAGTCATTTAAGTTGTTTAAATTTCCAGTTCCATCAACAATAACATAATAAGTTCCTGCAGCAAGTGTTGTGTCAATTCTTGCATTTACCGAATCCGCATGTTCATAAATTTTTATTGTGGTTCCTCTTGCATCTTGTAACTCAACTTTTACATCTAGATTAGCACCACTATAATTTGCTCCTGCACTAAATGGTGTAATGTTGATGTTAAATTTCCCCATTTGTGAAAGATCAAACCTAAAGATATCCTTGTCTGTGGATGTTGATATTATTCCTTCCCTTGAAAAAATATTTGATGTAAACGTTACGGTACTGCTTGTACTGTAGATATCACCAAAATCATCGGGCCTATAAGTAAATCCATTTGTTGTGGTTATGATGCTGAGGTTGTCTTGCAAGAAGCTGCATCCATTGGGGGTTGGACCGAAATTCCATTGAGTAAGGTTTTTGCTGGCTAAATTTCCCATGATTGGTCCCCATGAAGTTGTTCCTGTTCCTATTCCGGTATGGTATGAGTTGGTTAATGTACAAGTACTTGTGTAAGATGATTGGTGATACAATCCGAGTGTATGTCCTGATTCGTGCGAAATAGCTTCTGCCACTCTTTTTCCATCATTCAACAATCGGTCGCTGAAAACAAAACAAGGTGTATCGTCGCCCCAAGTAAAAGAAGTTACATAAGCGATTCCTGCTACAGAAGGATAACACGCACTTGTAGGTGTTATGATTACCCGAATTCTTTGGTCAAGAGGAGCTGCTAGAAATTTTGCGAGTTCTGTGGTCACATTTATGTTGAAGGGCCTGAAATCTTCAAAACCCTGTTAAATGCTTCCGTAATTTGAGCATCCGTCATCAGTGCTGGTGCTGCTGTAAATGATGTTCCGTAGTTCCACATGGAAGTGTTTACATCGTGTCCATCAAAGTCTAGATAAATAGTGGAACTGGCAACAGGGTAACTGTTCAAGGTTGGTGCGGCATTGGTTGTGGTAGCGCCCAATGGGGCAATAGCCATGGCCAATGAGAAAAGTTTTCTCATGAAAAAAAATTGTCGTTTAGGAATTGGATAAAGAGGCTTAGGTTAGTTTTGTAGGGTAGGTAGGGGGATTAAAAACGGGCGCTATTCAACAATCATATCTTGCAAGCTGATTTTTTTCAGTGAACTGTTTCCTGCAAAGCTGCCTTTGATTTCAAAGCCATCTTGGGAAGCCCTGCTGATTATTCTGCCAACATATTTGATTGTTTTATCGTCGTCTATGATTTTAGACACATACAATTTTGCTTTGCTATAATTTGAAGATTCTATCACAACAGTTTGTAGGTTGTCATAAATCTTTTGGTTTGATTTAATGATTCCTGTGATGTGAAAATTTTCTGAGAACTTGATGTTGACTGCCGTGCCAGGGTTGGCATCGAAAAGGCCTTCAATCAGTTTGTTTTGAAATTGAACTTGTTCGGGAATGGCATCGAACAATCTTTGTGATTTTGCTTGAATACCCAAACCTGCAGACAGGATTAAGGTGAACAGCATTGTTCTTGTTAAATTTTTCATAATTGGGATATTGAATGATACGAAGTTATAACGCTGTATAACTTCCTATTATTTCAATTGCCAATGAATTGCCAATTAATTGAGTATTAGTACCTAATTAACCTAGTTTTAACAATGCATAAAATACGTATAAAACGGGTATATTTAATAGGCCACTGTTGCTAGCATCACAAGTGTACAAGCGTTGAGGGTTAAGATTCCGGCATTTTCTGCGATTTCCTTGAAGGATGGATTTTCTGCTCCAGGATTGAAGATAATCCTGGATGGTTTTAACGAAAGAATGTATTCCTGATAATCTTGCTGTCTAGATTCATTGAGGTATATGGTTACCGTGTGGATTCCTTCAAACAGCATTTTTTCTCCTTGCACTTCAACATTTCCTATGGTAAAGGGTTGTCTTCCAATGGCTACAACTGGATGACCCGCTTTTAGCAGGCGTACTATGGCAATATGGCTATATTGTTCAGGATTGGATGAAGCACCAAGGACCAAGGTTTTTTTTGCAAGCATCTTTTATCGTATAAAAAAAGCCGGCATGAACCGGCTTTTAAAATTTAGTTTATTTTCAAACCAGCATGGTGACTGGATTTTCCATGTATTTTTTGAGTGTTTGGAGAAAAGATGCTCCAACAGCACCGTCAACGCTTCTGTGGTCGCAGCTTAACGTGAGTTTCATCACATTCGTTGTTGTGAATCCTTCTCCTTTCTTAACCACTATTTCCTTGATTTTACCAACGGCTAGAATACAACTGTCTGGAGGGTTGATGATTGCTGTGAAGTCATCAATATCCATCATACCTAGATTTGAAATGGTGAATGTATTTCCAGTAAAATCTACAGGTTGTATTTTTTTATTTCTCGCCTTGTCGTATAAATCTTTGGATTCAGACGCAATTTGTGAAAGGCTTTTTTGATCAACGAAACGCAAAACAGGTACAATCAACCCTTCCGGCAATGCAATGGCAGATCCAATATGAACATGGTCGTATGTTCTGATGAATTCGCCCATCCAGCTGCTGTTAACAGCAGGGTGCTTCTTCAACGCCAATGCACAGGCTTTGATCAACATGTCTTGGAAAGATATTTTGGTTGGACTCACCTCATTCATTTGAACCCTTGCCTTCATGGCATTGTCCATATTGATTTCCATCTTAAGATAGAAGTGAGGTGCGGTAAACATGCTTTCTCCAAGTCTTCTTGCAATGGTTTTACGCATTGAAGTGAGTTGTGTGTCTGTATAGCCTTCTTGTCCGGCAACAACCGCTTTCGCTGCCACTGGTGCAGCTTGCACTGGCGTAGCTTGCATTGGTGCTGCGGCAACAGGGTTTTTGAAATCGTCTACATCTCTCTTGGTAATTCTTCCGCCATCACCGGTGCCTTGAATTTGCGAAAGATCAATGCCTTTTTCTTTTGCCAACATTTTAGCCAATGGAGAGGCCTTAAGCCTGCCTTCTGTTGAACTAGTTGTTTTTGGGGCTTCTGCTGCAACTGGAGCAGCAGCGACTGGAGCAGTGGTTGGGGTTGATGATGCTGCTTTCGGGGTTGTATCATTGATTCCTGGCAACAATGCACTGATGTCAGTTCCCGCTTTGCCTATGATTGCGATAACATCATTTATTTTTGCAGATTCGCCTTCATTTACACCAATGTAAAGCAAGGTTCCGTCTGTATAACCCACCACTTCCATGGTTGCCTTGTCTGTTTCAACATCAGCTAAGTTATCGTCACTTTTCACAACATCGCCTACTTTTTTGTTCCACTGAACAATCTTACCGGATACCATTGTATCACTTAACAGCGGCATGCGAATAACGGTAACGCCCAATTTTTCAGGTGTTACGGTGGTTGCGGGTGCTGATTGTTGTTGAGGTGCAGAAACTGCAGGTGCTGGAGCAGCTGTGGCAACTGGTGCACTTGTTGATAAATAAGCTTGGATATCCTCTCCGGGCTTTCCTACAATTGCAATGATGTCATTGACTTTTGCAGCTTCACCTTCTTTGACTCCAATGTACAACAATGTTCCATCGGCATAACCAACTACATCCATAGTTGCTTTGTCGGTTTCCACATCAGCTAATGAGTCATCGCTTTTTACGGTGTCTCCAATTTTCTTATTCCATTTGACGATTTTACCTTCCGTCATGGTATCGCTAAGTAGAGGCATTCTAATCACTTCCGCCATAACCGAGATTTCCTTTTTGGTTATTAAAAGATTTTGAAGGCCGAAATTACGTCAAAATGGGGAAATCCAATGCCTTAAAATAAAGATTTGGATGAATAAATCAGAATAGCAAGTGTTGCGCCGTAAATTAGTAATCCAAGTCTAGGTTTAGTTGATCGCGCAATTCTTTCACAATGGGGTAAAGACTGATCATTTTAAAATATTGTTCTTTTTGTGAAAGGGTCTGTTCAACAACAACATCATTTTTGTCGGCGTCCGGATCCAGGAGAATCTGCATCTGAATTTTTCTATTGTTGAATGTATCGTGTATAAAAGACAAGAGCGCTATTCTTTCATTTTCTATGAACTGCTGTTGGATTCTTGATCCAGCCAATATCTCGAACATTTGGTTGTCAACGATTTTGACAGTAGCCATCCTCAAGTTGGTATGGCTTGTTACCTGGCTATTTTCCTGGAGTTTTTCCAAATATGAATTCCAACAGTTTGTGAGCAATTCTTCAGAAAGGTTATGAATCTCTCCTTGGTCTTGCTTCCTGTTTTGCATTTGTTCCCGTATGCTTTTTAGCGAACCTAGGGTCGGCGCTGGTGTCAGGGGCTCTTCATTTTCCTGTTTTTTTTCTTGCTTTGGGGCTTCCTTAACCGGCACTGTTTCAATGTGTAAAGTTGCCTTTTGCTCAGTTAGAGGGGTGGGAAGGGGAGGTGTAACCATTGCTTCACCTCCAGATTTTTTATTTTTATCCGTTGGAAATGAAGTGAACGTGATTTTCTTAAAAGCAACAGGTTTTAATTCGTCAACTCTTTTTTTTTTATCCATTCCGCCTTCGGCAAGGAGGGTGACGGCTTGGTTTAAGTGTGTTAACCGTATCAGGTTAAATTCTACATGCAGTTTTTTGTTCCTGGCTTGCTTAAACCCAATTTCTGCTTCAGTCAAGATATTTAATGCGCCAATCATATAAGCAGCAGAAATTGATGATGCAGATGAAATGTATTTATTTCTGAATCCTTCCACTACCTGAAGCAAGCCTATGGAACGTGGATCTTTGCTAACCAACAGGTTTCTGAAAAATTCTGCTAGGCTGTTCAAGACTGTATCCCCTTCAAAACCTTTCTTGTCTATTTCATCATAAATGTTGAGCACAGCAGGCAGGTCCTCTTGTTGGAGCATTTCAAGAATTTTGAAGAAATAATCTTCATCCAATATGTTTAAATGTTCAAGTGTATTGGCATAAGTAAGCACACCGTTTGTAAAACTCACTATTTTGTCTAGAATGCTCAATGAGTCCCTCATACAGCCATCGCTTTTTTGGGCAATGATTTGAAGTGCAGAAGGTTCCGCTTGAATATTTTCTTTGGCTGCAATTTCTTCCAGATGCAACACGATATCTGCTGGCGTAATTCTTTTGAAATCGAATATCTGGCACCTAGAAAGAATGGTTGGAAGGATTTTGTGCTTTTCTGTTGTTGCTAAAATGAAGATGGCATGTGCTGGAGGTTCTTCAAGTGTTTTGAGAAAGGCATTGAAGGCACTCGAGCTGAGCATGTGTACCTCATCTATAATATATATTTTATACCGTCCTGTTTGAGGCCCTATGCGAACCTGATCAGTAAGGTCTCTGATGTCGTCAACGGAATTGTTGCTGGCGGCATCAAGCTCATGAACATTGAACGAGGCTCCGGCATTGAAGGATTTACAAGACGTGCAAACATCGCAAGCTTCTCCCTCAGGAGTCAAAGCTTCGCAATTAATGGTTTTCGCTAAAATCCTGGCGCAAGTTGTTTTTCCCACGCCTCTTGGTCCGGTGAAAAGAAACGCATGGGCCAAATGTTGGTTTAAAATGGCATTCTTTAGTGTAGTGGTAATATGCGATTGTCCCACCACTGTAGAGAAGTGCTGGGGTCTGTATTTTCTGGCCGAAACAACGAAATTTTCCATCAGGATGCAAGATAAGATAAAATTGGTTTTTAGTGTTTACACTGTATGGTTTAAAGTTTTTGGTTGAAAGTTTAATTCCACGTTCATTAATCCCAAAATTTTGAACAACAAGTTTAAAGTTTTTGGTTTAAAGTTGAATTCCGCATTGAATACCCCCAAAACTTTCAACTTTAAACATTCAACTTTAAACTCAAAAAATTCAACCTTAAACTTAAATTATTATCTTACATCAAAATAATTCCATGGATCGTTATATCCTAGCACTTGATCAGGGAACCACCAGTTCCAGAGCCATTTTATTCAACCATGAAGGAGCCATTTGTAAAGTAGAACAAATGGAATTTACACAGTTTTTCCCCCAATCGGGATGGGTGGAGCATGATGCCAATGAAATTTGGGAATCTCAAAAAAAGGTGGCAACAACACTTGTTGCTGAAATGGGTTTGTTGCCTGAAAGCATTGCTGCCATTGGCATCACCAACCAACGGGAAACTACTGTTGTTTGGAACAGGGAAACAGGCGAGCCTGTGTATCATGCCATTGTATGGCAAGACAGACGAACTGCAGCCTATTGTGATCAGTTGAGAAGTGAAGGGAAGGCAGAAATGATCAGGAAAAAGACAGGATTGGTCATTGACGCCTATTTCTCTGGAACAAAATTGAAGTGGATCCTCGATGAAGTACCTGGCGCAAGGGATCTTGCAAATGAGGGGAAGTTGGCCTTCGGAACAGTTGATTCCTGGTTGCTTTGGAAACTGACCGCAGGAAAAGTTCATGCCACTGATGTGAGCAATGCATCAAGAACTATGTTGTTTAACTTGCATACCCTCGATTGGGACAATGAATTGATTGAGTTGCTCAACATACCGAGAAGCGTGTTGCCAACAGTGAAAAGCAACAGTGAAGTATATGGCTATGCTGAGGCAATTGGACTTCCAACAGTAGCAGTAGCGGGGATGGCCGGAGATCAACAAGCAGCGTTATTTGGACAGATGTGTACAAAAGTGGGCATGGTGAAAAACACCTACGGCACAGGTTGTTTTATGTTGATGAATACCGGGACTGTTGCCGTAGAATCAAAAAATAATTTATTAACAACCGTTGCTTGGAAAATTGGTGGTGTTACTTCATACGCATTAGAGGGAAGTGTGTTTATAGCAGGTGCATCCGTGCAATGGTTGCGGGACGGATTGAAGATGATAAAACTTTCTGGTGATGTGCAAGCATTGGCCGCTTCAGTTCCAAACAGTGATGGTGTTGTTGTGGTGCCTGCATTTGCAGGATTGGGTGCCCCACATTGGAATCCTTATGCAAGGGGGACCATATTTGGATTGACGCGTGGAACAACAGATGGCCACATCGCCAGGGCAACCTTGGAGAGCATTGCATTTCAAACAAATGATGTGTTGAAAGCCATGGAATCAGATGCAGGAATCCCGATTGCAGAACTCAGGGTTGATGGTGGCGCAACTGTAAATGACTTGTTGATGCAGTTTCAAAGCGATGTATTGTCTGTAAAAGTGATCAGGCCGGAAGTGATCGAAACAACAGCACTTGGCGCTGCATATTTGGCAGGGTTGGCTGTAGGATTTTGGCAGAGCATTGAAGATATTTCTACACAATGGAAAGAATCTGCAGCATTCATCCCAACAATGGAAAATCAAGAAAAAGAAAAATACATCGGTCAATGGCAACGTGCTGTAAAAGCAGTGTTGGCATGGAGTCATTCATCTTAATGATGAGTCCTTTTAGGCAATGTACATTAAAGAAACATAAAAACAGTGAATAGGAAAACATCAATTGAGCAGATCAGGGAAACCGCGTTGTGGGATATGTTGGTAGTAGGAGGAGGCGCAACAGGACTGGGAATAGCGGTCGATGCAGCAAAAAGGGGATTTAAGGTACTGTTGCTCGAAAAGTATGATTTTGCAAAAGGAACCTCAAGCAGAAGTACAAAGCTTGTTCATGGGGGTGTGCGCTACCTTGCACAAGGAAACATCAAGCTTGTGATAGAGGCTTTGCGTGAAAGGGGATTCCTGTTGAAAAACGCCCCCCATTTAACCCGTGTGCAACAATTTATCATACCCGCTTATTCATATTGGCAGAAATGGTTTTATGGGGTGGGGCTAACCGTCTACGACTTGCTTTCCAACAAATTGAGTTTAGGAAAGCCAAAGATTCTTGGAAAAAAATCGATGGTTTCGGCAATGCCTTCAATTGAAAAAAAGAAGTTGAAGGGCGGTATTTCATACATGGACGGGCAGTTCGATGATTCCAGATTGGCCATTGCTTTGGCACAAACTGCAACTGATTTGGGCGCTTCTCTGGTCAATTATTGTGGTGTTGTTGCACTGTTGAAAGAAAATTCGAAGATTGTTGGGATTGATGCCTTTGATGAAATAAGCGGTGAAACGTATACAATAAAAAGCAAAGTTGTCATCAATGCAACAGGGGTTTTTGTCGACCAAATTATTGGTATGGATGAAACTGAAACACCTGCGATGGTGATGCCATCTCAAGGGGTGCATCTTGTGGTGGACAAAAAGTTTTTTCCAGGAACCGGTGCTTTGATGATACCAAAGACTACCGACGGACGAGTGCTTTTTGCATTACCATGGCATGATTCGGTTGTGATTGGCACAACAGACACTGCGTTGAACATGATTAGCGATGAGCCAATTGCATTGGAAGAAGAGATCGAATTCATACTCCTCAATTTCAATCAATACAACGAAATAAAACTCACCAGAAAGGATATCTTATCCGTGTTTGCCGGATTGAGGCCATTGGTAAAAACTTCAAACACGGGAAGTACTTCCGTAGCTTCAAGAGACCATACAATCATGGTTTCCAAAAGCAATTTAATTACCATAACAGGGGGGAAGTGGACAACCTACAGGAAGATGGCAAAAGATGCCGTAAACAACGCTTCTTTTGTGGGAAAGCTGCCTGTGATAAAATGTACAACACGGAATTTAATGCTTCACGGCTACAGCGAGCAGATAAAATATGGAGATCCGCTTTCTTCATTTGGCTCAGATGGAGAAAAAATCCTACAAATGATGGTAGTAAAGCCTGAGCTTGCAGAAAAAATTCATCCATTATTTGATTATACCAAGGCAGAAGTCATTTGGGCCGTTCAACAAGAAATGACAATGTATATAGAAGATTACTTAGCCAGAAGATCACGGATGTTGTTCCTAAACGCAAAGGCTGCCATTGAATCAGCACCTATTGTAGCAAAGCTTATGGCAGCAGAAATGGGAAAGGATGATGTCTGGGAGAAGGACCAAATACAAGAGTTCGCAGAATTAGCCAAAGGATACATCGCAAAAGTTTGATTTTTTTAGTATTTTGTATCTAAATGAATTTTTATGACGCCATTTATTGCTGAATTAATAGGTACTGCAGTATTAATTACGTTAGGGCTTAGTGTGGTTGCCAACGTTTTGTTACACAACACTAAAGGGAATGATTCGGGATTGATTGTAATAGGTTTGGCTTGGGGGATTGCTGTTTTTGTAGGTGTATATATTTCTGCAGATGTAAGTGGCGCTCACCTCAATCCCGCCGTTACAATTGGCCTTGCCGTTGCGGGTAAATTCAGTTGGAACGAAGTTCCCCTGTATATTTTGGCGCAATTTATTGGCGCATTCATCGGTTCAGTGCTCACTTGGCTTACATACAAGGATCATTTTAGTGCCACAGAAAATCCTGGACATATTTTAGCAGTTTTTTCTACAGGGCCTGCCATTAGAAAGCCAATGAATAATTTTATGACCGAAACAATCGCAACTTTTATTTTTATGCTTTCAATTTTGTTCATCCAAAAAGGAGATATGAAACTAGGCGCTTTGGATGCACTTCCGGTAGCTTTGTTGGTTATAGGCATTGGGTTAAGCATGGGAGGACCAACAGGTTATTCCATCAATCCAGCCCGCGACTTAGGACCAAGAATTATACATTCTATACTGCCAATACCATCAAAAGGTTCCAGTGATTGGGCCTATGCATGGGTTCCAGTGGTTGGTCCCATTGTTGGAGCCGTCCTAGCAGCCCTGCTTTTTAGGGTACTTTAGTGCATTTTCAACTTATTTTAGCCGTATCTGGAAAAAAGATAGGATTCGATTTTTCTAATATACGCATCCTCTTTACCTTTGCGGCCGAAAATCAAGTCATTCCAACATAAAACAGAATCATGGCTATCACAGGTAAAGTAAAACAAGTCATCGGCGCGGTAGTCGACGTTCACTTTGAAGGTCAGCTTCCAGAGATTTATAATGCATTGGAACTCCATAAAGAAAATGGAGACAAACTAGTGATGGAAGTGCAACAACATCTTGGAGAAGACAGTGTAAGGTGTATTGCGATGGACGGAACGGAAGGCCTCGTAAGGGGTACCAAAGTTTTTGACACAGGAAAGGCAATCGCAATGCCAATCGGACCTGCAATCAATGGGCGTTTATTTAATGTTACAGGAGAT
>JBILHX010000135.1:0-7889 GCA_044350285.1 Chitinophagaceae bacterium | reverse complement strand
GGATGCACGTGGAAGCATACTGAAAACAACAACGATAAACCCTTCGAATACATTGAGGATAGGCGAGGAGTTAAGACCAGGGGTTTATATGTTTGAGGTAAGGCAAGGTGCGAACACGAAAGTGGTTAAGGCGATTAAGTTTTAATAAATGAAGAATTAAGAATGAAAAATGAAGAATGGAACAGCCAAGAGTTTCATTCTTCATTTTTTTATGCCATTTATAAGGATTGTGTGAAGCAAGGGATGATGCAATGTATGGGCAACCCTTGCGGTTGCCCAAAAACTTACCTTACAGTTTGCTCAAAACATGGTTTGGTGGAATTAGGGCAGGGGCACTACAAGGACACTACTGTCGCATTGGCGTTTATGAACAACCATTAGTAATTGGCTTCTAATTATGAATTAGATGTTAAGAGACTTTTTTTATACAAACAATTTATTTGATTTAAAACATCTTCTTCATCGCCACCATGCAATAGATATTGATGAATGTGATCCCCTGCATGATCTTGAAAATATAAATAGCCATTATACCGTGGGCGAATAAATCCATTTTCCATGACAGGCAACAGGGTTTCAAAAAAATCATTGCAGAGTATATTGTTTTTTTGAGAGATCCAGGCAGCCTTGTGGCCGGGTTGTCCACCATTTTCTATGTAAAAGGTAGATTGACATTTTGATGAAACAATGGATGTTGCAAACTCTACTGCAATATCCTTGTGTTGACTAAAAGCAGATATTGCTAACCCGGTCCCACCAATGGTAGACCTGAATCTTACATTGTTAAACTGGACAATATCTGCGTATGTTAAGATTTTTTCAGCGTAACCTTCCCTCGAATAATTTGAGTAGCAGTAGGCAAAAGGGCAATACCAATAATCATCTGACTTTGTCATCAGCTCTGCAACTCCAATAGGGTTGAGTTCAAACATTTTTTTATCAACCCGTGAATATAATTCATGCATCATATTTAGTGCAGCCTTTCCTGTTTCTAAACTAATTACTTCTTCTTCATTCTTAAATGGGGTTTCACCTTTGGCAATGCAAAACATATAAAAATTCATCAGTAAATCAATAGGAATGGCGGGAACAGCAACTTTTCCATCGTTTGCTAGTGAAATCAAGTCATCCCAGGTTAGCGGTAAAGTGGCATTGTTTTTTTCAAATAAATCAGCCCTATAACTTGCAGCAGGGGTTGCCGCATCAATCGCAAGTGCCCATTGATGTTGGTTAAACGCATAGCTTTGGTGTGAGCCTCCAACCGAATTATCCAATTGGTCTTGTAAATATTCTTTTGAAATGTATTGTTCTAGCGCCAATACACTTTTTGTTGCTGCCGCACAGCCTACCCAAGGATGATCAATAATCAACAGATCATATTGCTGAGTTAATTTTTCTAGGGGAAAATCTGCAAACTCTTGCAAGGATCTCTTGGTCCATTGAATCTCAATTGCTGGATTGAGCTCAGAAAATCTTTGTGAGAAAGCCAGTAATGGCGTAATACCCCTTGAATGTCCCCACGTGATTCCTTTTAAAATAATTTTTTCCATCTTATGTTTTGTGATGCTATTTTATGATTAAGTATTGTCGTTTTTTTAAAAGTAGAATCAAAAATTCAAGAACCAACACCCTTGTTTTTGGGTAAATAAAATTGTTTTAAGGCATTCACTAAAATAGGGAAGTTGAAAATAAATAACAATTTGAATAATGGCCTTGATGTATCTTTTAATAAACCAATCATGGTAAATATGATTATATAAACTTAAGACTGCTTATGCCTAAACAAAATAACAAGATATTGGGGGAGGGTTTTCAAATAAAATGGCCAAATTGTATACATTTTTGACAATTTTAACCCAAACGCTATGATTGTATTTTTATAATTTAGATTGTGCTTGAGGCTATTTGTGGGGCAGGTCTTTTATAAATATGTATGAAGTAAGGATATATATTTATAAACCAGGAAAAGAGCTGTGTTTTTCTTTATATACAGCTATCGTTCGGTGTCTAAACAATCGCAACAAGTAAATCATAATATTCATTTTTGACGTTGCATGAGAACAAACTAATTTAAATTATAAGGGTATGAATTCTTTTAGGAAACCACTTCAACCTCTCACCAGCAATGGTTATACTCTTTCTAGTGCTCCAAATAGATTGGGCCCACTAAATTCCAGTCAGTCTGATTTGACAATTGAAGAATATAAAAGACTATTTCAATTGCAAGGGTATGTATGGATTAAGGGGTTTTTTGAGCGCAAGGAGGTATTGGAATTGCGCAAACGTTTTTTTGAATCCTATATGGACACAGGATTATTACTTGTTGATAGCAATCCACAGGAAGGTCTTTTTTCAGGCAATGCTGAAACGGAGCTGAATCAAAAAATCTTGATGGAATTTGTGAGAACAGCAGCCTACGAATCTTTTTGCTTACACCCCAAGCTTTGGCAGTTTTATGACAACTTTTTTGGAAGTCCGAGTTACTTGCACAAGCGAAAAATTGTCCGCTACAAGACTCCGAATGTATTGAATCAATTGTTGAAAACACATCCAGCAACTACACCTGCACACTATGATCTAATTTACTTGCGTGGTGGAAATGATACAGTTGTTTCAAGCTGGATTCCGCTGGGAGATACTCCTATTGAAATGGGAGGATTGGTATATCTTGAAGGATCCGATTTACTTGGCAGAAAAATGGAAGCTGATTTTACTGCTCAGCATCAGAATTTGAGTCCCGAGGAACGAATTAGTGCCTACAACAAAAACATGATTGAAGGTGGTTGGGTTGGTAAGGATTTGGGAGCAATGGCCGAACAATTCGATACCCGTTGGCTTGTTGCTGACTACGAAGCGGGGGATATTGTTTTTCACAGTCCTTACATGATTCATGCTGCTACAAATAATATCGATGCAAATGGGAGAATCCGTCTTTCAACGGACATAAGGTACCAAAGCATAAGAGAAGAAATAGATGTTCGTTGGGGGAATCATTGGACTTTAGAGGACATGCTGTGATGTAGCCTATAGTTGTTAGTAAAACCTAATATTCCTGTCTTAAATTTTTATGAGTGAGTCAAGTAGAAATTAGTTGAGTTCAAAATAAACGAACAAATATTTAAAAATGAAAATAGCAGATGTATTGTCTTTATATCCCGACAGGCTTTGGACTCTTGCAAAGCAGGTTGGCGTAACCCATGCAGTATCGCGCTTGCCTTTACATGAAAACGGGGATACCTCTTTCGAGTACTCGGATTTATTGGCATTGAAGCAAAGATTTGAAAATTTTGGTTTTAAGCTAGAAGTGATTGAGCCAGGGATTAATTCTCAGATGCATAAAATGAAACTTGGTATTGAAGGCAGAGATCAAGATATTGAAGATTGTACCAAGATGATACGGAACATGGGAGCACTCAATATTCCCATTTTTTGCTACAATTTCATGGCACAGTTTAATTGGGTTCGAACATCCGTTTCCACTCCCACACGAGGCGGCGCCATTGTTACAAGCTACGACCACAGTCAAATGAAAGATGCTCCTTTAACAGAGGCAGGAATTGTATCGGAAGAGCGTCTTTGGGATAACTTAAAATATTTTCTTGAGAGAATAATTCCTGTAGCCGAGGAAGCGAAAGTTAAATTGGCTTTGCATCCTGATGATCCACCAATATCACCAATTAAAGGAATATCCAGAATAATAACAAGTGCGGCTGCATTAAAAAAAGCAATTGATCTTGTGCCTAGTAAATATAGTGGTGTTACCTTTTGTCAAGGTACCTTGTCTGCCGCGGGAGAAAATATACCCCAAGAAATTGAAGAGCTTGGGCGTCAGAATAAAATATTTTTTGTTCACTTTAGGGATGTTAGAGGTACCGCTGAAAATTTTTCAGAAACTTTTCATGATGATGGACAAACCGATATGTTTGGGGCGATGAAGATGTATAAAAAAATGGGTTATGATGGTCCGGTAAGAATCGATCATGTGCCAACCATGGGAGGAGAAAACAATTTGGATCCTGGGTATGGTGAAGATGGCCGTCTTTTTGCTTGGGGTTATTTAAAGGGTCTTATGGAAGGCGCAGGGTACTAATGATTTTCAACGTTGATAATTGCAGTAGTTATTTCTGTAGCAAGATTTTTTTTGACAAATCAAAGTATTCAACATGAGATTAAAAAATAAGGTCGCTATCATAACTGGAGCTGCTGAATCAATTGGAAAAGCAATTGCATTAAGATTTGCTAGAGAGGGTGCAAGTGTGGTTGTGAATTATCATACCAAAGCTGAATTAGCAGGTAATGTTGTAAAGCAAATCACAGAAGAAGGTGGAAGCGCATTCGCTTTTGGTGCAGATGTATCTAACGAATTGGAGGTTCTGCAAATGTTGGAGAAAACAATCGAAACATATGGCAGGGTAGATATTTTGGTGAACAATGCAGGCATAGATCCACGCAAGGCTTGGAACGAAATCACTGTAGCTGATTGGGACCACGTGATGACGACAAACGTGAGGTCACAATTTGTATGTTCTAAAGCGGTATTTCCATTCATGAAGGAACAGCATTATGGGAAGATCATCAATGTATCTTCTGTTGTATTTCTGACTGGCCAAAAAGGGTATGTACACTATGTCGCTTCTAAGGGAGCAATCATTGGCTTTACCCGTGCACTTGCACGCGAGGTAGGTGTGAACAATATAAATGTAAATGCCATAATATTAGGGGCAATTAAAACAGAAACAGAATTGGAAAAACTGGGTTCATCATCTGCCCAAGAAAATGCAACGCTTATGTTAATGGATGTACAGGCAATTCCAAAAAGAATTGAAACGAATGATATTGAGGGTATATTTTTATTTTTAGCTTCTGCGGATAGTGATTTGATTACAGGGCAATCGATTAATGCAGATGGTGGATGGATGATGCATTAGTGTTTCATCAAAAACATAGTAATAAACAATTATGAGGGTTGCGTTATTGGGAATAGTTAATGAGTCAAACACTTTTGTTGAAGAGTTGACTACACTTGATAGTTTTAAAAAAAGCAGGTTATTATTTGAGCCTTAATAAATTTTATGATGAAAAAAAACAACTTACTAACTCAACTGGCTATTGTGGATGCTTATGCTGAAGGACCTGCAATTGATATTGATGGGAATATTTATTTCACCATATTGAATGCTGGGTCAATTATGAAATTAGATAATAATGGGGTAGTAACTACTTGGGCAAAATCAGCTTACCCCAATGGCCAAATTATTTTATCTGGTGGGGATCATTTGATCTGTGACGGCAAATTGGGTAAGGTAGTAAGGTTTTCACCCGAAGGAATTTTTATAAGAGATGAATCGCACGAAACATGTGCTGGTATTAAAGTCAATTCCCCAAATGATTTATTGGTAGATGAAAAAGGAAATTTATTTTTTACTGATTCAATTAGAAATGATGGGGTAGTTTTTTTTATAAGTTCTGATGGTAAGGAGTATGCTGTTGCAACAGGCTTGGATTTTCCCAATGGTATTGCAATGTCTAATGACGGGAAAAAGCTTTTTGTAGCAGAGAGCTTCAAAAATAGAATTATCAGCATTGATTTGACGCATGGAATCAGTTCAGAAATGAAGTTTGAGGTTTTTATTGACCTACCATTGAATGAGTCAGGGAATTTGGTTGATAACCTCCCCGATGGCATAGCGATAAACAAAAAAGGAATGATGGCAGTTGCTCATTATGGAATGGGTTCAGTGCACATTGTAGATTCTAACGGAGAATTAATTTCAACATTTGATGTAGAAATGAAACTGGCAAGCAATGTTTATTTTCTTAATGATGAAACACTAATTGTAACAGGCGGGTTTTCTGAAGAGGGGCAAGGTGGGGTATTTAAGCTAACTATCTAGATGAGAAGTATACTTTGATAGGATTGTTGTGCGTAGAAAGAAATATGGTTTTAAGTTTTCCTAAAATAAATAATTAAAAGAGTAATTGTAATGTGTGAAACATAAATATGATAGGCCCTATTATTGGTTATATTAAAATGAAAATATTTTTACCATTCGACATCATAATATTAAAATAAAAAATTAATTACATGGAAATGAAATTTGAGTTAAACAATAAGGTAGCACTGGTAACTGGCGGAGGATCGGGAATCGGGTTGGCAATTGCAGCACAGTATATCGCACTTGGAGCAAAGGTTGCCATTACCGGGCGCAACATCGAAAAGTTACAAGCTGCAAAATTAGAACTGGGGGATAATTGTTTTATTTATGTGAATGATGTTACCCAAAAAGATACCCATAAAAAATTGGTTGAAACCATAGAGCAGGAAATTGGACCAATTGAGATTCTAGTCAACAATGCAGGCATGCACAGTAAAAAACCATCTATGGAAGCAACAGATAGTGAATTTCAAATGGTCATGGATACCAATATCAACAGTGTTTTTGCTCTTACCAGGACTGTATTGCATTACATGTTGCCGCGGGGAAAAGGTTCTGTGATCAGCATTAGTTCCATGGCAGCACTTTTTGGAATTACGCAAGTTGTTGCCTACAGCAGTTCCAAGACTGCGCTATTGGGTATGACAAGATCTTTGGCATCAGAATATTCGCATACAGGTGTTAGGTTTAATGCCATCGCTCCTGGTTTTATAGAAACCAAAATGTTTTTGAACATCATGGAAAGTGATCCAGCCAGAAAAGAAAAAATTCTTTCACGCACGCCCGCAAGACGTTTTGGAACTACAAAAGAAGTTGGACATGCCGCAGCTTTTTTAGCCTCCGATTTCTCAAATTTTATAACGGGTATTTGCCTTCCCGTAGATGGAGGTAATTCAATTGGCTTTTGATTTGAATACAGAAAAAGGGATATTCATTTATTGTTGGTGGCAAGCTAATTTTTGACCTATTGTATTAATTTTAATCCTGCTTATATGCCATGCACCTAAGTTGGCAGCATATAATTCGTTGAAATCTTTGCCTCCAAAAGCCAGGTTGGTTGGATTACACAAGGAATGAGCCTCCCAATCATCAATAAGTAAACTAACCTCCTGTGCTGGGCTAACTTTATATATGTAATTTGGTGCGTAGCATCCTATATATAAGTTTCCGTCAATATCAAAAGCAAGGCCATCAGGACAGCTTCGCGGTAGCGTGCAGAAGACTTCACGGGTTCCTGCAGATCCATCTGCATTGATGGAAATTCTTTCAACTCCAGGAAGCCATGTGCAGGCTACATATAGCCAATCTTCATTTAATGAAAGTGCCAATCCATTTGCAAAATTAAAAGGACCATTGTGCCAAATTTTTCCATTTCCATTCTCGTCAAAACAAAATATTTTACCTGAGACCTGTCTAAATGCACCACTTTCTGAAACCCATAGTCTTCCCTTTTTATCAAAACATGGAAAATTTGGGTTGTTAAATGAACAGCCCTCTGCACCTTCTGCAAATTTGGTTAGTTTCTTTGTGCTTATCATTAATTTCCAAACACATCGATTCTTAAGGTCGCAAATTGCTAGCCATGATAGGTCAGGGGAAAATGCGATTCCGAGATTAAACCCTTTTGTATTGGCAATTTCTTTTATTTCACTTCCATCTGGAGACACTCTATAGATTTGTCCTCCTTCACCTCCTGCCCAAATAGATCCATCAGGATGTGCTGCAATACATTCTGGATGGTCTAGCCCATCGGCAAAAATTGTGATGTCCTCGATTGTTAAAGTCATATTTTAAATTTATAATTCAAAATAAATTTTAAAAATAAAAAAGGGTAGTTAAGAGCTACTTTTTTTACTTCCTGCGATGGTTATTCCCAGTCCCCCGTCTATCCTGAATGCCTGCCCAGTGATGAATGAGGATTTATCGTCACATAAATATTTTACCAGTTCTGCA
>JBILHX010000238.1:0-2687 GCA_044350285.1 Chitinophagaceae bacterium | reverse complement strand
TGGACCAACATCTTTGTATACCGCGACGATAAACTTGCTGCGCAAAGTATCATTGTCCCTCATCTCATCATTCGACAACAAGGTCACCACTTGAATATCGTAATCGCCTGCCTGGGTTGGCAAGAAACTGGAATCGAACACTATGGTGCGTTTTAAGCCAGAACTCAATGAGTCACTTCTTGTTGAGGTGTATTCTAAATTACCGTATCTGAAGATGTTTAATTTAACATTGAATTTCTTGCTTTGGTTGGCAGAACCATAGTTTAAAACACTAACTTTAGGTGCCATTTTAACAATATTCAAAAGCTTCACGGTGTCTTTGGGAACCAATACTTTAATTGGTGCGACATCGTTTACCATTTGTAAGCGCGGCTCTATGGCAAACTTAAATGGAGCATCCGGCGCAAAGTCAACCCAAGAGGTGTCTCCCATCGGAGCTGCATAGTAGAAAGTTCCCCGTCTAACAGGCAGTTCAGGTTGGTAACCAAAAGCTACATTCACTGTTCCAATTTGTCTAACCCCAACATAAAAACTTTCTTTGATTGGCACTGGCGGCATAACCGGCGTTACAAAACTCGGAGAGGTGATTAAGGTATCTGAAGTCCACACATTGGTGCCAGGCGAGCCGCCTTTCCCATCGGCTTTCCAAATACCCAATTTGAATTTTTGGTTAGAACCTGCAAAACTCACACTAATCTGATTAATGGAGTCAGCCGTTCCTGAGAAAAACTTAGCTACGAAATCACCCGATGTGCCATTAAAACCAATTCCGCCAACGATGGGTCTTGTTGGATCTTTATACGAATAAATATTACTTGTTGCCAAACGATACCCAGAAACAGAATTGTTGGTATTGCCTTGGTCATTTTGAACACTGGCAGTTAAGGTATCCAAACCTAAATTTGTTGGATTCAATAAGGGCATTCTAAGTAGTTTTTCTTCCAAATACCCTAAGGTGTATAAAGCAGAATCGTATAGATTGTTTGCCCCCGCACTGCGCAAATACATTTTAAATGTAGCAGGTTTCTTTCCTACGTTTTGAACGATGGCTTTTACAGTATCTGGATTGCCATTGGGAATGGGCAATTTACCCAAGCTGTACAACTTCAAAACACTTAAATCAAAATCACTTCTAGGGAATTCTATTCGAATGGTTGGATGCCATTCGGTTGAAGAATTGGTGGTATCGGTAATGGTTCCTCCATTGCTTCTAACAAACTTGGTTTGATTGGCCGCATAGCCACTCACTGTTCCACTGTTTTCGAAATTCCAAAATATGTTCGAATTCTGAGACGATATTTGATTGTATTCAACCAAAATCTCTAAGTTTTTACCAAATACGGTATCAACCACATAAGGCGTATTAAACACCAAACGCACCCAACCATCTACACTGTCAAAATCATTACTAGGACTTTTGTCGTAAACCTTTTTCATACCGGTGGTGCCAGTCAAATTCACCCAATTAACATTTCTGTTTCCATAATTCGAATTCACCGTGGTTCGCATGTATACTTTCAAACTACAAGTACCCACAAGTGCACCGCCACCATTGCGCATAAAAGAAATACTGCGTATACTGTCATTGTGCAACAATCCAGATACTACAGATTGCGGAAAAATATACGCATAACGCGAAGAGGCATTGGCAGATGTGCTGGTGTTGGCAGGGCCGGCCAAGCTAGAGCCAGTAAAACTGCCATTCCCCAAAATAAGGACTTGGGCAGAAATACCTTGCGCACAAAGCAGCATCAGCATAGTAAGAAAGTAAATATTGTAAAATCTCTTCATGAGGCGTTGATGTTATAGAAATGATTATTATCTTTATTCGATTTTGTAAAAATAATGTTTTTAGTGTAAAACAAAAAAAACGTCCCTTTTTTTTGTCATATTATGACCAAATGGTGGCAGATAAGCACAGATTCAACGAATTCAAGTCACTTCAAAAGGTTTACAATTGGAAATGCAATGATTTGAATTTATATTTGCAGTAAATTATGGCTTTTAAAGTATCAAATGAAACTAAAGTTGGTGCACTCGCTGCAATAGCAATTACCTTTTTAGTATTGGGATACAATTTCCTAGCTGGTCAAGGAAGTTTTTTTTCTAAGAAATACACCTTAAACGCAATTTTGCAAGATGTTGCTGAAATTAGCAAATCGACCCCCGTTTTATTTAATGGCTATAAAGTTGGCAATGTAACCGACGTTGAATTGTTAAAACCAGATGGTAGATTCAGAGTTTATTTTGTGATCAATGAAGACATTGATATTCCTGAAGGTTCAAGCATCAAGGTTAGCAGCGCATTGCTTGGCGGAAAGGCTTTAAATTTACAGTTCAGCAAATCCAACAAATTGGCCGAAAGTGGTCAAACGCTCAACTCAATGGCCGATACCACCCTTATGGAATCCATGAGCAATGTTTTAAAACCATTGAATGCAAAAATCAACAGCATCGTTACTTCTCTTGACAGTATTTTGGCCAATGGGGAACTCAACAGATCTTTGGTGAATTTCAACAGCTCATTAAAATCATTTACCCGCACCAGCAACAATGCTTCCATTATATTGGAACAAAGCATGCCAAAATTGAGCAACATCATGGGCAATGTTGAAAGCATTACACAAAACTTAAAAAACAACAACGAAAAAATCAGTTTGACCATAGCAAATTTGAAAACAACTTCA
>JBILHX010000039.1:0-26834 GCA_044350285.1 Chitinophagaceae bacterium | reverse complement strand
TATTTTTCCTCCACACCAATCGACTTCATTCGAATACGATTCATTTGGTTTCCCTGACCATCTCTAGTTGAAGTAAAACCGGTAGAGAGTAAATGCCCACCTTGATTAATGTAAGCATCAAGAAATAAAATAACTCTTTCGTCAAGATTGGCAACATCTCCCGTAATCACAACATCATACTCCTGTAATTTTTTAGGCATTCGCTCAGTACCAATCACGGAAGCTTCCACCACATCAAACATGATGTGCGACTCAGTTAGCAGCTTTATCAATCCTCTGTATTCTTCAGTTGTACCGCGCACCAATGCTACCTGACTTCTTGATTTTACATTGGTAAATATTTTTTCATTTTTAAGATGGAATGCATAGATCTCATTCATGATGGGAATAAACTCCCTATCATACTGATTTGCCAGTGTGCCAATCACATATACGTCAAGCGGTGCGGCATTCAACATGTTTTGAAGCAGCCATACCCGAAGAATGTTAGCAGATGTAGCAATATGTCGATAACCGATTGCAAGAAAATATTGAAGAAGATTACTGGGAGCTCGGTCTTTATATGATCCAAGCACTCGCTTAACATGATCTGTAGAGAAATAATTCCATTCATACTCAGAACTAAGCCATGAACTGGACTCACTTCTTATGAGATCAACCCCCACGTCGGTATAGGTGCATACCACAAGTTTTGGGTCCTGCTCTTTGATAAAATTTCCGATACGCTGAAACAACTGTTCTGATGTTGTTTTTCTAAATGTATTATATTTTACGAATAAAGGATCATTCATATCTTCCTTCACTGGAAGATTCAATCCAGTTGAATCATGGTAGCGCTTCTTGCAATTTTCACATTGACAAATCCCATGGTAATTCCCACTATAATCTGAAGTTGTATACCCAGGCATGTTAAAAAATATTCCATCAAGATCACAAACGGCTATGGCCTCCTTTAATATCTGAAACCCATAATCCTGCTGATAACCTCCATTAACACAAGTATGTACCTGCCCATTATAGTTAACATTTTTACCATTGGTTCCTACATATAACCACGCTGGGTTTTTTAAAGCAAGCGCTTCATTGATTTTACTAACATCAAAACGACCAATAACCTTAATCTTTTTGGCATGCAATTTCGTAACCAAATCACGTACAAGATTTCCTTTCATAAAAGTATTCTTGTAATGAAATGGCAACTGAGTGGGATAATTGGCTACAATCCCGCCGACATTCAGTATAACTACATTAGCAGACGCCTCTTCAATTGTACGCATATAGGAATCCTGATCCATGAGAGCGTCAGTCTCACGAAGATTGGTTTGTATAATCCTTAATGGCATTCTATTCCACCAGGTTGAATCAAATTTTCCTGGATCAGGAAAAGACTGGGACTGGAGAAATTGAAAATTGAAGACGCAAATCAAAAAAAACATGAGCGTTGATCTTCTTATCATTAAATGAAATAAATCGGTAGAAATACACTTGTCTATTTTCATCAATCTTACATTGAATTATTTTCTGAATGGAACTTCTGTAGTTGGCTTCATCTGATATTTAATTGATCCCGGTATCCAATTCTCAGCCATGGTTATATCTTCATCAACTTTTTTCATCAACCCCGGAATATCAACAAAACCCACACGATTATACAAAGCAGGCTTATAAAAGAGGTCGTAAACCGAGGCATATTGTGCCCAATATAACTTCGCTTCTTTGAGATATGCAACTGCTTTGTTCTTATCCGACTGATCTGCATACCGATCAAATAATGCGAGATGGCATGCAGCTCTTATCTTAGCTGCATAATAATTTCCGATATGCGCAAACGATTCCATGTCGGCCAACATTTGGTTCATCTCACTGAAATCTGAGGGCTTGCGACTTGGAAGCGCCTTTAATCCGTTTAAAGTCTCAAGAGCTAGTCGTGATAATGTATCAGCTACTTCCATCGGGGAAAGTAAACTATCTTTTAGCCCATCGTGTGAGATTCCTGCCCACAAGTAAATATTCCTGATGTTGCTTCCTGGCATCGGTTCCCGCACTGTGTATTCTCCTACAGTGTAAAATCCTTTATGGGTAGGATGACTGATATTGGCTTCAGGAAACCATTTCAAATCAATATCACCCCAAACCAATCTTGTTATCCATGGGAAGATCATGGATGAAGCAGACCAAGGCTTATAGATATTTTTAACTGGTGTTTGTGGAAACCTTGCCTGAAGTGTTTTCAAAAATATATCGTCGCTCAAGTCGGGATCATAACCTAAACGCCCCCAAAGCATAAAAGAATACCATTGCTTTTCAAGAATCAACGGATGTTCACTACCCTTCGTTAGGTAGTCTAGACCCCAGCAATATCCATCTGGTCCCATATAATATCCAGCAATTTTTTCTGGCTCAGGGATGCTTTTTATGAACTGCCTTGCAAAATTATTGTTACCCCAACGGAAACTGTAGATATCATCATTACGGATTGTAAGCCAGCTTTTTGTTGTTTTAGACAACAATGGCATAGCAGGCAAGATGAAGGGCGGATTGGGAATAGAATACATATGTGCAATGGCATACTTTAGACTCAGGTCTATTGTTCCTGGGTATGTACTGAAAGCATTATTGATCTCACTCAAGGAAGTCTGGTGAAATCGGTGAATTAGGCGAAAATCTCTTTTAGGATTTTCTTTTAATGCATCTTTGATGCCTTCACCATAGGTGCTAGCCAACCAATTTTCGTTCGTGTATTTCCCCTGTAGTTTATGATTCATAGATTCACCAGCGGTGATACCAATTCCTGCAAGCAAGGGATATGTTTTTACCATTTCTCTTACAGCAGCGCGAAAATATCGGATAGTAGTATCATTGTCCTGCTTGTTTACGATACCATGTTTCCCTTCAGCACCATTGACAAAAATATTCCAGGTGAATACATATACTTCTATTCCTCTATCATTGGCCATCTTCATTACATCTTTCCAAAACGTAATTTTTTGATCAATCGAAATCTTCTTCACCACCTCATGATTAGCAAGCATATTGGGGCGAACATAATTTAAGCCGCTATGGCTAAAATCATCACCCAATTTTTCCTTGGTTCTCCAGACATCATTTAGTGCCACTTCAGGAAACTCAGGCACTTTAACCATGGAAGGAAATGGATGAAGGTTCCATAATGTTAATACATTGTATCGATGGGTAACCATCTGATCAAGGAAGCGCACCCAAAAATCGGTTTCCCAAACATTTGGAATGTTCTGTTGTGAAGCATCACTTGGATCAGTATAACTGGGTGTGCGAAGATCAAGTGGAATATTAAACTTGATTCCCCTTCTTTCCATGAATGGTTTATGATCAGAGTTCGTCATTTGTTCAACTGTTTCCAGCCTTATCGCCTCGGCAATATCAAGACACCCATACATGGCCCCAGTCTCATCTGCAGATAAAATGTAAATGATTTTTTGATTGGATTTTGTTACTACCCGAATATGATATCCCTGCCAGTGAAACTGATCGGGTAACATTAGTGCTTCATTTTCTGCAATTGATTTTACTGATTTGGAGTCGGATGCTACTATTATACTTAAAGCACTATTGATTTGAGCATAGCCCCAGTTCTTTTGACTTGCCGCTTTTTTTATTGCATCTGAACCATAGCTCAACTGATTGCCATTATTAATTAGCTTGACATATATTGTCTTTTGCTGACCAATTACAACATTAACAATCATTGCCATCAAAAAAGGAAGTAAAAATTTTCTCATAATAGTGCTTTTAAGAATTTGTTTTGAACCCTAATTTTTAATATCCGCAAGTCTTTCTAAAGCGAGATAAAGAGCCTGATTGCCGCAGGATCCCTTACCCATTGCCTGAATAGATATATACAACTGCTTTACAAGTGCCAGTCCAGGTAATGAAAGCTTGAAGGTATCCGCCTCTTCCAGCGCTATCGTCAAATCCTTCACAAAATTGTCTACTGAAAAACCAGGTGAATAATCCCCTTTTACAATTTTTGGAGCCAATACATCGAGGCTCCAACATCCTGCAGCACCTTTGCTGATGGATTCCAATAAAGTATTTAGATCCAGACCTGCCTTTACGCCATAGATAAGCCCTTCACAAACTCCGATCAAAGTTCCTGCAATAGTTATTTGATTGCACATCTTGGTGTGTTGCCCGGCACCTGCTGGCCCCTGGTGAACTATATTTTTGGCAAAAGCTTCAAACAAAGGTCTCACGGCTTCCACGACAGCAGGCTTACCCCCAATCATTACAGACAAGGTGCCATTGATGGCACCAACTTGACCTCCTGAAACAGGAGCATCAATAAACTCAACCTGCTTGAGTTCTGCTTGTTGTGAAATTTTTATTGATAACGTGGGCTTAGTTGTGGTCATGTCTATGAGTATAGTACCGGGCAAGACCGCATTCAAAATCCCTTCACTTCCGAAATAACAAGCCTCGACTTCTGCAGGTGACCCTATGATGGTTACAACTATATCAGAATTTGCTGCGAGTTGTCCAGGAGTAGTATACCAAGTACAGCCTAAATCGATAAGATCTTGGGCTTTCTGTTTTGTTCGGTTGTGAACATTCACAATAAACCCTGCATGCAGTAAATGTTTTACCATTGGATTACCCATTAGTCCCGTCCCTATCCATCCTATTTTTTTACTTTTCATCGCTATTTTTATTTATAAAGTGCAACTAACATTTCATAGTCACCAATACTGGGTACCACAACCTCAACCAAACCATCTATCTGCTTCCATTGTAATTTCTTACCACTGCTAGCCAGTAGCAATTCATTCAACGGCTTCTGTGGCCTGAACTTCAACGTTGTATTGTAAACCGGAATAGGTTGACCCAATGTAGCTCCCACCTGACCTGAATGATTGATCATTCCAAACCACTCGAAAGACTTATTTCGATTAACCATATGGGTTAACTCTATCATTGAAGAAGTATTGAAAGAAACAGTTCTTTTTACTTTTAATACCTCCGTTATGGCAGAAGTAAAAAGTGACCTATGAGTATAATGTGCTTTTTGATAATACTGTGCGCCAAGCTGCCAAGGAATGAACAGCGACAGCCCTTTACCATATTGATTTTTTACAATTCCCGGATAATCTGTAATATCAGACTCCAGAAAATATGCTTTTTCCGGTGGACCAAAACGAGTTGCAGGAAGGAACCGCATATAGCTGGTTGCGCTAGGTAAAGGAATTGTTTTAAGAAAGTCTGAGTAGACCATCATGATACTAAAATCTTTGAAAGGTAAAGTTCCAAATGCCACTTTGTCTTTTTCATAGATCTTCAAGTAAGTAGATTTTGCTTTGGAGAATAACTCGAAATCCTCCTTCACGCCAAGAGACTTCAACCTTATTTTATTCAAAGGCTTTCCAAGCGCATCGCGTGTGGATATTGCACCTGTACTGAGAATCTTACCACCATTATTTACATACCCATCAATAATGGAAATCATTCTGTTGTCCATAGAAGCCATGTCCGGAAGAATCACTAATTCATAGTCCTGCAATGCTTTTGGCATTCTTTCTGTACCCAACACTGAAGCCTCCACTACATCGTACATAAAATGTTCTTCCGTCAACATCTTTATCATCCCCTGATATTCTTCCTTATTAGATCCTCTAATTAAGGCAATGCTATTTTTTGTTTCCAGATTTGTGAACAATTTTTCATTTTTCTTGTGAAAGCCATAAAGGTTATTCAACGTTGGGATGAACACCCTATCTTCATAATTAACCAAGGTACCCACTACCACAAAACCAAGCGGAGCTCCATTCAGCATGTTCTCCAACATCCAAATTTTAGCCAGATGGGGTGATGTACCTACATGGCGATACCCGATGGCTTGAAAATAGATTAAAAGATTTCCAGGAGATCTGTCTTTATAGGAACCCAGCACACGCTTAACATTATCAGTTGCAGAATAGTTCCATTCATAATGTTCACCTAACTCAGATCCTGATTCGCTTGCAATCATATCCACACCTGCATCAGCGTATGTATTTATCATCAGATTAGGATTGAGCGCCTTGATGTGTGAACCTATTTCATTGAAAAGCTTGTCTGAGGTTTTTTTCTTAAAATCATTATAGGTTCTAAAAATAGGATCATCAGGATCCGACTTTGTAGGAAGCCCGAAACCCGTTGAATCCTTGAATCTTTTTTTACAATTACCACAATGACAAATTCCATAGTTATTTCCGCTGTAATCCGATGTGGTATATCCAATCATGTTAAAGAAAACCCCATCAAGTGGATATCGATTAATGGCTTCCTTCAAGATCTCTTTACCATATTCCTGTTGATATCCGCCATTGATACAGGTATGGACTTGCCCATTATAATTAACGTTTTTACCTTCTTGAGAAACATACAACCATTCACGTTTTTTTGCAGCCAATGACTCGTTGATCTTACTGAAATCAAAACGCCCTATAACTTTTATACCCTTAGCGTGTAGCCCTTTAATTAGATCTCCAACCAGATCTCCTTTCATAAAAGTATTTCGATATTGAAAGGGCAATGCAGTTGGATAGTTGGCCACTATACCTCCTACATTAATCAGAACAATACTAGCAGATGCATCAACCATTGATTGAACGTATGCATCAACATCCATGGTTGCATCAAACTCGCGAAGGTTTGTCTGAACTAGCCTATAAGGTGCTCTGTTCCACCAACTCTGATCATAACGTCCCGGATCAAGCTTAGTAAGATCTAGCTTGACTTGAGCGGAAACTGATCCGACAATGTGCATCATTACTATAAACCCAAGAAAACATTTCAATGATTTTATCATAATTATTTATTATTTAATGATCAGCAAGAACCACATCCCTCTTCACCTGTTCCAAATATTTCATCCAGGAAAACATCTTTGCATCTTTATATGCCATTCCTCCACGACTATTATCATCTACATAAGGCATCTCCTTATAATGGCTTGATGTTATCACAGAAATCTTTTCCCATATTTTTACATTTTCGCTGAGAATATCCTTTGCCTGCTTTCGAGAGGTAGAAGCACCTGATGACCTCGCAGTATGAAGAAAAACTCCTGCTTTAATTTTATTCGCCAAATACATGCTCAGGTAACCCCAGGTTTCAAGATCATCCAATTCACATTCCACCTCCGCATTTTTTTTGGATTCATTTCTTTTATTTTTAACAAACTCGAGTGTTGCAATTCCATCTGCAGAAGATTGATCAGCAAGTTGAAGGGGACTTGTTTTCCCCATAGGTAGTGGTTTCCCGGAATTATTCATTTCAACGAACGCGCGTATTGAGAGTAAGCCTGGATCCAGGGTAGGATGATCAATCAATTCATCGATGGAAATGAAGGATGATATTGAATCATGCAAGCCTCCATTGGAACTAAAAGGCGCAAGAAAGCCTTCTGAATACAATGTGTAATCCCATGTTGCGCCATAAAAAGAGGCTAGCCGAAGTGGCATCTTACTAGCCATGGAATATGCTTGCAAATAAAGTTCGGGGTCTTTAACTTGATAGCGGTCCTTGAAAGCCTGCACAAATACTTCATCAGGTGTTGAGGCGTCGTAAAGAAGTCGCCCCCATAACATGTAATAAAGCCATTGTTTCTGAAATGCATATTCCCATCTCTTGTGCTTATTTTCAATATGAGAAAGATCAAGAGCAGGAATATATCCCTCGGATCCCACAAAATACCCATTTACAAATGCTTCAGCATTTGTTCGCAAATGCTCACGAATAAAGTCGGGTTGTCCCCAACGAAGAATAAAAATATCTTCGTTCCTTACCATCCATTGCACTCTATAATTCAAAGGCATCGGATCCCAATAACCTTTGTCGATTTTCCCAGAATGCGAATCGTGGGTCATGGCAAGTATTGGGGTAGAAAGGCCGTGTGACCAATTGAATTTTATTTCAACGAGCGTAGTATCTTTTAGGTTTGCTTGATTGATTACCCTGCGCATTTCAGATGGGTCTGAGGACAAGACTGATCGATGGATAAATTTTACTGGACGATTCGCTTGCTTCATCCCGGCAACTACTGTTTCATCAATCCAGTTCTCTCGGTCTTTGGCAGTCATGGTTGGAAGTGAATTCCCTCCACCCTGAAAATTACTCATCCAATCTGCGAGCGTAATTCCTATACCTGAAAGGTCGGGGTACTCATTAATCACTTGTGTAACCACTTCCCGTGTATAACGCTTTACAATCTCAGAAGTATCATTGCGCTCTTTAACATTATAATGCTTTGCAAATTCAGGTGTTACCGCAATATTCCAGTTGACAATAAATACTTCAATTCCCCTTTCCCGACACATTCGGAATATGGAAGTCCATAACAGCTTCCAATTTTCCATTTCAGCATCTGTGAAGTCGTTTGCCCCTGGAAAATTTTTAGGCTTCACCATAAAAGCAAAAGGATGCACGTTCCAAAGAGAAAGAATATTGAAGCGGTTCAAAGCCAATTCATCAATGAATGATTTCCAAAAATTGAGATCCTTACAAATATTTTCATGTGCCGACATTGCAGGACCAACCCGATAAGGGATCCATGGCAAATTGAACTTTACTGCGCGCACTGTAAATTTCGGCTGTTGTTTTTTTTCTTTTATATTTTTCAGTGTAATGCCAGAACGAACTTGTTCGGCAAGCTCAAATACACCATACATGGCACCTGTAGCATCAGAAGATGAAATAATTATTTCATCTTCTCTTCGTTGAATATTGTAACCCTCTTTAGGAATACCGCTTTTCGCATTAACCGACACCCGGATATCCGTCTTTAAAGAAGAATCTTGAATGCGTACTATTTTATTTTTTTTACCAAAAGAGTTTTCAAGTTTTGAAACGGCAAATTCAATTGGGATAATCTTGGGGTCATATTGAACCTTGATTTGTGACGACAATTGTAAATAAAAAAAGCAAAAAAATAGGTTGAGTATGAAAGAAATACAATAATGACGTAATTGTATTTGTTTAATGAATTTTTTCAACAACATATTATAATTTATTTTTTCTTGAACCAGAATAAAAGTATCCCTCTTCCCATCCCTGGTGGATCGCTGGATCTTGCAGCTTGCAAGGCCATGAATTCACCATTCTTAGCTATAACAGGATTAGAGACTTTTCCTCCATCATAATCATTGAAAAAAGTGAGTCGCTCCATGTCATTACCGGTCCCATCCATTTTAAGCTTCCAGATATCAATATTTGAAGAACCTCGTTTACCTCCTAACCACTGACATTGCTTATCTGATTCCACTGCAGTATAAATTCCTCCAGGGAATACGCCTTCAGGTTCAGTAAAACCGCTAGGATCTTTTGAAATAGGCATAGGCTTCAGTGTGTTAAGGTCAAGAACCTGTGCGTCGAAAAGACCATTGGGTACGTAACAAAAAAAACTCAGCTTGGCATCATCTTGAAAAAAATCCTGCGCTTCCAAAGAGCAGCTTTCACTCATCGTCTGCAATACTACTTTTTTGTTTTTTAATTGCGGCTCACCACTAGTGAGATCAAGCTCAGCAACAATTATTTTTGAATCCGTAATTTTCCCATCATTTACTTTCTCTGTATATGCAATCTTTAATGAATATTTTGAAACAGCGATGCCCTCGCTAACCGTTGGCCCAAGCTTTATTGGAATCGCATCTTTCTTTGCACTCATATACCATAGCAACGATTCCTTTTTACCTTGAGCGGCATTCAAAAATTCTTCTGGTCCAATCAGAATAAAATCACCATTGGAGAGATGAAAGGCCCTAACAAAATATGCTCTGGAAAGATGACAAGTAAGGCAACGAATCTCATTTTTTGCAATATCCATTGACATGATATCTCCAAAGGTTCGCGCAACAAAAACAATTGTTTTATTGTCAGGTGAAATATCTGGCCTTTCACCAAAATTGGTGAGTTGCTTAATATTTGAAGGGAGTTTTTCAAAAGGATTACCCTGGATCCTTTCTTTTAAATTCTTTTGCTGACCTTGAACCAACTGTATCAATAACAATATGGTAAGAATTGTAAAACAAAATCGATATGGTCTATTGAAACGCATCAGTTTACTATATTAAGCGATACACCCTTTGAATAAGCGCTGACATTTTCCGCGGTAATATGCATGAGTCTTTCTCTTGCCTCTTTTGTTGCCCAGGCAATATGCGGTGTTATGATACAATTTTTTGCCGTAAATAGCGGATTGCCTTCTACAGGTGGCTCTGCGGAAAGCACATCTATGCCTGCACCGGCAATGATATTATTATTGAGGGCGTCGGCAAGATCCTGGTCAATGATGATTGGACCCCTTGCTGTGTTAAGCAGGAACGCGCTTCGCTTCATAGTTGATAGAGAATCTCGATTGATCAATCCTTTTGTTTCCGGCAACAGGGGACAATGAATACTCACTACATCAGATTCTGATAATAACTCCGAAACTTCTGCCCATCTGAAATTCTTCCGATGACTTTGATTGGACCTGGTTCTCGATGAACCGATAACCTGCATGCCAAAAGCGGTCGCAACATCAGCAATTTGCTGACCAATACTTCCAAATCCGATCACTCCCATTGTTTTCCCATGCAACTCAACAAGAGGGGAATCCCAAAAAGAGAAGTCTGGACAGGAAGTCCATCTACCTGACATAACTGCATCACTATGACGCTGCGCGTGATGTGTAAGTTCAAGAAGCAAAGCAAAGCAAAGCTGCACCACTGAGGCCGTTCCATAGCCAGGGGCATTTGCAACACGGATCCCCAAACTTTTTGCAGCTTCTGTATCAATAACATTATACCCTGTGGCAAGTACACTGATGAATTTCAAGTTTGGCAATTGCTTCAACGTTGCAGCACTTAATAATGTCTTGTTAGACATTACAACATCTGCATTCTTAGCCCTTTCCACAATTAGGTCAACAGGAGTGCGATCATACACAGTCAGTTCACCGAATTGTTTTAAAACATCCCAATTTAAGTCGCCTGGATTCAGACAATAACCATCCAATACTACTATTTCCATAAAAATAATTATTTAAACTTTAGCCCAAGCCAGATTCAATGTTCGTTTTGCATTAGCAATCACAAGTTCAGGATCTTCATCACCAAATGGTTTCACTTCAAAACTTAAAATAGGAGGATCTTTCTCATTAAGATATCCGATTTGCAACAACACCCTGAGAAAGGCAACGACTTCATCTACATCATTTTCTCCATTAGGAAAGCCAAAACGCGGATGTACATCACCATATGCATTCATAGAAGAATCCTTCATCACACAATTGCCAATATGTGCATGTGTGATAAATTCCTTTACCGGAAGGATAGATTCCTCATTGGTTTCATGTAAAAGCGGAATATGGCTCAGGTCAACCATCAACCCAAAATGAGGGTGTTTGGCACGAACCTCAGCAGCAAACCTAGCCGCGAGGGGTGCTGGACCTATCAGGCTTTTTTTATCAACATCATAGTCAAAAACCTCCATGGTAACACGCATGCTTCCTTTACTTTTTACATAAGCACAGATCTCATTAGTAGAACTTACCAATGCCTGATAAGACTCCTCCTTTGAAGACTCTTCATACTTACCGCTTAAAAAAGCAAATCCTTTACAACCTAATTCATAGGCTTCATCTATTCCTTCTTTCAGATTATTAAGTGCTTTTTGTCTTTCTTCTTCCCTAAGGTCGTTGATGTTCAACCCATTTGTTAGTAATCTTGGCTGAGCACCATAGGTAACTATCAAGTGGGAAGATTCGAGAATGCTTTTCACCCTTTTCCGGACTGCTGGATCTTTTACTGTGGTGATCTCAATAACCTGAAAATAATCGTCAAGCGCCACTTTTTTTATTGTCTCTTCTACGGGACCTTCACCTTTGATAGTAGATGGGAATGCCATAAAATGTACAAGACCAACCTTCATATAATTTGACAAGGGTACATTCATTACTTAGTAGATTTTTTTGACTTTAAAGATATTTTTACGGCAAGGGCTATCACAAAAACGACAACTACCAGAACAGCCAAATAGAGGTAACCAGTAGATAGATCAGGTGTTGTTTTCACAGGATTACCAGAAATCATCTCGTAAACCGGTATCAGCCATTTTAGAACATATGCTTGGGCAAAAACAATTAAACATATAAAAAACAACATGATGAAACTGTGTTTCACAGAAAATCGGAATAGTTCCGACTCCCTTCCTACTAGACCCCCTGCCGCTGCTGCCACTGCAATTGACTGTGGAGATATCATCTTTCCCACTACACCGCCAGAAACATTTGCAGCAACTGTTACCACAGGGTCAACTCCAATTGTTACCGCAGTGGCAGCTTGTAGTTTTCCGAATAGTGCATTTGCAGAAGTATCTGAGCCTGTGATGAAGACCCCCAACCAACCTAACATAGGAGCGAAGAAGGGGAATAACCAACCTGTACCAGACATTGCTTCTGCCATTGTGATGGTCATACCAGAATCGTTTAGGATATATGCAAATCCGAGTACACTTGCAATGGTTATGATGGGAAATTTCAGCTGCTTCAATGTAGACATGAAGATCCTTGCGGCATGTGAAAAGGTAATTCCAAGGAGCGGAATAGACACCAATGCTGAAATCAGAATTGCCGTTCCTGAAGCAGATAATGCATTGAATTTAAAAATATGTGCAAGCGCCTTGTCATTCTTGTCTATGATAACATTATGTATTCCAGGAAACTCAAACTCAATAGTTGCCCAAGCATTCAATACTTCTTTAACCGGCTTCAGGCCCCAGGCTACAATAAATAATGTAAGAAAAATAAATGGCGACCATGCTCTGACAATTTCCGCAATTGAATAAGTTTTGTCAATATGAATAGTTGGTTCGCCTTCATGTTCAAATCTCCAAATTGTTTTTGGTTTCCAAAATCTAAGAAAAATAATTAATGCAAGTATTGAACCAATACCTGCCAACACATCGGGCAATGCAGGTCCAAGGAAATTAGACGACGACCATTGTATGAGCGCGAAAGAAAGACCTGATACCAAGATGGCTGGTATCACTTCTACCATCCGTTTATAACCGCTCATCAACACAACTAAATATGCAGGCAAAACAACGGAGAGAATAGGTAAGGTCCTGCCCACCATTTGGGAAATTGCCATCTCAGGAATAGAGGTCATTTGTGAGGCTACTGTAATTGGAATGCCGATTGCACCGAAAGCCACTGGGGCAGTGTTTGCAATAAGGCAAATCCCTGCAGCATAGAGTGGTTCAAATCCAAGTCCTACCAACATAGCTGCTGTTATTGCAACTGGTGCGCCAAACCCTGCAGTGCCTTCAAGGAATGATCCGAAAGAAAAAGCGATTAGCAATGCCTGTAACCTCCTGTCAGAAGTAAGGGATGCCATGAAATACTTAATCACTTCAAATTTTCCACTTGCAACGGTGATATTGAATAAAAATACCGCAGAAATCACAATCCAGCAAATTGGAAACAAGCCATATACTGCCCCATTCGCGGCAGACAGCAATGCAAGTTCTGGCGGCATTTTATAAACTAAAACAGCGAGTACAATAGCAATCGATATCGCAATCATGCTTGCAACATAGCCCTTCATCTTCTTGATAATAAGGGCCCAGAAAATAAATAAGATCGGGATTACTGCTACCAATGCAGACAGTAGAATGTTGTTGAATGGGTCAATGATCTGTTTCCATACCATAATAATAACCTCCGGGCTTTACGTTTTTTTTAAATTAAGCAAGGTCTAATGCAACGATCTCATGATCTGATATCGCTGGTACATCTAAAATAACCTTTCCATTTTTGTTTTCAAATTTAGGTGTAACACCACTCATAAGTAACTTTACGCCTGTCACTCTTGAACCGGCAGGTATATTTATGCCAAGTTTTGCAGCAACTGGATAAATATCCCGGAAAGGGCCTTTCAACATCATTGGATTTGTCAAATTTACAAGATGTACAGTCATTGAATTTTTTTGCCTCCACACTGCTACATCAAGGAGACCCTTTACATCCACATCAACAATCGGAGCTTCGTTAAGCGTCCACCTGATTGTATTCCTTAACAGTTTTGAATAATCTACACTCATGATTTGCCAGAAGGATCTGTCGATATCGCCAGGGAAATAAGCAACTCGTCCTTTTCCAAATTCGCGGAGAATGAGCTGTCTTTCATCTGTATCTGGAAGCCTTGGATATACATCCTCCATGGGAAGATCAGGAAATGTTGGAACAAGTGTGATAGGGCTAGGAAGCTTCAACCCTGTTGAAACTTTAACCCTATATATTGTATTAATGATTTTATTCGCATCTTCCAACCCTTTCACGACAGGATGATATTGCCCTGATGCATCTTTTCGAATTCGTAAATAACTATTTCGCATCGGGCCCTCAACGCTGCCTTCATACTTAACACCCAAAAGATCTGAAAGCCCAAAATCGCTTCTTTGTTTTCCTTCTTCATTATATAACGAAGTTTCAAACGTTGCAAGCAAGCTACCTCCGTTCTTTACAAATGTTCTCAGCTGATTACATTGCTCATCTGAGAGAGCGGCTATATTGGGAAGAATAAGTAGTTTGAAAGGCTTAAGTCGACCTTCATCCATTAACTTGTCATTCACCATTTCAAAAGGCATGTTGTCTTCAACAAGCGAATGATACATTCCTAGCAGATGATCATTCGATTTTTGCTGCCATGGCTGACCACCATACTTCATATTGGTCTGCTCTGAATAAACAACACCAATTCTTGCCATTGGTGCAGTGTTTCTCAGATAAGATTCGCTTTTGTAATACGATTGATACATCTTTTCAACAGCTTTCATCCACCTTTTATCATCAATCTGCCCACCAAATTTTACGAAACATGGTTTCATTCCATTTGCAACACCTTCAGCCACCCATATTCTGATCTCTGCATCATTCTGAACAGAATCCTTCCACCTGAATTCGCCTTCTTCTCCTACGCTGAATATTCCCACTAAAGGCTTCATACCAAGCCCCGCCCTAAGTTCTTTTGCTCCAAGTGCATTGCTCCACGATGGAATAGTTGATGACCGGGCCTGTTGGTCGGCAAAAAAGAAATCGGAATATTTTCCTGTTTCAAGCTTGTCTGGAAAACCATTAGGTATGTAACGCGAAGTAGATTTTATTTTTCTAATTTCTTTGTCCCATAAGAACCAAAGTTCCCTTAATCTTTCTACACGCCAATCTGCCCATTTTTGATACACTGGATCAAGTCTGTCTGACGACTTTGGAAGCTCCAACCCTTTTGAGTTGCGGAAATTTGTTTTGCATGATTCACAATAACAGACTCCATGCCCAGCCCAACGGTTGGAAAAAATTCCTTCTGGCTTGAACATTTGCATGATCTCATTATTCACTTTGGTCATGAAGTCAAAGTTGTAAGGACCATAAGCACAGGTCACCCAAAGGTCTTTATTTGCCCAATGTCTTCTTTTCTCACCATTCGCGAGTACAGAAATGTATTCAGGATGTGCATCATAAACGTCTTGCCTAACAGCATGCGGATCAGTTCGCAAGATGATTGTCATATTCATTTTACGACAACCTTCGATGAGATATCCCAATGGATTTGAGTCAGCCAACCAATCGCTGCGATGATGAAGGGGTATTTTAGTTGGGTAGAAAGCAACGATACCTCCTGCACTCAACAGCGCACCATCAGCATGGATGCGTTTAAAATAATCAAGCCAGAAATCTGGATCAAATCTACCAGGGTCATTCTCTACAAAAGCAAGTTGTGCCCAACGCATCGATTTGTCGAACCAAGGTTCATCTATATTTGTAAAAAAATCTGCAATTCCGGGTGTACCGGGGATAGCCAATACCCCTCCGAGGGCTGAGGTATGGCTAATAAAATCCCTTCTGTCCATGTTTCTAATTTAGTATGTAAAGAATAGTTACGGTATAGAACAGACTACTAATTATAGCCTGCATTTTGTGGAAACAGCGTTGCGTCGTTCATCACATTGACCTGACTCAACGGCACGGGGAAGATGGACATGTAATCTTTCATTCCCACAGCAGCGCAGGCTTCTAGCGCTTTACCAGTGCGAACAAGGTCAAACCATCTATGTCCCTCGAATGTCAACTCAAGTCTTCTTTCAAGTGCTACGTTTTCACGCATTTTTTCTTTTGTAAGACCTGCATATACAGCCATGCCAGCGCGCAACCTAACTTTGTTGATTTCTACGAGAGCAAGGTCAGTTTTGCCATTTTCATTAAGTGCTTCTGCAAGCATAAGAAGTACATCTGCATAACGGGTCACTTTCCAGTTGGCTTTACTATCACCTCCAGCAGGAACAGATGTGAGATATTTTGAAGTGAATGACTGGCTGGTAGTTGAGTTAAACTTCACTACCGCGCCAGTAGTTGGGTTAGTCCACTCACCACAACAGGTGAAAGTGACATTTTTTCTTTTATCGGTTAAACTCCAAATCGATCGAAAACCTGCTGTAGTAGCCAATGACTCGTTAAAGCCTCCTTTTATACCATAGTAATTCAAAAGAGCTGCAACGTTGGGCATAAAAAAGTTTGTAAATACACTTCCCTGTCCACCGAGATTTTCTTCATGCTCTATATCAAAAATATATTCACTGTGGTGCTCATCTTTTGAAAAGTCAAATAGATCATTAAAATTCGTAAGGAGGTTATACTTATAAGGAGCTGCTGTAAGCTCCTTCAATTCAATTTCAGCTTTGGGAAAATCCTTTGTAGTCATGTAAACCTTTCCTAAAATAGCTTTTGCAGCCCCTTTGGTAGCTCTTCCTATTGCACTACCCGTGAAGGCTACAGGAAGTTTAGATGCAGCATCAATCAGATCTTTGATGATCACCTCGTTGTAAACAGATGCAACAGGCGTCCTTCCAGTTTTTTGAATCTCTTCTAATGTTAGTACTTTGGTGATTAATGGTACGTTCCCAAATATCCTTACCAAATCGAAGTAGGCAAGTGCACGCAGGAATTTTGCTTCACCAATATAAAGATCTTTGTTCTTCACGATATTTGGATCTGCATCGGCTATTTTGGCAAGCAGAATATTTGCCCTGCTGATAACCACATAATAGTTCGACCAAGTTGAATTCAGCAAAGCATCTGCACTGTTGATAGAAAAAAGGTCAACTGCTGTAGTACTTGGCTGGTTTGTAACCTGAATAAATCCATCATCACCCCTTATATCTCCAAACTGCCACATATTTTGATATTGGACACGTAAGCCTTGGTATACACCAATCGTGGCATCTAGAAAATCTTTATCGGTTTTGTATAGTGCGTCAACAGACGCAGCAGAAAGAGGTGGCCTGTTAATAAATTCTTTACTACAAGATGTTCCAATCAGTGTGATGATAATACAGAGTGAATATTTTATATTTTTCATTTTATTAGAATTATAGTTTTGTATTTAGAATCCAAGATTAAATCCGACAATGAATGACTTTGGAAGAGGATAATTATTATTATCTATTCCAGGTGTCAATGCATTACCGCTGTTACTCACGTCTGGATTGAATAATAAACTTTTCGTGAAAATAAAGGGATTGGTTGCATTGAAATATATTCTCGCACTTGTGAGTTTGAGGCTTTTATAAAGTTTATCAGGTACCTGATAGCTGAGTGAAATGTTATTTACACGTAGAAAAGATCCCTTATCCATGTATCTCGAGCTTGGCTGCCTCAACCCACCCGTAGGGTTATCATTGGGGCGTACTGTTTTGCCATCTCCTTGGTCCTGTTCGGATTTCCAGTAGTTGGCTTCTGTACTCAACGTACGGCTTCTTGACCTGATTAGACGATAGATTACCATTGCATTACTATAAACCATATTCCCTTGAGAACCAGCTATGTTGATACTAAGGCTAAGGTCCCCGTATGAGAATCTATTCGTCATACCAAAATAAAAGTCAGGATAAGGAGAACCCATTATCTCTCTATCTACAGAGGTGATCTTCCCATCTCCATTCAAGTCTTTGAACCTGATATCTCCTACCCTGGTTCTGTCTGCCAAACCTGCATTCCATATAGGACCCTTTGCAAGATCAGCAGCAGTTAAGAATACGCCGTCGGTTACATAACTAAAAAACATACCAATGGGATATCCAATACGGGTGATGTTATTACCTGAAATGATATCGTCGCCGGAAGGCCCAAGTTTTTCAACTTTATTCTTGTACAACGACAAATTAAAATCAGTACTCCAACTAAACTTTTTAACTAAATTCTGGGTGCTTAATACAAATTCCCATCCTGTATTCTTTACCACACCAATATTTTTGAGGGCTGTGGAAAATCCAGAAGCGTTGGGTACGTTTACATTTAGTAAAAGGTCTTTGTTGCGTGATATGAACCTATCTATTGTGATATTCACCCTGTTTTTAATGCTAAGATCAAGACCAACATTGAATTGCTGCTGTGTTTCCCAGGTTAAGTCTGGATTCGGAATTATAGATGGTGCAAAGCCTCCAACTGCTGCACCTCCCGTTGTAAATTTCAAATAGTTTACGGTGGATATTGATGCATAGTTTCCGATACTATTATTTCCAGTTAAGCCATAACTAGCGCGGAATTTCAATTGATCTATCCAACGAATCTTTTCCATGAATTTTTCGTCAGATATCCGCCATGCTGCAGCGGCAGAAGGAAACACCCCATACTTATTATTAGCCCCAAATCTTGAGGAACCATCGCGTCTTACGGAGGCTGTAAATAAATATTTTCCGTCGTAATTATAGTTGACCCTCGCAAGCTGGGAAACAATGGCCCACTCAGAAATCGTCGAAGTTCCAGTTGAAATGATTCCGCTCACCGCACTCAATGTTTGAATCAGGTTATTGGGATAATTTGTACTTGTAAGTGAGTTGGCTTCCAGATAATCTTCCTGCGCTGTATAACCAGCGAGAGCAGCTAAACTATGTTTTCCGAATTTTTTGTTGTAATTAAGTGTGTACTCACCAATCCAGTTATATCCACCACTTGCATAGTCCGTACCAGTTGCAGGGTTATTAAGAAAGGCTGGCAGCTGGGGAGCAAATGAATACCCTTTGGTATTGTCTATTGTTGCTCCAAACAACAGGTTAAGTCGAAGGTCGGGGGTGAATTTATAATCCAAGTTGGCATTGGACTGGATCCGAGTACGTTTAAACTTATCTGATTTTTCAAGTACGAGTGCTAGAGGATTGAACAGATCAGTGGATGCATCTACAGTTTGATAGACGAAATAACTTCTATCTGTATTATACAAAGGATAATACGTATGAGCCGATGTTGCTGTACCAATGATACTTGTTGAGGGTCCAGCACCACCGCCTGCCGCAACCACATTGTCATTATTAGTGAAAGAAGGATTAATGCTAACCTTCAAGTTAGCCTTCTTACTGAGCTGAACGTCAAAATTTGCCCGGGTTGAATATCTTTTAAAATTACTATTGATAATTATACCATCCTGATCAAAAAATTCCCCACTTACAAGATATTTGAAACCCTCGCTTCCTCCAGAAACCGCCAGGTTATAACTTCTTTGCCAGGCTGGTCGCAAAATAGAATCCAATGCATTCGTGTTGTTTGTATTCTTGCCAGACAACGCATCCAACACTGTTTGTGGAACACGTATTCCCCATGTTGTTGGATCTCCTGCAACACTTCTTCCTTCATCTATATTTCTGTTTTTGATGGCATCATAATGATATTGCGCCTGCTGATCCCGTGTGAGAAACTCAGGTAACTTTGTTACTTGTTGAACACCTGTGTAGGTATCAAAGGAAATTTTAGGTTTGCCGGAAACACCTCTCTTCGTATTGATAATTACCACACCATTAGAGCCTCGTGATCCATAGATCGCTGTGGCAGATGCGTCTTTCAAAACGTCTAAACTCTCAATATCGTTAGGGTTTAATGTTTGAATATTATCTGTAGGATAGCCATCTACCACAAATAATGGATCAGCACCAGCAGAAATACTGCCCACTCCACGAATACGTATCTGTGGGGCGGCTCCAGGTGTACCGTCACTCAATTTAACTTGAACGCCAGGTACGCGACCAGAAAGACCCTGTTCAATCCTTGTTAATCCAAGATCTTTAAATTCCTTGGATCCCAAAGATGCAACTGAACCTGTTAAATCTTTTCGTTTCAGTGAACCATATCCAACTACCACCACCGATTCCATTGATACTGTCTTGGAAACCAACTTGACTAGCAGCGTAAGTGAACTTTCAATTTTAAGGTTATATCCCGACAGAACCTGTGTCTCATAACCAACAGCAGTGATGGTAAAGGTATACGGTCCGCCAGAAGGAATCCCTGAAAACTGGAAAGCTCCGATGCTATCGGATACTGTACCGGCAGTGAAATTTGTTTTAGCGTTTTTAATAACAATAGAAACATCGCTTAAAGGCTCGTCTTTCATATTCTGTACAACACCTTTCACAAGAGTCGAACTCGACACCTGTGAGTAAGCAGTTGTTTTCAATAATAGAAAAGATAGCAGAAGGAAAGTTAGGGCAATAGAAGGCCCTGTAAAATGGAATCTACATTTTTTCATTGAAAAGCAGTTTTTAGGTATATTAGTATGTATTAGCATAAAAATTGGACGATTTAATTTTTTTAGAATTCCGTAATTATTAAATATTCATTAAGATTGATCCGATGTCATGGTTTAATTTTGAATGATTAAATTAGATGCGGCTTCTGCAATTATTTATTATTATTCTTGCTTGCCGCCTGTAGAATATACTCTATGAAATCCACCCTGGCTGATTCACTGCCATTCGCAACTCCCACAATTTTTATTTCATCACCATTTTTAATTTTCACGTTGGGTATTATCTTACGTCGCCAGCAATCTACGTCTTCATCCAACTTCCAGGTGGCCTTTTGATTACCGCCAACGATTACCGAGATTGAACCCTGACCCTCCTTTTCATCTACATACGATATCACTAGGTTATAAACTCCCGTAGGCTGATTGAATTGGGTAGTAGCCGTTCCGTTAGAAGAAGTTTGTACACTGGCTTCATTCATATATTGACCAGCTTGGTAACCTGAAAGCGCCATATTTTCCACTTCTACTCCAATTATTGGTGTGAAACCCTTTACACCAGCCTCACTAACACCATTTCGAAGAGCACGTAATAATGAATAGGGTGATCCATCGTAGTGCTTAACCCCTAGTCCCTTTGCCCCTGACTGAACAGAAATCATAACGCTTGATTTTACAATGGCTGTCGTCGTCAGTAAACGGGTGGGTACCCCTGCGATTACAGGTATCTTATCCCCTGCATAATATAAGGTGGTTGCAATGCGGGAGGCTCGCTCAGAATTTTGATACCCATTTTGCTCGGTATGCGTTGAAAGATGAATTGAATTTATATTACCTGCTTTTAATTCATCTAGATGCAACCCGGAAGATCGGTTGTTAAGATCATTCAACCGGAAATCAATATTAGGATTGGCCTTGTGAATGCGATCGGTTACAAGTTTATATATTTTTGTTGTGGATGCTCTTCTGAATTCCAGCCACTGGTCTAGCTGCGGCTGGGCATTAGGATTATCCCTTAAAATAGGAATTGCCGCGGTCAAATCGAAACCCATGGCCTTGGCTTCATCCTGGCAGGAGTTACAGAAACAGGTACCCCCTTTGGAGGGATCTACAGAATTGCTGAATAATAACATGCAGGTCTGAATGTAATCTACATCATAATTAGTAGCAAGGTCGCCATAGAGTGCCAGCAGGTACTCCCGTACATCAGGATTGTTGGAACAGGGCCTAGCATTCATATTGCCTTCAAATATCTTGCCATTGATATCCCGCTGTTGCAACTCGGGATGTGCTTTTAAATATTCCATCGGAATGTAGGTATGTGACACCTCAGTCCCTGCTCTCAGGCCACGGGCATGTGCCTTATCTAGGACAATTTTCAACCAGTCCGTTTCATTCAACCATGAAAATTTGGACGGTTCAGGTTTGATACGCCCATACATCTCCAAGTGGGGCCTAAAGTAAGCCTTTGCATCTTCAGCTTCCCATTCGTGCCGGACAGGGTTATGACTGAACAAAAATGTACCAGGTAAATTATTGGAATTAAAGGGGCGGTGTTCCTGGTGCATAACCGCAATCAAATACACCGAATTGATTCCGGCAATACTGGTCATGTTGTCAAGAATAAGATCGATACCCTCATCATGTACTTCCCAGGGATAGATACTACCCGTAATTTCAAAGGCTGGCGCTGGCACTTTGGATTTAGCGTTGATTTGCGCATTCAGCTTAGACAATAATAAAATGGCAGGTAAAATTAAAAGGCATCTTAATAAATTCCCGTATTTCATTTGTGTATAATTTTAGAGTGATTTATTTGTTGGAATAGTAATTGAGTTTGATTTCATTAATACCTGATTACCCATTTCGCGTTTGTTTTATCACCCATCTGTAGGCTGAGTGTTCCGCCTTTCAGTAGTTCTTCATGTGAAAAGGATAGAGAGGTCAGTGGTTTACCGTTGAGTGTAGCTGTCTGAATGTATTTGTTCTTTCGGGATAAATCTTTTGCTACCAGCGTAAAGTTTTTACCATTGGGCAGGTCAATACTCACTTTACTAAAAAGTGGACTGGTAATTGAATAGTTGGGAATACCTGGAGTTACTGGAAAGAAGCCCATTGAAGAAAAGACTACAAAAGATGACATGGATCCGCCATCTTCGTCACCCGGCACTCCAAATATATTATCCTGAAAGTACGTATCTAATATTAGCCGAGTGTATTTTTGAGTTTTCCAGGGGCTATTTGTATAGTTAAACAAATAAGGTATGAAGAAAGTAACCTGGTTTCCGATAGCAAATTGACCAATTAAGCCAGTTTGGTTATGAAATTTTTCAAAAAACTCGGGCCTGCTTCTATCAAGGCCTTCGCGAAATAACTGGTCCAAGTTTTGCTCCATTTTTTCTGGGCCTCCCATTAGGTCGCTGAGGCCCTTAATATCCTGTTGCACATTCCACATATAACTCCACCCGTTATTCTCGTTATAGTAATCAAACCCGTTTGCTCCACCATCAAATTTCGGATCGATCTCAATCCATTTACCCTTATCATCCTTTGGCATAAATAGATTGTATTTATCCCACCAGAGATTTTTATAATTTTGCGATCGTGGTGCATACCGACTGGAGATATCCGTTTTTCCCAAATCCTTTGCCCATTGGCTTAATGCCCAGCTATCATAGCTATCCCCCAATGTAATAGCTACGGAAGATCGCTTTTGCGATGGTTTCAGACTAGCAAAAGAATCGGTTTCAGCAGTGCCGGGTGGTAGGGCTGGGTAATACCCATGTATATCATAAAATGCCTCCAACCCTGCGGCAGGGCCATTCCTAAAAGGAAGCATGGTGGCTTCACGCGTATTTTTCAAAATCCCTTCAAAGGCTTTGTCGATATCAAAATTCCTGATGCCTTTTCGGTAAGCATCCAAAAACATGACAGAGGATTTAAAACCAAACATTCCAGGCCTGTCGCCAAAATGTTTAGGATATTCAGGCATCCAGCCACTTTGTTCATACATGGTTACATAAGACTGTAAAATATTCGCTTCTTTTTTAGGATCTAGTATGATGTTGAGTGGATGAAGTGCCAAGTAATTGCCCCAGGTGTAGTCATCGGTATAAAAAGGCCGGTTTGAAGCATGTACTTTCTTATCATAACCGCTGAAATATTGTCCGCCCTCATTGATATCTACCATTCTTGCATAGCATCGATAGAGAGCAGTATAAAAAGTTCTCTTTTGTGCTTCGGTTCCACCCTCTACTTTTATTTGACCAATCACTTTCTCCCAGGCCAACTTACCTTTATTCTTCATTTGATCGAAGGAAGTAGTTGTAAGTTCCTTTGCAAAATTCTTCCTGGCTTGCTCATGACTTATGAATGAAATGGCATAGCGAAACTCTACTACTGGAGAGGCTTTAGAATCGTAGCTAACAAAGGCTCTTTCACCCTCCATCATCTTTGGCTTTTCAGGCCTTCCTCCCACTGTGTACTTCCCCCAATTTTTTTCCCCAGTTTTCTTACCGTTTGTAGGTTTGCCGGTAAATTCTCCATACACATACGCAATGCCTTTCTGATCGTGAATAGCATCCTCCACATACTCCGTTCCGGTGAGCGTATTCCCATTGATAAATTCGTAATTGCCATTGGCGTAATAATGAGACAGTAAAAGATTCTTCTGCACTCCCGCAGGAAAAGTAAAACGATAGATCCCTGTTCTTTCACCAGCGGTATATTCTGTTTTTACATTGTCATCTGATAGAGAAACAGCATAATACCAGGGTTGTACTATTTCAAAATCATGATCGTAATTCAGCCGACGGTACCATCCAGTATCTGTCACTTCGCCAATAGAAGGCTTTAATCCGAAAATCACCTGCGGGGTTATCATGTTTAGGGATAGCAATGGGAAATCCGTTATCTGCATATCCAAATGATCCTGTCGTTTTGGAAACATCCGCACCATTTGGTTGGGCAGGTGAACCATCGGCCTGTTGGTATTGAGTAATGGCGCTACATTTCCAATCGTGGGGTCAATATATTCCAGGTTTGAATGAACTGTTTTGGATGACTGAGCAGGCAGTTTAACGATAGTGCCAACAGTTAACAGAAGGATACTTAGAAAAATACTACCTAAAAAATTCTTTGATTTAAACATACATTTATAGTTGCATGGTGGGTTTACTTATCCCACGTTTAATAATAGTTGGATTATTTATGCGATAATGATTCATACATAGTGTCCGTTCAGAAAAAGAATGATATATGACCATTACGCTTTTTTAATATTTGATTGTCCATTTTTTATTCGTTTGCTCACCCATTTCTAGGACAAGGGTTCCCCCATTCAACAATTCTGCATGCGTGAAAGAGAGTGACTGCAGTACTTTTCCATTGAGTTTGGCAGACTGAATGAATTTATTTTTTCTGGATGAATTATGAGCCACCAGTGTAAAAGTTTTACCATTCGTCAAATCGATACTAACCTTGGTGAATAATGGGCTGGTAATACTGTATACTGGCAAACCGGGTGTAACAGGGTAAAATCCCATGGCAGAAAAGACTACAAAGGCTGACATAGAACCACCATCCTCATCACCGGGCACACCGAAAATATTATCCTTGAACCAAGTATCCAGTAACAAGCGTGTATATTTCTGGGTTTTCCATGGAGCATTGGTATAATTGTAGAGGTAAGGAATAAAAAATGTCACTTGATTACCCATTCCGAAAGTTCCAATAAGTCCTGTTTGATCAGGAAATTTTTCCCAGAACTCTGGTTTACTGCGTTCAACCCCTTCAGTAAATAACTGATCAAGTTTTTTCTCCATTTTATCGGGGCCACCCATCAGATCAGATAGACCTTTTAAATCCTGCTGTACATTCCAGAGATAACTCCATCCATTATTTTCATTGTAAAAATCACTCCCCGCATGCCCTCCATCGAATTTAGGGTCAATGTCAATCCATTTCCCACTGGCATCTTTCGGCAGGAACATACCCGGGGAGTCCCGCCATACATTCCTGTAATTCTGCGCCCTTGGAGCAAACCTTTTGCTGATATCAACATTCCCTAATTCTTTAGCAAACTCAGCCAAAGCCCAACTATCATAACTATTGCCAAGGGTAACGGCTACAGCGGAGCGCTTTTGCCCTGGCTTTCCCAAAGCCACGGGGTCGGTTTCGGCTTCGCCAGGATGTAAGGAAGGATAGTACCCATTTTTATAATAGAAATCCTCCAACGGCCCCTTTGGCCCGTTCCTGCTGGGTAACATCGTAGCCTCATCCGCATTTTTGATCATGCCTTCCAGGGCTTTAGGAAGATCGAAATTTCGGATTCCTTTGCGGTAGGCATCCAGAAAAATAACATTAGCATGAAATCCGAACATCCCCGGTCGATCTCCGAAATGACGTGGATAATCTGGCATCCAGCCACTATGCTTGTACATGGTTACATAAGATTGAAGCATGTCGGCCTCCTTCTTAGGATTCAATATCATGCGAAGGGGATGGAGCGCTAGATAATTACCCCAGGTGTAGTCGTCCGTATAAAAATGGCGGTTATCAGTATGAACCTGCCCATCATAAGCACTAAAATATTTACCATATTCTGAAATATCGACCATTCGGGCATTACAGCGATACAAGGCAGTATAAAAAGTTCGTCTTTGTGCTTCCGTACCCCCTTCAACCTTCACCTGCCCGATTGTTTTCTCCCAGGTTTTTTTCCCTTTGTTTTTTAATTGTTCAAACCCGATACCGGTTAATTCCTTATCGAAATTCTCTTTTGCCTGTTCAACACTTATAAAGGAAATCGCATAACGGAATTCCACTACCCGGGTTTCATTTTCTGCATAAGTTGCAAATGCACGTAAACCATCCATATAAGTGGGCTTCGCCGTCCGGCCAGTGACTGTATATTTACCCCAGTTTTTCTCCCCCTCCTTAGTACCGGTAACTGGGTTTCCGGAGAAAGTTCCATACATATATGCTACTCCTTTTTGAGAATGAATGACATCATTTACGTATTCCTTTCCTGTAATCGTATTTCCAATCAGTTGAAATTCTCCCTTTTCATAATAGTGAGACAGGTGCAGATTTTTTTTCACACCAGCAGGAAAAGAAAACCGATAGATGCCCGTTTTTTCTCCCGCTGTAAACTCTGTTAGGATATCATCATCGGTAAGGGTAACTGCATAAAACCAGGGCTGTGTAATTTCCTGATCATGGTCATAGGTTAGCCTCCGATACCATCCAGTATCAGTGATTAAACCAATG
>JBILHX010000237.1:0-2696 GCA_044350285.1 Chitinophagaceae bacterium | reverse complement strand
CACAACGGCCTTGGTTATTACGGGGATGGTAAAATATACAGAGTTTGAAAACGTAACAGATCCCCTGGCTTATGTTTTTGAAAAAATAAACCTAAAGAAAATCGGTTTCATCATATCAATAGGAGCCGTGGTTGCAGCAACAAGTGTGTTGCTTGTTTTTCAACTCGGACAGCCTCGTATTTGGATGGCGATGAGCAGGGATGGCTTGCTTCCTCCAGCTTTTGGAAAAATCAACAAGAAGCACAACACACCCGGTTTTTCAACCATTGTTTCTGGCATTTTAGTGGGTTCATTGGTGTTGGTGATTGATGATAAGTTAATGACAGATTTAACCAGCATAGGTACCTTATTTGCTTTCGTGTTGGTAAGTGGGGGAGTGTTGTTGTTGCCCAAAATCAAGCGAGAGAAAGGCAAGTTCTCAATCCCATACATCAATGCTAAAATCATTTATCCATTGTTGTATGTATTGACGATTTTCCTGTTTCTTGACCGTACAATCAACTCCATCAAACATGTTTCAACCGAAGGATACCAAGAGATTCTATTTTTGATATTCGTGCTGTTGGCAGGGGTGTTGGCAATTTTATCTTTCCTAAAGAATTATTCGCTGATCCCTGTTTTGGGAGTGGCATGTTGCTTATACTTGATGGTTGAGATACCCGCCAAAAGCTGGTTGGTATTTTTAGGATGGATGGCGTTTGGATTGGTCATCTATTTTTTATACGGAAGCAAGAACAGCAAGTTGAGGGTCTAGTGTTTTTAGTTTTAGGTTTAAGGTTTAGGCTTTAACATTCAACTTTAAACTAAGAACCTTAAACTAACACTATATTTGCAGCATGAAATATCAGGTGGGTGATAAGATAATGGTTTTGGCTACCAAAGAGCAAGGTGAAATCATTGAATGGATCAATAAGGAAATGATTTTGATAGATGTAGATGGCATCAGATTTCCTGTCTATGCAGACCAAATTGATTTTCCCTATTATTCAGCATTTACAGAAAAGAAAAAAGAAAATTTCAACACGAAGAAAAATATTGATTCAATCCCAACTGAAAAAAAAGTACATATTCAAAAAACAGTTGATGGCGTTTGGCTCTCTTTTTTTCCTGTACTTGACAAGGATATTTTTGATGATGATGTCATATCCCATTTTAAGATTTACCTGCTCAACAACACGTTGGATGAGTTGAATTTTGACTTAAGTATTTTCTATGGGTCGAAAAAAGAAATGGACCTGAAAAAAAGCATCAAATCATTCGAAGAGCTTTACATGTTTGATCTTCCCTTCGAAAACTTGAATGACCAGCCTTCTTTTCAGTTTGATTTTTCTTTGCAGAACATCGACAATAAAAAAGTTAATCACTTTGAAGTTGAGTACAAACCCAAGCCCAAACAGACTTTCAAGAAAGCTGAAGAATTGTTAAAGGAACAAAAAGCTTCTTTCAAGGCATTACTTTTTGATACAATTCCCGACAAACCAGCACACGAAAAGTTTGATTTATCTAAATTATCTTCAGCCGGATTTAAATTATACCCAGAGGGAAAAAATCGTGCTAATTTTACTGCTGCAAGGACATTGATAGATTTGCACATTGAGAAGTTAATTGATCGATACAGTCACCTCGATGCAGTTGGTATCATTGGCATCCAACTGAATGCATTTGAAAAGTTTTACGATGAGGCCTTGATGAATAACTTGCAAACAATAACTGTTATTCATGGCGTGGGCACGGGCAAACTAAAAGATGAAATACACGAAGTTCTTCGTTTGAAAAAAGAAGTTAAGTCATTCATCAATCGATACCATGTTTCATTTGGTTATGGCGCTACGGAGATCTTTTTGAAGACGAAGTAGAATTTTTTTTCTTCTATTGAAAGATACATGATTTTTCCCATCACCTTCTCGCGAAGCGGAAGGTGATGCATCTATGAAATATACATCCCCGTCCCCTTCGGGAGACGAGGATGGGAAAAGCCTTAAACCATCAGCCTTAAACTTTAAACTAAAAACCTTAAACTAACTTTCCTACCTTTACCACGCTGCAAGCAATGCTATCGCGTTATTTCATTATAATGAGGAAAGTCTGGACAGCAAAGAGCGTCGCACCGGTGAATAGCCGGGTCTCGATCATTCGGGAACAGAAAGTGCCACAGAAAATAACCGTCTCGCTCACGCGGGATAAGGGTGAAAATGTAGGGTAAGAGCCTACGGGTTATTGCAGCAATGTGATAATGGGGTAAACCTTGCGTGCTGAAATGCCACATAGGTTTCAGTATCCTTTAGGATGGCAGGTGACTCGCTTGCTCTGAATAAGGCTGAAACGGGTAGGCAGCTTGATTCCGAGAAGTAATTTTCGGAACAGATAAATGATAGCCTCGAACAGAATCCGGCTTATTTGCTTGCAGTAATGCATTAAAAAACCGGTCAAGCGACCGGTTTTTCTTTACCTCTCAACATCGTCATTCATTGTGGAGTTCTAAAAAAATTAGAAGAAAATAAAAAAGGCTATCCTTTTGGGACAGCCTCTTTATTAACCAAAACATAACCAACTGAGACGTATTTTTTACTCTGCGTTTTCAGTTTTGAACGATGTGTTTACTGCACAGTCAGAATGACAAATTACATGCTGATTCAATTGAATGTATTTATTCAAATAGAAGTTTTCATTGATTTGATTATCCGCCAATTGATTGT
>JBILHX010000134.1:0-7957 GCA_044350285.1 Chitinophagaceae bacterium | reverse complement strand
AAAGCGCGAGGCTCCTTTTCATTCCATGAAAGGCGAACCTACCATTGTTGATTATGAACCGAAACCAACTTTCTTGTCATGGCTTAAAAACAAAATACCCGACAACAACAGCAAGACTTTCATGAAAAATTTTAGGGGGAAGTCGTAATTATAAAAATCAATTATTGTATTCGATCACTCGGGAAATAACTTTTCGCATAACCACCTAGCGAAGGGGTTGTGTAAATAGCATTGTCGTTCGTTTTGTTCTCATTTTTTTGTGCCAAAATAATGATGTGGCATGGAGAAAAAGGGGTGAGGTTGATTATTTTAAATCCAACATGGTCTACAATCTGAGCGGCCAATGCACTGTTGAACACATGATGGTGAACACACCTGTTCTCAATGTTTTTAGCCGTTCTTTCCTCTAAATCCTGAAGGGTTTCTACTCCAGCATCTCTTGTGATGTCATGAAAATTTAATACCTCCTCGAAATGGGTGCTGTCAGTTTCAGGCATTTCATTTTCATAGTCTTGTAAAATATGCTCGAGTTTGGTTATCGGTCGTTTGTGGTCAAATGTTTTGTCTTTATGCGGCAATATCATCAACAAATAACCATTGGGCTTCAATACCCTCTTCCATTCTTTCAATGCTTTTATCGGATTTGCAATGTGCTCTAAATTGTGACAGGATAATAAAAAATCATACTGTTCATTATTGATTTCGGTTAAATCAGATCCATCCAAAATATATTGATGTCCAACCTTGTTTTCAAAGTGGTATGTTCTGCCAGACTCAATTTGTCCCTCCCAAATGGTATTTGAACTAAAATTACATCCATCCAAGCTTTCAATATGCTGGTATATTGGCAGAAATCCTTGTTTGGTGAATGCTAGACTGGGACCGCCTATTTCAATTCCTGAAAGCCCTTTTAATTTGTTTATATAGAAACGATATTTCGGAATCCTCTTCGGAAAATATTTTCTAAACTTTTTTTCAAGTATATTTTTAAGGTCCATGATAGAGGTAGCTGCCATATAATTAATTTAATTTTCCTAGAATTCCTTTTCTAACATGTTTTACTGCCTTTAAAATCGATTTTACATAATTCATAAAATCATTTGCATAAAAAAGACAGTTTTTTATCTCATTTATAACAATACCATTGGGTAAATGGCCATGTTGTTTTGGGTATTTAGCCCTCAAATACAAATGATTTCTTACAATGTAGTATAATCGGGTTGGATTGTGAAATTTTCTGAATGTTGATTTTAAAAGAGGCGTCATTACCTTTTTTTCTTCGCCCAGCTGATGCCTCAACGAAAATTCATTTACCAGCAATGTTTGATATCCTTTTTCAAATGAATGAATGCAAAAGTCTGTATCAACTCCATCAATAAATAGCTTTTCATCAAACCCACCAAGGCTTGCAGCAATTTTGAGGTTGATGATGGCTCCTGATGTGATCAGCAATTTATTCAAAGACGGATTTTTATTTTCACCATCCTTCAACTCATAATACCTGATTCCAAACATGGAAAAGCTGTCTCTTTGCGGAGTATCAGTGATGATTTGCTTGTATTTCCCAAGGTCATTTTCGTTGAAAAACGAATCTTGATCCATTGTTAGTAAATAATCGTAACCTGCTGCTAGAGCCAATCTCATGGCTTCGTTCAACTTTTTTGCTATGCCATCATTTTCTCCTGTATGGAAATATTGAGATTTGTTTTTTATTTCGGCTGGTACGTCGATTGTTTTGTGTGGCGTGTTGTCAAATATGTAGAGGAATTCGATTTCGTCAATATAAGAAGCAATATGGGTAAATACATTCTCTGGAGGATTGAACAATATCACTGTGCCAGCTAACTTCATTTGCTTAAATTTGTACAAATCTTTTGAATGTTACCCAGTATTTCAATTTGTATACCAGCGTATAAACGCACAGATTATATTAAAAGATTACTAGAGTCTGTATCCATACAAACATACAAAAATTTTGAGGTAATCGTTACAGACGATAGTCCAGATAACTCAATTGAAACCCTTTGTTCCTCCTACCAGGAAATTTTACCCATCAAGTATTTTAAGAATCCAAGCAACTTAAATACACCAGAGAATTGGAATGAATCAACCAGAAAAGCATCTTTCGAATGGATTAAATTGATGCATGACGATGATTGGTTTTCCGACAAAGAGAGTTTACTGCATTATGCGGAAGCCATTCAACAGAACCCTGGTGCGGATTTTATTTTTTCTGCATACACCAATGTGTATGATGGAACAGAAATGCATCAACCAATGCATTTGTCTGCTTTTTGGAAATTTGCATTGAAACAAAATGCAGAAATATTGATTTCTAGAAACGTTGTTGGTCCACCCAGCGTTACTTTATGCAAGAGAAATACCATTGAATACGACAGAACCATGAAATATGTGGTTGACATAGATTTTTATTGCAGATACGTTAGCCAATCACCTTGGTTCTATATAAACCGTTCTTTGGTTAATGTTGGCATCAATGAAGCCCAAGTAACCAAGTATACGTTTGGTGTTGCAGAAGTGCAGCTCAAGGAAAGTCTCTTGATGTTAGAAAAGAAAGATCCTGTAATTTTTAATAATGTATTGGTCTATGATGGCTGGTGGCGGATGATCAGGAATTTCAAGATTAAAAAAACATCAGATATTCATGCCATTGGATATAAGGGAATACTTCCATCTAAGTTGAATCAACTAATTTTTTTGCAATCTTTTGTTCCTCAATTTGTATTGAAAGTCGGTGTATTGTCTAAAATGAGTATGTTTGTCTCTTACCTCATTTCCAAGATACCGTTTTCAAAACAAAATTGACATTTTACTTTTTGATCAGTGCAATCAGCGCTTGTTTGCTTTTGTATATCAAATTGAAAACATACCAACGCCAATCAGGATAAATTTTTCTCATGAATATTGCATGATTCTTGATGCCCATTTGTTGAAAGTGCGACTTGTTCTTGCTGCTGCTGCTTCCTTTATGGATGTGCATTACCTTGGCTTCAGGAAGAAAATTGATGGTGTATCCCAATTGTTTTATCTGCCAACACCAAAGCGTGTCTTCACAATACATAAAAAAATCTTCTGCCAATTTTTCACCTGTTAACTGCTGCAGTAGTTTGCTTGGAAAAAACATATACGCTCCCCAAACCCAATCGCATGCTATTTGTCTTTGGTGGTTGAAGTAATGATGTAACATCAACTCTTCTCTTTTCATTTTGGGTAAAAGCAGATAAAGTGGAACAACTTCCAATAATTCCCAACTGATGGTTCTAAATCGCCTGCAATTGTATTGTAATTTTCCATTTGGATATTGCAGTTGGACTGTACTTAATCCACATGAATTGTTTTTTTTCATGTAGTCATAACTCAACAGTGGCGCATTGTTCAGCAATTCGCAATCACTATTCAAAAGCAGAATGTATTCGCCCTTTGCTTGAGCGATTCCAAGGTTGTTGCCTTTTGCAAAACCAAGGTTTTTCTCACTTTTTATTAAGATGATTTCAGGAAAAATATTATGAAAATCATCAGGATTCCTTTCGTGCGATGCATTGTCTACCAATATGATTTCAACATCCAACCCTGATACCTTATCATAGATTGATCGAATGCAATTTGACGTAAGTTCAAACGTATTGAAATTTACTATGACAATGGATACCTGCATTAATTTATTTTATACAGTTGTTTTTTGTTGAGTAGCACTGGTATGATAAAAGGAACAATAGACAACATATTTTTTGTGAAACCACCAAGCTGTTCCCACTCGTACCTAGCTCTTTTTTTGTTGATGATTTTGTCAATCGTCAAGAAAAATAAAAACAAGGGGATTTCAACAATATAAGCAGCTAGATTGATCATGTACCATCCCAATCCCCATTGCTTTCTAACACGCAATAGTTGGGAGAGTATAATTTGTTTTGACTTCTTGTTCCAGAGGTTCCAGCTGTTGTCGTTGTCTTTTGTTTTATAATAATCTGTGCTAGATCCGCCGCCAAGATGAATCACTTTTGGATCCTTGTACAGTATCAATGGACCATGTTTTCTCAAACGGGAACACCATTCAATTTCTTCTGCATACATGAAAAAATCCTCGTCTAACTTGCCGTATTTTTCGATGGTAGATTTTCTTGTCATCAGAAATGCGCCTACTGCCCAGTCAATGATCGTATCCTTCTCCACTTCAAACACATTGGGTTGTTTTACTCCTGCACCAAATGCCATTTTTCTCACGAAACTTCCCAAATAGGGTAATGGAAGCAACAAGTTCAATCCTCCCAATACAAATTTGGCCCCAGAATGCTGGTTGCTTCCGTCTGGATTCAAGAGTTGCACACCGCATGCAGCCATTTCAGGTTGTTGGTCGAATAGTTTGACTGTTTTTTCAAGTGCATTGTCTTGAACAATCGTATCTGCATTCAACAAGAGGACATTCCTTCCCTTCGCTACATCAATCCCCATGTTATTGCCCCTGGCAAACCCTGCATTGTATTCGCTTTGGATCCAGATCACTTGGGGAAATGCACTGCAAATTTTTTCATTGCTGTCATCACATGAATAATTATCTACCACAACAACTTCAAACGAAATTGTCATCGGTGCATCATAAATGCTTTTCAGGCAATTAATGACATGATGCGCAGATTTATAATTTACTATGATGATTGATAAATCCATTTTATGCAGCCTGATTCTTTTTGTATTGTTTGAATCCAGCGAATAATGCCAACAACAAGGTCGCATACAGTGCCCATCCTGAAATATTTGCAATCATCGAAGATTGCTTGTAAACGGTGGGCTCAAAAATGAATTCAACCTTGTGTATTCCTGCAGGTATAGGCATTCCGCGTAACAAATAATTCACCTTTTGGAACTTGGTTGCTTTGCCATCTATGTATGCATTCCATCCATTTGGATAGTATACCTCACTGAAAACTGCATACTGTTCTGTTTTGGCAGAAGTTTCAAATACGGCCGTGTCGTTGCTGTATTTTGCCAATTTGATGAAATTGCTTGAATCAACTGCATATTCAAGTTTTTCAATGGATTGACTTTTCTCGATGATCGCAGCTGTGGCGGTATTTATAGAATCCAATGATTGGAGTTCTTCCACTTGGTTGTTAACCGGAATCAATTTGTTCACAAACCATGCTGCTCCCAAAGCATTCTCATTGATTTGTGCGTTGTATCCACTTTTTTCATCACGTGGAGGAATGATGAAATATTTTGCATCCAACATATTCAACACATTCATGTTGAGGGATGGTTCAGAAAATTTGGTCTCGATCATGTCTTGGTAATTTCTCAATTTGGCTGCATGATATCCTCCCAATGACCTGTGGAAATAGGACGTTTTTGATTCAGAAAATCTGTCATTGCTTAGGTTGTAAACCCTGTAATGCGGATCCTTGTCCTGAAGAATCATCATATCAGCTTGGGTAGGTGTGAAATTGCTTGATATGTATTCATCCTTGTTGATGTAGTTTTCTTCGTTTAGAAATTTCTTGTCAAAGCTCAACAAGTCGCCTGTGTTTACTACTAGAAATGCAATTGAAAGTAGCAATGGAGACAGTATCTTTTGAATATACATGTACAGTACTGCAAAAAGAAATGCAGAAAAAATCAAGACACGGGTGATTCCTGAAAGGAACATTGCCTTTCTTTCTGCCATCAATCCCTCTATTACAACCTTTGCATAAGAATCGGCCCCTTCTTGTTGGGCTTTGAAGGCTTCTGAAATTTGATTGTCTATTCCACTTGAGCTGTAATCATTAAACAAATAAACGATGCCCAAAGCAGCCATCAATCCTCCCAAGTAATAAGCTAGTTTTTTGACAAAGATTTTTTTGTCTAGGTTGATTTCTTTTTCAGCAACACTGTTTAAAAACAATCCTGCCAACAATGGAATTACCATTTGAGGAATCACCAATGCCATGCTAGGTGCCCTGAATTTATTGTAGAATGGTAGTGTGTTGAAAAGAAATTCATTAACCCCAGAAAAATATTTACCAAAGGCTAAAATAGCACCCATCACAACGGCTGCAAGTATCCACCATTTGTGTTTATTGTCTAAAAAGAACATGCCCAAGAAGAAAAGCAGGAAAGCAATCACCCCAATGTAGTTGGAACTTGAAGTGCTTTCTAATCCTCCCCAATATCCTGGCATTTGGGCGGCCAATTGTTCTGCATTGCTTTCTGGAATATTTTTTTCTGTGAGATGTTCAATGAACTTCGTTGTTGATGGCAGTGGATCCGAACTGCTTCCTCCAAATACATTTGGCATGAATAGCGTAAAGACTTCGCCTTGTCTAATGCTCCACATAGATGCGTAATCATAATCAAGTCCCTTTGTTTTTACTGAAACAACCTTGCCGTCTTTCGACTCAATATCTTTTCCACCACGCATCGTGTATTTGGCATAATCGAGGGAATTCATCAGTGTTGGTGCTGCATTTCCGAGTCCAATTACAACCGCTATTACAACGAGTAAGATTGATTTGCCTGCATGAATCCATGCCTTGTTTTTAATCCATTGTGCCAAGTAGGAGAGGCCCATGAAAAAAGAAACTATGACAAGATAGTATGTTAATTGAGGATGGTTTGCAGTCAGTTCCAGCGTCATGTAAAGTGCTGCCAGTGCAAGTCCTAGCCAATATTTTTTGTTGAATATCAATTGAAATCCTGCAAGTACTCCAGGGGCATAGGCAAGGGCCAGCATTTTCGTATCATGGCCTGCACTGATGATGCCTGGGTTATAGGCCGCAAATGCATATCCAAGTGCTGCGAACATGGCAACAAAGGGACGCATGTTGAACGTGAGCCCTAGTATATAAAATGAAACACAGGAAAGAAAAAAGAAGTCAGCTGGCTTCGGCAATCCAAGCGATAGAACTTTTCTCAAGTCGAATAGTGGACTATCCCAAGTAAAAAGAATCTGGAAATTTGGCATCCCGCTGAACATGTTGGTGTTCCACAGCGGTAAAGTGCCATAAATGGTTTGGTGGTCTTTGGAATTTTTAATCATCCCTTCAACAGCAAGCATGTCGTGTTGTTCCAAGACCATTCCTTGAATTGAAGGAAGGCAAAATACAATTGCGAGCAATAAAAAAACACCAATTGAAATTAAATGCGGTAAAGCAGTTTTAAGATTTAAAGACTTCATCAGGAAAGTTTATTAATGACCATTAAGTTGAAACAAAGGTATTGATTTTGTAATTTCATGCTTTTTAAGTTTAATGTTTATTGTTTAAAGTTTAATCATTAAATTTAATTGAAGCTTTCTTTAAACCTAAAACTCAAAACCTTAAACTAACATCATGGGACTCATCAAAGAATTTAAACAGTTCGCACTCAAAGGAAATTTGGTAGACATAGCCGTTGCATTCGTAATGGGCGGTGCTTTTGGGAAAGTTGTTTCAACTTTTACCGACAAACTCATCGCTCCAATCATTGGGATGCTTACAGGTGGACAAGATTTTAATGATAAAAAAATAATATTAAAAAGGGCTGTAGAAGAAGTAAGGAGTCCTGAAGGAAATATTGTTACAGCTGCTGGAAAGGAAGTTAATCTTGAATGGGGTTATTTTGTTACAGCCATCATTGATTTTATAATTGTTGCATTTGTGATGTTTCTTGTCATTAAAGCAATAAACTCCCTTAAAAAGAAAGAGGAAGATGTTCCGGCTCCGATTTCCAAGACTGATGAGTTGTTGACGGAAATCAGGGATAGCCTGAAGAAATGAGGAATACAGAATGAAGAATGAAAAATGAAGAATGAAAAATGGAACAGCCTCTTAATTGGTTGAAGGAGTTGAAGTCGAAGATCCCGAGAGTGCGAAGCACGAATCGGGAGGGTTGAAGGAGTTCTTTCGCTTCGCTTATAATGACGTCTTTGTAATTCATTGAAAGTCAAGAAATTAAAATTTAACCAATTTCCTTATATCAAATT
>JBILHX010000236.1:0-2711 GCA_044350285.1 Chitinophagaceae bacterium | reverse complement strand
AAATTTGGATTTTCTCACAAGCTAATTCCACCACCCCGCCTCGCCAGATTCGCTTCGCTCATCTGTCTCGGCACCCCTCCTGTCCAGGAGGGGAGTCTTTGATGGGGGAAGCCTGCATTTTAACATGCTGATTTTCAATGAATTACAAAGACGTCATTATAAGCGCAGCGAAGGAAATTACCCAGACCGAGCGAAGCGAGTGTCCAGGAGGGGAAATTTTTATTTTAAACCCTCAACCCTTAAACTATTTCTTCTTGTCGGAGTGATAGTAGTGATACCCATATTTACGCCTGTAAGCATAGTATCCGTATTTATAACCATAATATCCTTTGCTTCGGATACCGTTAAAAATAACAGCCATTTTAGGGAAAATACCTGTATTGTTCCAGTTTTCAATTTCTATAACCTGGTCTGTAATGGTATATTGGAACCTGGTTACAACCAAGGTGATATCCACTTTATTGGTAAGCAACTGTGCATCCGCTACAATACCATATGGTGGAGTATCCACAACAATTACATCAAAATTTTTATAAAGGTTTTCAAACAATTCCTCCATTTTTGGACTGCTCATCAACTCTGAAGGGTTAGGCGGTATTGGTCCGCTTGCCAAAAATTGAAAGTTTTCATCTCCTGCAATGATTTGAGGAAGCTCATCATATTCAGCTTTACCAATTAGATAATGGGTGAGTCCCTTTGGTGGTTTGAATCCAAACCTAGATGACAATTTGGGTCTGCGTAAATCGAACTCCAACAACGCTACTCTTTTTCCTTGCAATGAAAAACTCCTTGCTAAGTTTGCTGAAATGAATGACTTACCTTCTCCACTCATGTTGGAGGTTAGCATGATGACAAAAGGCTTGTTTGGCTGTATGTAAAATGTCAAATTTGCCCTTAAATTTCTAATTTGTTCACCAAAAATTGATCGCTCTTTCCCTCCAACTTCCAAAAGACTTGCCCTGCTTTCCACTTGCTCCAATTCTGCCAATACAGGGACGCCCAGCATTTGCTGAAGCTGAAATTTGGAAATAATTTTTTTGTTGAGTATTTCCCTGAAGAACGTAAAAATAAGAGGAATCCACAATCCGACGAAGAATGCACCAAACATGATTTCATCACGCAGTGGACTCAATGGTTTTGAAGGAACACGTGCAGGCTTGATAACAGAACATTTCACGGCAACTGATGCTAGAGCAATGTTTGCATCTTCTCTTTTCTGCAGCAAGTCCATATAACTGGTCTTGATGTTCTGAACACGAATTTGTTCAATCAAGGCTTGTTCATCAAGGGCTGTTTCCGTTTCAACCTCTAGTTTTGTTTCCCTGAGTTTCTGTCTGTATTTACTTTCTTCTTGATCAATTTTTTGTCTATATGTTCTAATTTGAGAATCCATGCGTGTTCGCATGTCTTCAATTTTCTTGTCAATGGCAATCAACTTCGGATTTCTTTCAGTGACAGTATTGGACAATCTCTCTCTTTCCAAATTCAGTTGTTGATATTGTCCTGCAAGTGATTGCAGGTAATTGTCTGAAAGACCCGCCATTGACCATTTCTGGTCTGCCGAATTCTGGTTGTCTAGCATCTCTTCGATGAAAGCCAATCCATTTTTTTGCAACTCAATTTGTTTTAACTGGAGGTTGTATTCTTGCATTTTCGCAAGGTAGATACTACCCTCTTTTGAATTTTCAACATTTCCTTTGCTGTCAATTATACCTGATGACAGTCCCTCAATTGAGTCAAGTTCTTGTGAAAGCTGTTCAATTTTTTTTTGGATGAATGCCGAGCTTTGTCTGAGTGACTTAGTTTTGTCCGTCAGCATTTGGTCTGTATAATTTTCAATCAAAGTTTTGAAAACATCAATTGCACGGACAGGCTCGTTGTCTTCTATGCTCAGGTTGATAACATTGCTGTTGTTGGAAGAAGCCACTTTTAATGAGCTCGATAGTCCAAAAGCTTCAGATTCTGCGCTTGTTTCAAAACAGGTGAATTCACCCGAAGTTGATTTTCCAACCTTGTTTAAAACTACAACGGAGCCATTGATTCTAAAAGGAGAACCAAAAGAGGCAAACCCTTTTTTATTTCCGCTCATCCAAGTAAAATCATTTCCTTTGGGGAAGACCATAAAGGACAATAAAGAAGGATTTAAACTGTCTTTTTCAATGATTTTCCATGAATATGTTCCATAAAGATCTTTGTCTTTGAATCTTCCATCCGCTTTTGCATGAAAATTGAGACCCATGCTGTCAACCACTCTTCTTGACAAAGCAGGTGATTTCAATATGGCTACCTGGTTGTTGAGTGGATCGCGTGATGAAAACAGGGCTTTGCCGATGGTAATTTCCTGGTCTTCTTCTACAACGATGGAAGTAGACAATTCAAAAATATCTATTTGATAGCGTAAATAAATGCTTGCAATGATGGCACATAAAATGGCGCTTAGAAACATATAAGGCCAAACAGACAATACCCTGCGGAATTGTACGTCTAACACCTTTTTACTGGTGTTTTTTTCTACCTGTTCAGTGGTGTTTTTCAGATTAGGATATGATTCCCATGGATTTTGGTCCTGTTTAGACATGTATGTATATTATCAGTGGAAATTTATTTTGTAAGCGCAATGAAACTGAGCAGCAAAGCCAATGAACCCATGGCAACCGATAAAATATTCCTGACAGGTGCGTTGACATTCAAGAAAGAATTGATTTCACCCG
>JBILHX010000133.1:0-7983 GCA_044350285.1 Chitinophagaceae bacterium | reverse complement strand
CTGAAGGATTAGAGATTTTGAAAGACACTTCTATGTTTTTCTGTGAAAAAACATTCCCCGCAAGCATCAATAATGCACAAATTAATAATGAACGCATAAACTAGATTTGTTGTTATGAATTATTTTAAAAGATTGTCGACTGATTTTCCTGAAACCTCAACATAAAATGATGAAATATGTTCAATGCATCTTTTTAAGAAGATGTTTCCTTTTTCCGCTGTTCCCAAGCTTGGATCTCCTGAACCTGTGTCTTTCGTAATTTTTGTCCATGGTCGCTGTGTCCAAGCCCATCCTTCATTGTATCCTTTGGGTGTAAACTTTTTTGTAGCGCCATCTCCAGCCTCTGATAATGGCAACAACAATTCTGGTGCCAAGTGAAGCATGACACTCGTTTCCATTTCATCGGCATGGTCGCCAGCTTGTTCAAATATATCATGCTTTGGGGCCGACTGAAACCAGTTTACAACGGAGACAAATAGATCAGGAAAAATACCTGCCAATTCTCTTATGATCGACACAAAATTATTCGCTCCATGTCCATTCAAAATAACAAGCTTCCCTACTTTATGCCTTACCAACACATCACAAACATCCTTAAGAATCGCTAGTTGTGTGCTCGGGTTCATGTTCATGCAAAATGGGATGTCCAATTGTCCTGTGTTTACCCCAAATGGAATGGTTGGCAAAACCAACACTTTTGCTCCTTGATTCCAAGCTGCTTCAGCACTGTGGTACGCAATATGATCTACTTGATAATTATCAGTTGCATAAGGCATGTGATAATTATGCGCTTCTGTTGCTCCCCAAGGGAGAATTGCTAAATCATATTGAATTTCTTTCACAGATTTCCAATTGGTCTCAGCCAAGATAAAAGGCCTAGGTTTTTTCGTCATGGTGATGTTTATTTCGTTTTGCAGCGATGCTTTTTAATGAGTTGATGCTAACATTCAATTCAAACCCTATCAACAATACAAGTGAATTTACAAAAACAAGAAACATCAAAATTAAGATGCTTCCTAAAGATCCATAAACTTTATTATAGCTCGCAATGTTGTTTACCCAGTATGAAAATAAGTATGTAAAAGCCATCACAAGAATGGTAGCCAAAATTGCACCAGGGGAGCGCACCTTCCATTTTTTTTGCACATTGGGGGCATACCTGTATATCATTCCAATGGCAACGAATATGAGCAAAAAAATGATCAGTATTTGGATGATATTTAAAATCAAATCTGAAAAATAATCTTTCAAGTGTATTCTATCCAGAACCCAGTTCATGACAATTGTTTGGGTCAACAAAATAAAGATTGTCGCAAATACAAGCAATACAATCAGCATCGTCAATTTGATGGCATCCCACCGGAGTTGCAAAAAATTTCGCTTTTCAACTTCAATGTGCAACATTGATTTTGTAAACGTTCTCATAATGGTTAACGTGGCGTTGGATGAAAAGTACAATGCCAACAGCAAACCGAATGACAATAAACCAGTGCCTGGTAAAAAAAAATCGTCCATCACATCTTTGATGATTCGAAAAGTTGACTTGTCTGGTGTAATTGTCTTTACAATAATCAGCACTTCGCTGTACAGTCTCTTTGACCCTGGCATGTTTGCCAATAACGTAAAAATGAAAATGAAAAAGGGAGGGATGGCCATTAGAAAATTAAACGCAATGGATGCAGCCCTCTCATTCAATCCGATTTCTGTTGTTTGTCGGATAAAAAATTTTGAAACATCGTACAAAGGAAGCTTTTCAAATCCGGGTAATATGATTTTTTTTGATCGCTCAACAAAAAATTGAACCGGCTTGCTTTTAATTATTATTTTCTCAAAATCAATCATCCTTAAAATTAATGAATCCTTAGACTATCTAGTGCTTTTCTGTATTTTCTTGCATTTTCAAAATGCTCTTCCGCTGTTGTTGCAAAGCTATGCGATCCTGAGAAATCGGCCTTGGCACAAAAAAACAAGAAAGTAGTTTTTTCGCCTTTTAATACGGCATCTATCGACGCAATTGAAGGTGTGCATATCGGTCCTGGAGGCAGTCCCTTGTTCCTATATGTATTGTAGGGTGAATTAGCGGTTGAATTGATGTGGTTCAGGTTTACCCTTTTTATGGAAAAATCGCCAACAGCAAATTTGATGGTTGGATCTGCTCCCAATGGCATTCCTCGTTGCAGTCGATTGATGTACACGCTGGCCATGATTGGCTTTTCATCGTTGTTGTTCGTTTCTTCTTCAATGATGGATGCAATGATATAAACCTCTTCTTTAGAAAAGCCGATCTCTTCTGCCTTTGAAATCCTGTTGTCATTCCAAAATCTTGAAGATTCTTTTTGCATTTTTTCTATGAAATCGTGTGGACTGCAATTCCAATACAATTCATACGTATTTGGAATGATGATGGTCATGAACTTTTCGTTTTCTAAACCAAGTGACTGCAACGAATCTTCGTTAGAGAAAAAGCGGTTGAAATCTTTCTCTGTAAATTCGAGTTTCTCACCCAAGAATTTTGCCAATTCTTTTTTGGTTCTGAATTTATTGATTGTGATCCTGACTGTATTTTGTTGACCGCCATATAGCTTTCTGAAGATTCCCAAAACACTTGTACCCTTTGGGATGATGTATTTTCCTGGCTTAATTTTTTCCCAATAACCAAACCAATCAGCCAACACTAAAAATGTTGTGAAATGAACAGCATGAAGATTTTCTTTGATCAATGGTTTTACGAAACCTTTGTTTGCATTTTTTGAAGGAATCAATAAAATGGATTCTTCATTTTCAAAATTGGTAGCTGGTCTCAAAAAGACAACGTAAAAAAACAATGAAAATATAAAAGCAAGAATGGATAACAGGATAATGCCTGACTTCTTATTCTTTTTTTTTGATTTTGCCCTGATTTTATTGGTAGCCATAGCCTATAATAAAGAAACCCCGCCAAAGTATAGCAGGGTTTCAAAAAAAAAATTAATTTCTATTTTGCACTTGTGTCTGTAGGTAAAGTTTGCAAAGGAACTGATTGCTGTGGAAGGGTAGTGCTGTTGGTAGGAATATCCTTCAAGCCATTTGTTGTTGATGTTTTAGCACCTGAAATTACAAGTGTTGAAACAATGCAAAGCACAACTAAAAATCCAGATAAAATCCAAGTCCCTTTTTCAAGAACGTCAGTTGTTTGTTTTACTCCCATAAATTGATTGCTGAAACCAGCAATGCTTCCTGAAAGACCACCACCTTTGGGATTTTGAATCAAAACAATGATTCCTAGAAGTACTGAAGACAATATGATAAGAATCAAGAATAATGTTGTCATAATTTATTTGCTTTTATGGAAATAATTCGGTTTGCAAAAATATGGCTATTGCTAGGATTTTGCAAACTTAATTTGTTATAAATATCAATTGCTTTATCAAATAATCCCTGTTTTACAAAAACTTCTGCCATCGACTCTGTAATAATCGCTTCTTTTGGTGCAGATTGATGATCACTCTTGTTAAAATCTTCTCCATCTTTTTTTCTTGAAACGGAATTGTCTGGCAAAGGTTGAAGGTTTTTCATTGTTTTTAACCAAGCTGTAAAACTTTTCACTTTATTGCTCAATTCATCTTTTTGCTCCGCTAACCCAAGTTTTATACCCTGCGAAGCAAAGTAATCAACCATGTGGTAAGGTTCGAAAGCAATTAAGTCTTCAACCTTCTCAACAACTGCAATCTTCTCGACCTCTTTAGCCTTCTCAACTGCCTCAACTACTTGAACCTTTTCAACTACTTCAACCACCTCAACTGCCTCAACTACTTCAACCTTTTCAACTACTTCAACCACCTCAACTATTCCAGATTCGGGCTCCGCCCTCTCGGGATCTTCGACTTCAACCGCTTCAACCTCTTCAACTACTTCAACCTCCTCAACTACTTCAACACTTCCCGATTCGGGCTCCGCCCTCTCGGGATCTTCGACTTCAACTTCCTCAACTCTCTCAACTCTCTCAACGTTCTCAACCTCCTCAACTACTTCAACCTCCTCAACTACTTCAACTTCCTCAACCTCATCATACGAATCCAGCTGAAATTTCTTTATTCCACCCCTTTCACCTTCATCACTCAATTGATAATAAAGCCATTGTGGGTTGGTGAAATACATTGCAGTTAGAGAAACTGCCTCAGGATAATGCCTGTCGTAGGTTTCTTTTAACTTGACCGTTTGCAGGTACCTTATGATAGATGAATAAGGGAACTGCTCAGTCATTGACTGTAGCTCATCTAGGGTCATCTCTTCGAGACTTTCCCGGTCAAATATGCTCTGAATTAAATAATCAGTTTCCTTGGTCATGCTGCTAATATAAACTCCTTTACCAATTTGAAAAAATTCTATTAAAAATTTCGTCCGTTAAACTTGTTATCATTTGCTCATTTAACTCAGTCTCAGCCTGCGTTAAGCTCTTGCTGGCAGAGAATGGAAAATTTCTTGTGATATCGGCCTCAAAATTCTTTTTCTCGTCTTTTTTGTTTTTAAATATCACGTGTACCGTAACATTTAAGTTATTACTTGCTACCTGTTTTTGTGAAATTCCAGATGTACTCACAGAATAATCACTCACATATCCACTTATTTCAAAGTCGGCATCGTTGTTCGTTTGCGACAACCTCGTTTGGTTGATAATCTTTTGTCTGAGCTTATCAGACAACTTTGGACTCAATTGCGGGTTGACATACCTTGCCTTGTTTTCAATATAAAAAACCCTTACGGTTTTTATATCTGCAGGAATTGACACATCTTTCAAGGAATACCTGCATGTTCCTTGAATTGCTATCAAAGAAAACAATAATATTCCAAGTTTCAGCACGAATATGTTTCTATAATTCTTCAATATCGTATTCTTTTAATTTTCTGTATAAAGTTCTTTCGCTTATTCCCAAATCTGAAGAAGCATCTTTTCTTTTTCCTTTGTGTTTTTTTAGCGCTTTTTCGATCAACTCCTTCTCTTTTTCCATGATATTGAGCGATTCGTCAACTACAATTGGTTGCTGTATTTCCCTGGCTTCAGAAATGATCATGGGTTGCTTTGAAACAGGAAACATGGATCCTGGCATTGGCTCATGTGGTTTCTGCACCATGGGTAGGTCTTGCAAAAAGGATGCTTCAACGGCATTGGATACAGATGAAATTGTCGATGGGTTTTGAAGAATTTCAAGAAACATTTTCTTGAGTTCCGTAACATCTTTCTTCATATCAAAAAACAACTTATACAGAATGTCACGCTCATTCATGAATTCATTGCCTCCCGTTGATCCTGAATTTCCCAGGATCATGGGTAAGTTCTTGTCTGAATGTTTCGGTAAAAAACGCTCTATTTCCCTTACGCCAATCGATTTATGTTCAGATAAAACTGAAATTTGTTCTGCTATATTTTTCAGCTCTCTTACATTTCCCGGCCATGGATAATTGATAAGCATATTCCTTGCGTCTTCATCCAACTGAATTGGACTGGTCCTATACTTTTCAGCAAAATCCACCGCAAATTTTCTAAACAACAAAATAATATCCTCTTTCCTCTCCCTTAATGATGGGACCCTGATGGGCACTGTATTTAGCCTATAGTATAAATCTTCCCTGAATTTGTTGTTTTGTGTTGCATGAAGCAAATCCTTGTTGGTAGCAGCTATCACACGTACATCTGTCTTTTGAACTTTTGAAGACCCCACCCTGATGAATTCAGAATTTTCCAACACACGCAGCAATCTTGCTTGGGTTCCCAAAGGTGTTTCACCAATTTCATCCATGAACAATGTTCCGCCATTCACCGTTTCGAAATATCCTTTTCTTGAATCTACAGCACCTGTAAAGGAACCTTTTTCATGTCCAAATAACTCAGAATCTATGGTTCCTTCGGGTATTGCTCCGCAGTTTACTGCTATAAATGGATTGTGCTTTCTTGGGGATAGCGTATGGATAATTTGGGAAAATATTTCCTTGCCCACGCCACTTTCTCCTGCAATTAGTACCGTTAAATCAGTGTTAGCCACTTGAGTGGCTACCTGTAGTGCATAATTGAGTGCTGGAGAATTTCCAATGATGCCAAACCTGTTTTTGATACTTTGAATATCCATGTTTAGTGGCTTACAATTTTAATTGACTATCGTACAAAGAAGGGTAGCTTGGGTGAAATCATCCACCTTTACCATCACATAATCACCCTTTTGATGTGTATGATTCACCGATTTATCGAAAACCATGACCTTATATTGGCTACTTCTGCCCATCCATTGTTGGTCGCTTCGTTTCGATTCACCCTCTATCAATACCTCAAATACTTTTCCCACATCTCTTCTGTTGCTTTCAAAGGAAAGGCTATTTTGCAAGGCTACTATTTCAGACAATCGCCTCTTTTTTGTTTCCATATCAACATCGTCGGTATATCTTTTTGCGGCTAGAGTTCCGGGTCTTTCTGAATAGACAAACATGTAACTATACTCATAAGCAGACTGCTTCATGACATCGATTGTATCCAGGTGATCACTTTCTTCCTCCGTGCAAAATCCTGCAATAATATCCGAGCTGACTGCACAATCTGGCATGATTTCCTTGATGCGCTTGATCTTGGCCAAATACCATTCTCTGGTATACGTTCTGTTCATCAATTGCAGCAACCTTGTTGATCCACTTTGTACCGGTAAATGTATATACCTGCAAATATTTGCGTGGTCTCGCATCGTATACAACACTTTATCTGTAATGTCTTTTGGATGTGATGTACTGAATCTTACGCGAAGCAATGGATTTATGTTGGCAACTTTTTCCAACAACATCGCGAAATCTATGGGATGATTTGTCTGCGGATCAACCCAATAATAACTATCCACGTTTTGTCCCAACAAAGTTACTTCCCTATATCCCCTGTCAAATAAGTCTTGGCACTCCTGCACAATGGAAACATCGTCTCTACTTCTTTCCCTTCCTCTCGTAAATGGCACTACACAAAACGTACACATGTTGTTGCATCCCCTCATGATGCTTACGAAAGCCGAAACACCGTTTGAGTTGAGTCTTACCGGAGAAATATCGGCGTATGTCTCCTCTCTGCTGAGAAGTACATTTACCGCTTTGGTTCCGGTCTCTGCTTCCTGAATTAATGAGGGTAGGCTTCTGTATGCGTCGGGTCCTACTACCAAGTCTACCAATTTCTCTTCTTCCAACAACTTGCTCTTTAATCTTTCCGCCATGCACCCGAGCATACCCACCAACATCGTAGGCTTCACTTTTTTCAGCTTCCTGAATTCTGTAAGCCTCTTTCTGACGGTTAGCTCTGCTTTTTCCCTGATTGAACAGGTATTCAAAAATATTAAATCTGCTTCCTCTTCATTTTTAGTGACTCCAAACCCTTCTGCATGCAGAATGGATGCAATGATTTCACTATCACTGAAATTCATTGAGCAGCCATAACTTTCTATGAAAAACTTTTTTCCAAGACTTTTTTCCATGCTTGGGTCTCCAGAAAAAGCCTCTCCCTGGCGTTTTTCATCAATGGTTTTCTTTACAATTTCCAGCATCGTGCAAAATTACATTAAAAGTAGAAATGTGACAAATTGTCACTGAATTGATTTTGTTGATTTTTTATTGTTGGTTGATGAACGTCAATTTTTTTGCCAACCAACTTTCTTTTACCGGAATGATCCATCTGTTTAAAAGGGATAGCTTATCTGGTACATTGTTGTCGATAAATAGGGTATCAGCATCGATAAATCCATTTTCAATGGCATAATTGACCTGTGACAAGGGGAGTAGTTGGATTTTTTCCTTGATTATAAAAGCCAGATTTGTCCTGTTGAACATGCTAACTTGATAGGTGTTTTCAATTTCCTTGATAACCCGAACAGAGCTGTCGGTACTGCAACCACTTACCCCCGCAGCTGATTCATCAGCCATCAAAACAATGAATTGTCCAAAAAACATGGTTCCAAAGCCTTTCACAGGTATTTGGTGCGATTT
>JBILHX010000235.1:0-2718 GCA_044350285.1 Chitinophagaceae bacterium | reverse complement strand
TTGATAAAAAGGGTATGTTTGATTTTATTCGCTTGATGGAGCAACTCTTGTCTTTCGTCACTGATAATTGTTGCATGTCCCATTTTTCTTCCGGGTTTGGTTTCTGTTTTGCCATATAAGTGCACAGAGGCATCCGGAATCGCCAATACTTCCGCTAGTCCCTCATAAACAGCGTTGCCTGCATATCCTTCTGCACCAACCAAGTTGACCATGACAGAAGACATAATTTTATTGGTATTGCCCAGTGGGTAGTTTAAAATGATGCGCCACAACATATCGAACTGAGAACTGTAGTGGGCCTCGATTGTGTGGTGGCCAGAATTGTGAACCCTAGGCGCTGTTTCATTCACCCAAACATAATTTTCCTTGTCGGTAAACATTTCAACAGCAAAGATTCCAGGTGACTTTAAATTCCTGGCAACAGAAAGCGCCAATGCTTCTGCTTTCCAAAGGATGTTTTCAGGTATGTTGGCCGGACAAATCTGATAATCCAATAAGTTTAGCGACTGGTTAAACACCATTTCAACCGGTGGATAAAGGGCTGTTGCACCATTGTTTCCCACCGCGACAGTAACTGCCAATTCTTTCACGATTAATACCATCTTTTCAAGGACCGAAGGAGCATCAAAACCTAAATTTATTTCGCTTGAATTATTCAGGATCTGAACGCCTTTGCCGTCATATCCACCTGTCGCCAATTTGTGAACCGCCGGCAAAAAATCAATGTGTTGGTGTAGCTCATCACGGGAACCGATTACATGGAATGCAGGCGTAGGTATGTTGTGTATGCTGTAAAATTGTTTTTGAAGAATTTTATTTTTGATGGTTTTCAACGCATCTGGGCTGGGATACACTTTGCAACCTCTTTTCTCGAGTTCATAAAGGGCATCAATATTAACATTTTCGATTTCAATGGTAATTGCATCAAGCCCTTCACCAAAAGAGATTACGTCATCGTAATTGGTGATGTCTCCTAATATGAAATGATGACAAAGTTTTGCAGCGGGGCAGTCAATGTCCTTCTCCATGATGCTTACCTCCACGGGGTAATTTGCCGCTTGTTGAAGAAGCATCCTTCCCAATTGCCCACCGCCCAATATGCCTACTTTTGTCATAATTTATTTTTTTGAGTAAGAGATTGAAGTTTAAGGTTTAAAGTTTTTTGTTTAAAGTTTATTTCACACACAAACTTTAAACAAAAAAACTTAAACTAAAATGCAAATATCTTTAACTTATTGCTAATTCAAAACCATTAATTTTGTGAAGTATCTTTGCATATATCCAAAGTATGAAAAAACAACTTCTTCTCGCAATAATTACCTTGTTTTTTGTGAGGGGTTTTGCCCAAAGCCAAAACTCTTTCATAGATTATCAGAAAGGTTTTTCAAGGGTTTCTCAGGCTTTTTTAAACCGTGAAGATTCCTTGAAAAAGCAGGTCGCAGCAAAAAAGCTGAGTTGGCCGCTCAAGAACATCTACATAAGATCGTTCAAATACAATGGGGAGCTAGAAGTCTGGGCCAGAAACAGCAAGACTGATTCCTTTTCATTTTTCAAAAAGTATAAGATCTGTGCGCTAGCAGGTACAATGGGACCTAAAAGAATGGAAGGGGATTATCAGGTGCCGGAAGGATTTTATTATATCAACGATTTCAATGCCAACAGCAATTATCACCTTTCTTTGGGGTTAAATTATCCAAATCCAGCCGATAAATTGTTATCTGATTCAATGAAGCCTGGAGGAGATATTTATATTCATGGAAGTTGTGTTACTGTGGGATGCATCCCTATAATGGACGCGCAGATTGAGGAACTGTATGTTTTGTCAACCTATGCAAAAGCAGCTGGACAAGAATTCATACCGGTGCATATTTTCCCTGCCAAGTATCGGGAAAAGGCCAGTGCTGCATACCTTGATAAATTTATTGAGACAGAGCCCGGTTTAAAAGACTTTGAAAATAGCCTCAAAAAAATGTATGATTTTTTTGAAGAAAACAAGCGTCTACCTGTGTTGGCCGTTTCGGATGCAGGAAAATATGTGTTTTATTGAAGAGTCAAAAGTGAAGAATGGCCTTCGACAGGCTCAGGCACCGAATAAGATTGAATGAAAAATAAATTCGAGGGTTAAGTGATAAATAAAAAACTTCCATGATCATAGATGTAAAAGAACTTTGTAAGACCTATGGTTCCTATGAAGCCGTAAAGGGTATCAGTTTTCAAGTAAAACAAGGTGAGATTTTCGGATTGCTCGGTCCAAATGGAGCTGGTAAATCAACCACGCTGGAAATTATGGAAACCCTGCGTACCAAGACCTCTGGGAAAGTTATGATTGGAGGGTTTGATTTGGACAAGAAGCCAAATGAGATCAAGCAAATCATTGGCGTTCAGCTGCAAACCTCAGGGTTTTATCCATCACTGAAGTTGTTTGAGCTGATCGAACTTTTTGCAGGATTGTATAACAGAAAAATTAATCCATTGGATTTGCTAAAAAAAGTGAATCTAGAAGACAAGGCAAAGTCTGAATATAAATCATTGAGCGGAGGGCAAAAGCAGCGGTTTTCCATTGCAACTACGCTGATTAACGATCCCAAAATCATTTTCTTAGATGAGCCCACCACGGGTTTGGATCCACAGGCTAGAAGAAATTTGTGGGATTTGATTTTGGAGATTCGTTCACTCGGTACTACCGTAGTGATTACCACCCACTACATGGATGAAGCT
>JBILHX010000234.1:0-2721 GCA_044350285.1 Chitinophagaceae bacterium | reverse complement strand
TAATGAAATCTTTTTACCAGCGGATGTTTCTACTTCGCTTCCATATCCAAGGTGATATTTCACATCCCCGCTACCCATTGTTTGGTCTGGAATTGACTTCCCCTCAAACTCACTGAATATGTGTTCATAGGTTTTCCCCATGATATTGGCAAGCACGTTGAGCCTTCCTCGGTGGGCCATGCCTATTACAACTTCCTGAACATCATTTTCACTGGCGGTGTTAATCATTGCATCCAATGCTGCAATGGTGGTTTCACCTCCTTCAAGAGAAAATCTTTTTTGTCCGATGTATTTTGTGTGCAGAAACTTCTCAAATATCACACCTTGATTCAACTTCTCCAGTATTCGCTTCTGTTTTTCAATTGAAATTGGCTTTGAAAAATTGATTTCCATTTCATTTGTTAGGTAATCAATTTTCTCCTGGTTGCTGATATACTTAAATTCTATACCGACATGATTGGCATACGATTGTTGAAGATGGGTAAGAATCTGCTTTAGAGAAGAATTTCCCAATCCTATCAAATTACCTGCATAAAATGAAGAAGTAAGATCAGCCTCTGACAAACCGAAAAATTCAAGTTCTAAGTTTGCATTACGATCCTTGCGGGTGCGAATGGGATTGGTCTTTGCAATAAGGTGTCCCTTATTTCTATACCCTAAAATTAACCTATAAACACCTAATTCTTTTTTCCAATCAACCGCAGCAACATTTTTTTGACTGCTTGAAACAGGTTGTTCTTTAGAGTTAGAAACAGCAAAATCAAATCCTTCAAAAAATTTCCTTAAATCAGGATCAATGCTCTCTGGAGAACGCGAGAAGTCTTGGTATAATTGCTCTATATACGACGGATGTGATGATGTTATGTATGAAAAGTCCTTCATTCGAATAGAAGATAAATATGGTGAGACAAAAGTTTTGCGAATATCGGCTATTTACTCCAAAAAAATAACAGCAAATATTATTAGTTAAAAGGTTTTTTATTACAAAAAGACTATATTTTTGGTTGATTAGTTGAGTATTACTACCTTCGCATCCCGATAAAAGAAAAATTAAGAAAGGATGGCAAATCATAAAGCAACCAAAAAAGATGTTCGTCAAGTAGCAAAGCGTAGAGAGCAAAACCGTTACGTTGGTAAAACAACCCGTAATGCAATGCGTAATTTACGTGCAACAACAGATTCAGCAGCGGCAAATGAAAGTTTACCCGCAGTAATCAGTAAGATCGATAAACTGGCAAAAAAGGGAGTAATTCATAAGAACAAGGCTGCAAACCTTAAAAGTGCTTTGGCTAAGGCTATTGCAAAATTGGCTTAATCAGCATAAAATCTTTGTAAAAGAGAATATCCTAAGGGTATTCTCTTTTTTTTTACCTGCATTTCAGTGCTAAATGCCTATTCGAACGCTTAACTTCGCCACTAATTATGACTGAAAAAATTCTAATCCTCGATTTTGGTTCCCAATACACGCAATTAATTGCACGAGCAGTAAGAGAAGCCAACGTTTATTGTGAAATAATCCCTTTTCACAAAGAAATCACCTTTAGCCCTGAGCTGAAAGGTGTTATACTGTCCGGGTCCCCTTTTTCTGTTAATGACGTAAATGCCCCCCAAGTTGATGTCAGAAACATTGCAGGGAAGCATCCTGTACTTGGACTCTGTTATGGGGCACAGCTTATTTCAACTTATTTTGGAGGCAGGGTTGAAAAATCTGAAAAAAGAGAATTCGGACGTGCAATTCTACAAAAAAACAGTGAAGACACCCTGTTGGACGAAGTACCAGAAACATCACAAGTTTGGATGAGCCATGGTGATTCAATTCTTTCTCTACCGGAAAACTCAACACTGCTGGCAACAACCAATTCTATACCAGTTGCTGCTTTCAAGGTAACAGAGCCTGCATGCAATGACATATTCGGACTTCAATTTCATCCGGAAGTATACCATTCAGAATATGGAAAAAAAATAATTCAAAACTTCTTGTATAAAATTTGTGGATGCTCAGGCGATTGGACACCAGCGCACTTCATCACTGATACAATCAATACCCTTAAGGAACAAATTGGTGACAAAAAAGTAGTGATGGGATTGAGTGGTGGCGTAGACTCTACTGTTGCCGCAACCCTTATCCACCGTGCCATTGGTAAAAACCTTTTCGGCATTTTTGTAGACAATGGTGTGTTGAGAAAAAATGAATTTGAATCTGTTCTTAAAACTTATGAGCAACTTGATCTAAATGTAAAAGGGGTTGATGCAAGCCAAATTTTTTATGATGCGTTGGCAGGTCTAACCAATCCAGAGGAAAAAAGAAAAGCGATTGGAAAAACCTTTATTGAAGTTTTTGATGCTGAGGCGCAAGAATTAACGGACATCTCTTTTCTTGGACAAGGAACAATTTACCCTGATGTGATAGAAAGCGTATCTGTTCATGGTCCGTCTGTAACCATCAAATCACATCATAACGTAGGTGGTTTGCCTGACACCATGAAACTAAGCCTAATCGAACCGCTACGATCTTTGTTCAAAGACGAAGTAAGAAAAGTGGGATTGGAATTAGGCATTCCACACGAACTGTTGTTTAGGCATCCTTTTCCTGGTCCCGGATTGGCAATCAGGATTTTGGGTGATATTTCGGAAGACAAGGTAAAACTTCTTCAAGCGGCAGATGATATCTATATTGAATCATTGAAAAGACATGGTTTGTATGATAAAGTTTGGCAGGCT
>JBILHX010000038.1:0-27087 GCA_044350285.1 Chitinophagaceae bacterium | reverse complement strand
ACAGAGGCAATCACGAGCACCTTCATGCTGGCGTTTTTTCTATCATGACGCACAGATTATCAAACAAGGTGGTGTTGACAGAAAGCATGCGTGCAGATTGGGATGAAAGTTACAAGTGGGTGATGGTCCCGCAAATAAACTTTTCATGGTCTCCTTCTAAATTAACCTTACGAGCAAGTGGTGGGAAGAGCATTCGTGATGCAGATTTTACAGAGCGTTACAACAACTACAACAAAACCTTGGTGACTGCTGGAAGCATTGGCAATCCTGACCTCAGGGCAGAAAAGGCATGGAATTGGGAGACTGGAGTAGATTATAATTTCTCTTCATTTGTACAAGTCCGCACAACATATTTTCAGCGTGATCAACAAAACTTGATTGACTGGATTTCAACGCCGTATGCATCTATGCCTAGAAAAGTCAATTTGAGTTCGATAGGAACATACGGACTCGCATCAAATTTGTCTTCTGTGAATACACGCGGTTTCGAAATTGATTTCACAGGTAGCAAAAAGGTTGCAGAAAAAATAGACATTCGTTGGATGAGTGGATTAGTTTGGTTGAATTCTAAAACACCTGCTGGAGCACAGCCTTCGTTTTATTTGTCATCACATGCAAGATTCATTTGGAATGGTTCTGTGCAATTCATCATGAACAATTCAAGCATGTCGTTGTCTGCTTTGTATAAAGAAAGAAATGAGCAAAAGGCATCCAACATCAATGCCATTATCACCCCTAATTATTTTTTACTCAACGTGAAATTTGAACAGCAACTACTGAGAAAAAAGATGAAACTGTTTTTGCAAATTGATAACCTGCTAGATGTTGCATACGCTGATTTGCTTGGGGCCACAATGCCAGGAAGGTGGGTGAGTGGTGGTATTTCGTTGAATCACTCGTCGTTCCGAAAAAAATGAGTAATCTCTTCTGATTCTGTTTCCTTGCGATGCTTGTAGTGATAGGGGAAACGAAAATCTTGTACATCGATTCTAGTTTGGGGAGGTGGAACGGACTAAAAAATGAGTCATTGTTTTAATCATGTTTAATTGGGTTGATGAAATCAATTCATTAAAAACGATATTTGATTAAAATTCATTAAAATAATTTCTCATGATAAAAAGCATATTGCATCTCTGTCTTTTTACAATGATTTTTATTTCAGGATATTCAACGCCTATAAAAAATCCTCCCATTCATCTTCTTTGTGAATTTAATTCTTCACCAATTGGGATAGATGTAACAACACTGCGTTTCAACTGGCAATATGCATTAAGTTCAAGAAAAAGCCAACAATCCGGATTCAGGCTAATGGTGGCAACAAGTCCTAATTTATTAATGAGTGGGAAGCCAGATATTTATGATTCTGGTATTGCCAAAACTGAAAAGCAAGGAGTCTCTGTTTCAATCCCACAATTGAAATCGCATACCCGTTATTATTGGATGGTGAAATCATTTGGTATAAATGATTCCATAGGTTCAGCATCAACACCTGAATGGTTTGAAACTTCCAAGATTCAAGGGCAAGAAGGTTGGCGAGCACAATGGATCACAGACGGGAATGACAAAGAATTTCGAGCTGCACCATTGTTCCGAAAATCATTTGACCTGAAAGCAAAACCTACATCAGCAAGGGTCTATATTTCTGGACTGGGTTATTGCTCATTGTTTTTGAATGCTTCAAAAGTGGGCATTGGATCTTTAAACCCAGGTTATACAGACTTCTCCAAGCGCGTATTATATCTCACCTATGATGTTACTGCAAATTTGAATCAAGGGTTAAATACATTGGCTGCAGAACTGGGAAATGGATGGTTCAACAATCAAACACCAACAGTATGGAATTACAATCTTGCTCCCTGGCGTGCACGTCCGCAATTGATTTGTGAGTTGCATATTAAATATGAAGATGGAACTGCTGAGGTGATTTCAAGCGACAAATCCTGGAAGACATCAACGGGGCCTCTGCTCTATGATAACTTATATGTTGGTGCTTCTTATGATGCACGATTGGAAAAAGCCGGGTGGAATAAAAATGGTTTTGATGATTCAAAATGGCAAAATGCTATAATAACAAAAGCGCCAGCTCCATTGATTGTGTCTCAAATGATGCCTGAAATAGGGATCTCCCGCACTTTTAAACCCGCATCCATGAAGGTGGTTAGCGAGAATACCTATGTTTATAGTATGGGTGAGAATATCGCTGGTGTGGTTAAAATGAAAGTAAAAGGGAAAGCAGGAACTAAAGTAACCATTCGTTATGGTGAGTGGTTGGATAAGAATGGGAGGCTTGATCAAACAAACATCAACATGCACTTGCGCGGGATTCTTCCCAATGAAAAAGTAATTCAACGCGATGAATACATTTTAAAAGGAGATGGGTTGGAAGAATATATTCCTCCTTATACGTATCATGGATTTCAATTTGTTGAGGTTGCATCAGACGCATCAATCAATTTGGATCTAAATAGCATTGAAGGGGTTGTACTTCATTCCATGGTTGAACCCATTGGTCATTTTGAATGCTCCAATGATTTATTGAATAAAATTTATGAAAATTGTAAGCGCTCTTATTTGTCAAATCTTTTTGGTATCCCTACTGATTGCCCCCACAGAGAAAAGAACGGATGGATGGCCGATGGTTTTATGGTGCAAGAGGCTGGAATGTTGAATTACAACAGCAGGAACATTTACGAAAAGTGGGTGAATGATATGGTAGATGCACAGGAACCAAATGGTGATGTGCCTGGAGTGGTGCCAACCTCTTGGAATTGGGATTCTGATTGGGCCGGACCCATTTGGGATGCTGCCATTTTCATCGTGCCGGATTTGCTTTATAAGTATTATGGTGATCAACGCCCTTATGCTGCCATTTATGAAACATGTAAAAAATATTTGACATTTCTTGATAGTTGCCGCGATAGTAGGGGACTGCTTACGAAAGGCCTTGGTGATTGGTTGTACTTCAAGTCGATCACCCCTGTTGATTTCATGACTTCATGTTATTATTATCATGATTGCATGACAATGGCTAAAATGAGTAAGTTGTTGAACAAGGGAGAAGAAGATATTTACTTGGCTAAAGCAGCACAACTCAAAACAGCCATCAACAATCAATTTTTCAATTCGGATAGTGCATTCTATGCAAACAAAACACAATTGTCTTATGCGCTTCCACTCTATTTTGGTATTGTGCCAAAGGGGAAAGAAAAAAAGGTTGCGGCTAATCTTGCACAAAGCATTCGTGACAATGATTACAGTCTTGATTTCGGATTTATCGGCAGCGCAGTAGTGCCAGAAGTACTTTCGGCGTATGGTTACAATGATGTTATGTACAGGCTTGCAACGAAAACCACCTTACCATCCTATGGGTATTGGATTGAAAAATGGAATGCCACTTCTTTGTTTGAAGCTTGGGACATTACCAAAAACATTGGTGATGCTTCACTGAATCATCCATCAATGGGAAGTGTAAGTGCTTGGATGATGAAGTCGCTTGCTGGCATCAGTATCGATCCGGATGCTGTTGCTTTTGAGAAAATAATCATTAAACCTTCATTTGTTGATGATTTGACATTTGTAAAAGGATCACACATGTCTATCAAAGGTTTGGTCTCATCTGAATGGCGTCGTTCTGGTTCGGTTATTGAGCTTAAAGTAACCATCCCAACAAATAGCAACGCGTTGATCGTATTATCCAATAAGCAAATTGAAGTGGGTGGAGGGGAGCATGTATTTAAAATAAAATCATAAGTCCTACAATCTTATAATTGCATCTCATTGACAGACAGAAAACAAAAGAACAATGGAAAGCCATTGCTGCTCGTCAAAAAGAAAAGGGCAATGTTGAAATTAAAATAAATTTATGTTGAATTCTCGTCTTATCTTTTTTTCAGTCTTCTTGTTTGTAACCTCGTTTTCTGCTGTTGCACAATCCAAGAAGCCAAACATCATTTTTATACTTACCGATTCTTTCAGTGCTCCACACGGGCATGATAATTCTGTAGAACAATATTACTGGCAGGATAAATCCGCTGATCTTTATAAATATTTAAATCCCTGAACCATTGTTGGGAGATGATAAATATTTCAATCGTCTTCCAAAAGAAGCCAGGGAAGGGTTCAACAGGGTAAGATGGAAATGAAGGTTTGATACCCCGGAAAAATACCAGCATATGGTCAAGGGGTATTATCGCATGATTACTGAAATCGACAATGAAATTGGTCAGATCAGGAAACAACTGAAGACAAAAGGAATCGATGACAATACCATCATCATTGTGATGGGCGACAATGGATATTTTTTAGGCGACCGCCAGTTGGCGGATAAGTGGCTGTTGTATGATGTGTCAATCAGAATACCGTTGATAATTTACGACCCTAGGGTAAAAAAATCATCCATCGTTGATGAAATGGTGCTGAATATTGATATCACATAGACAAAGATGGACATGGCAGGCATTACTGCACCTGAAAACTATCAGGGGAAAAGTCTGACTCCTATGCTTGTAAATAACAAAGCCCATTTGAACAGGAGTTCTATTTTGATAGAACATTTGTGGGACAATCCTGATATTCCTTCTAGTGAAGCAATCAGGACGGAAAGATGGAAATATTTTCGGTATAGATTGATCAAATCCCCTGAAGAGCTGTATGATCTAAAAAATGATCCGCTTGAGAAAAACAATCTTGCATCAGGTTTAAAATACCTGTTTTATTTTATATCATTTCATATTTAGATGATTAAAAAATATTAAATCTTTTGGCAGCTCATCTTCTGGTAGCTCAATTTGCTCATGGTAGTCTATTGAACCCCTAATCTTTCTAAAACCAGTACCCAATCTTGTGGAGAAGGAAGTCCGTTTGATTGGAATTCCCCTTTAACCCCTTGGATGATGCCTTGGTCAAATTTTCTACCCGTGGCTGGATCAAAGTAGAATGCGGAGTAGGATATACCGGGTTCAAGATGCTTCACTATTGTTCCTTTCCAATCATAGATTTTTCGCTTTGGTTGGTAGATGATACGGAGCATACCTGGAATGCCTGCCGCAAAGCAATCTTGTTCAACCCACTCAGGATGCTGCTCCAACTTTGACCAGTCATAATTCTCCAAAAACTTTTTCCCAATACCAAGTTGAATGGCACCTGGGTAGTTCATTCCTTCTTTCCAGGTTGTCCAGTCATAAACAGGCTTGATTCCTGGATTGCCTTCTATGCTGCCCTGCCAAATTCCGGCTGCACCGTAGGTATGACCAGCGGCGCCACTTAGCATGAAGCTCCAAAAAAGGTACCGCTGCATGTCGTGAAAATTGGTTTGCATGTGGCCTTCATAGCATGCCTCCCCGCACAGGACCGGTTTTAGTTGAGCTTGCGATTGACAAGATTTCATCAACTCAAGAGATTGCATGGCTGTTTTTAGACCATCATGCCCAATCCCCACCATATCGAAATCAAACACTGAATTGTCTTTTATCGCCTGACGTGGATGTGCAGGAGCGTGATAGGTTAAAATGTGGTGATAAGGATCCGTCTGTTTCAAATACATTGCCAATGCTGACCAAGGACCATATTGGTCTTTGGCTTCGCCGCCCACAATCCAAACTGTAGGATAGGCCCCATATCGGGCAATGAGGTTTCTCCAATGCCGCTTGAAGCCCTCTAAGCCGACTTGTTCGAGGGTACTCTTTCCACCACCCTGCGGTCTTCCCCAACCCCCAACAATCACTGGTACAATTCCAGCATCAACAAGGTGTTTTATCCGGCGATCGGCAAATTCAAAATATCTTGGATTAACCCGGCTGAAATCAATGTTCTCGTATGGCTTACCGCCTTCGTTCTCCCAATCTGGCTCCATCATTTTTTCATCCGGGTAAGGGCCGCAAACAATCTGAACCGCATTGAAACCCTTCATCTTGCGGTCTGCAGTCAATTCCTGAAAACCTTTCCATGTTATCCTTTTACAAAGGTTCTTCCACCACGTATCTGCCAACCAGAAAAAAGGGGTACCATCGGCATGTTCAAAATGTTTTTTATCTTCTGCGACTTTTATGAATCCATGTTTCAACAATGGGTTATCACCCTTGTATCCTACAACCCTTATGGATTGTTCCCTCCCATTCAGTCCTGCATTCAACTTATCTGTGCATACAACCCGGTATTTGTATTGACCCTGCACAGGTGGTGCAAATCGAACCATCCATTTTTTCCCCCCTGTCCAAAAAGCGGGAACCACCCATTGCTGCTTGCCATTGCTGAATAACACATCAACTTCTGCATCCACGAAAGGATTGCTGTACTCTCGGTCTGAAATGAAAGATGTTTCAAATACATTCCATTGTTCTATTCTGATCAATGCGTGGACCTTGTAAATAGAAAAAACCATAATAAACATCAGACTATAAAAGATTCGGGATTTCATTTTCATCAGTATTGGGGGTATCCCCTTTTTATTTTTGAATCAATTTATCATTGGGTGTAAGCATTTTTGTACCAATTTTTTTTGCAAGCTGATTGGCATATAGTAATCACCTGATTTTTCATCCGGATTTCCTTATTATCATTTTTCCTGGAACAAGATTTGTTGTCAAATCTTGTTTTCCTGTAATGATCTGTTCAATTATTAAACGCGCGGCCTCTTCTCCAATAAGTTTCGTATTAGTATTAAAAGTGCTCAGCGCCGGATCTACGATTTCCCCGACAAATTCATTTCCAAAACCAAATACACGAATTTTTCCGGGAACAGGCACTTTTTTTTCCTTGAGATGGCGGATGATTTGAACTGCACTTCTATCAGAAATGGATATGATGGCATCGATCTCAGGTTTTATTTTTAACCATTGGTCTAAAGATTTTAATACACTCTCAAGACTAAAGTCAACATGGGCTAGTAATTTATTATCTACTTTGATTCCGTATTTTTTTAGTGAATTTTGATATCCCTTTAACCGGTTTTGTGTGATTGAGAGTTCTTTGGGGCCTAAAAGGATTGCAATTTTTCGACATCCCTTCTTGATTAAATAATCGGTCACTTCTTCTGCCCCCGCTTCATCATCTGCTAAGATCTGTGAAACCGGCAGCCCTACAGCCACACGGTAGAATTGTACAATTGGAATTCGCTTACCCATGTGAATCCTTAGATGTTCAAAGGAACTGGTATGTACACTGTGGCATATCAATAAACCATCAATCATGTTGTTCATCAGTGCCTGGATATTGGCAATCTCTGTCTCATGTTTCTCGTTTGACGTACAAATAATTACCCTGTATCCAGCCAATGCAGCAACTTCCTGTATACCACTTAACATTGTTGAAAATATGGTTGTCTCAAGGCTGGGTATGATTACACCCAATGTATGTGTTGCCCGATTTACTAAACTTTGAGCAAGAATATTTGGCTGGTAATTCATCGAAATCGCCAGGTTCTTTATCAGCTGACTCGTCTCTTTGTTTATATCAGGTCGGTTGTTTAAAGCCCTTGAAACTGTTGCGGTTGATACACCTGCCGCCTCAGCAATATCGCGTAAAGAACTTTGTCCATCTATTCTATTTCGGGAGGAGGTAACTTTTTTCTTGACATTGTTTAAGACGAAATGGTAATTACAATCTTTGCAGAAGTAACGTTGTTTACCTCGAACTATCCCTGCTTTTAGAATTCGTTCAGGCTTGTTGCATTTAGGACATTTTGCACGTGACATGGTATAAGAAGTTTGCTATCTAAAGTTCGAATTTATGTTATTTTTTAGATAGATAATACATTTTATAGTAATGAAATTTTAAGAAAAAATATCAATGAAACTGTTTGTAGGTAAGATTATTGTTCTCCTTTAAAAAATTTACTATCTATCGGTAACGAGAACGTTAACGATTACGATATATATTATTCGTTTTGTCAACTTGTTGCTATTTACTAAGAAAATAATTATTCCTATGTTCGAGAAACAATACTTGTTTTATGAAAAAAATACAAATTCACATTTGTTGCTTATTCCTGTTTATATTCCAATTTACTACTGGAGATGTTTTTGCACAGACCGTCAAGGTAACTGGCAAAGTAATTTCTTCAGATGGCAAGCCGATTGAATTGGTTACTGTTAAAATCAAGGAATCTGATGTGGCAACAGTGACAAATGCAACGGGCTTTTTTAGTCTTGACGCAAAAAGTTCTTCTGTTCTTTTATTTTCGGCAGTGGGATACAAATCCATCGAATATGCTGCATCCCTGACTCCATTGACAGTGATCCTAGAGCCAACAAATGAGGTGCTAGATCAGGTTGTCGTGGTTGGTTATAGCCGTCAGAAAAAGGTGAACCTCACTGGAGCGGTGTCTGTAATCACTGGATCAGAACTTATAAAACGCCCCGTATTTAATACTACCGTGGCCCTTCAGGGAGCCTTACCGGGCGTTACAGTTTCCCAATTCAATGGTGAGCCGGGGGCAAATGCGCAGATTCGTATCCGTGGCATTGGTACACTAGGCAATAATGATCCTTTGGTCCTGATTGATGGAGTAGTTGCTAATGTTGGCGATATTGATCCTAATAATATTGAGTCAATCTCGGTGTTGAAAGATGCAGCATCTGCCTCTATTTATGGATCCCGCGCAGCAGGTGGTGTGATTCTTATAACCTCAAAAAGAGGAAAATCAGGGGTGATGAAGGTAGATTATTCTGGATTTTATGGTTCACAACAGCCTGTTGATAAGCCGAAATACCTTGATGCAGTTGGTTTTATGCAGATGTATAATGAAGCTTTGACCAATGAAGGTGCTGCACCAAAATTTACTCCTGATTTTATTGCCAACTATATGGCCAATAATGCTAAGGATCCTGACCATTTTCCCAATACTGATTGGCAGAGGGCTACTTTTACGAATGGTTTGCAACAGCAGCATGATATTACGCTTAATGGGGGATCTGATCGAATCAAGTTTTTGGGTGCAATAAATTATATGAATCAAAACGGTATTGTAAATAATTCCGGCTTCAATCGTTATAGTCTTCGCCTTAATACTGATTATAAGGCATCGGAAAAGCTGAACTTTCAGTTTGATATCAACCTTAGAAGGGACAATACCAATTTACCTGCTGTCGGTTATTCTGAGCTGTTCCGCCAGGTTTACAGGGTGCCCCCGACTTATGCCTCAAAATATTCTGATGGTTCATGGGGACCAGGTTGGGAGGGTGGTAACCCGTTGGCTTATTCTTTTGCATCTGGAGTCAACAGCAATTTGAGTAACAGTGGGTTGATCAACTTACAGGCCAACTATAAACCCATCAAAGGCCTCAATATCAACTTCAACTATGCACCCAAGTTTTCAACTTCCTTTGTAAAAAATAACCAAAAAAGGGTTGAATATTTCAATATAGACTCTAAGGCATTACTTTTCAGTAGCCCTACCAAGAATACACTTTCCAATTCCAACACAAATGGATTGAATAATTATCTTAGGGTTCAGGCGAATTATACCAAGGAATTCAAGTGGTTAGACTTTAATTTATTGGCAGGAGCAGAGCAAACGGATAATGTTACGCAGAGTTTTAGCGGTTCAAGGGAGCTTACCCTTTTTCCCGATCTTGTTCAGCTCAATGCATATCCAGCCCTGAATCAAAATGTTACTGGCGATGCAACCTCTTGGGCCCTTAGGTCTTACTTTGGTCGATTGAACCTGGTGGCTAGTAATAAATATTTGCTGGAAATCAATTCCCGTTATGACGGATCATCTCGTTTTTCAGCCGATTACAAACGTTTTGGATTTTTCCCTTCCATTTCTGCAGGTTGGATAATGTCTAAGGAAAAATTCATGGATGATATAAAATGGTTATCCCTTCTAAAACTAAGGGCTTCTTGGGGAACAATGGGAAATCAGAATGTCGGAGATTACCCATACATATCATCAATAGTACTTGGTTCAGGGGTTTTCAATGGAAATATTGTTAGTGTTTCTTCCCAAAACACCGTTGCCAACAAAAAGATTTCATGGGAATCCACCGAGGTTAAAAATCTCGGATTTAACGCTGGGTTTTTGGGAAATAAATTGAATGTTGAGTTCGACTATTACATAAAGAATACAAATGATATCCTTCTAACCCTTCCCATTCCATTGATTGTAGGTATGAGCCCAGGGGTTCAGAATGCAGGGAGCGTTGAAAACAGGGGTTGGGACTTACAACTCAATTACAACGATCAAATCGGAAAAGATTTTAAGTTCGGAATCACTGGGGTATTTTCTGATGTAAAGAATAAGGTTCTTGATTTGAAAGGAACAGGACCATATATTTCAGGATTTCAAATTACCAAGGAAGGTCAAGAGATAGGGGCATTATTTGGTTTGCAGGCAGCTGGTTTATTCCAAACACAAGAACAAATTACTGCAAGTGCTACTCAATATGGTACAGTAAAGCCAGGTGACATCAAGTACGTGGATCAAAATAAAGATGGCGTAATAAACGCATCTGATCGTGTTATCATTGGTAGCCGTATTCCCAGAAATACGTACAGTGCCAATTTGTTTTTTGATTATAAGGGATTCGATATAACCCTCTTTTTCCAGGGAGTAGGCAAGTACAATGGTTTACAGATACAAGATGCTGCATGGGCTTTCTTTAACGCTGGTGGTGTTAGAGATATACATCTTGGCCGTTGGAGTTCGGGCAAAACTGCTGAAGAAAATGCCAATGCCACCTATCCCCGATTCTTCATATCCCAAACGAATAATCAGCAGACATCAAGTTACTGGATGGACAATGCTTCCTATATCAAATTGAAAACTATTTCACTTGGATATTCTTTCTCTCAATCTGTTTTGAAGAAAACACCTTTTTCCTTCTTTAAAATCTACGTAAGTGGTCAGAATGTTTTCTCATGGGATAAAGTGCCTGGATATGATCCTGAAGCACCATTGGGAAATCCTTTTAACTATCCCCAAGTGTCATCTTTTGTTACAGGAGTTCGCATCAGTTTAAAATAATTCATAAAAAGAAAACAGGATGAAAAATATAAATTTTATTATTGTTGGATTTATTGCAATGCTGCTTGTTGGTTGTAATAAAGATTATCTCAACCGTTATCCAGAAGATCAACCCAATAGTGCAACCTACTATGTTACTGCCGACCAATTGACGCTAGCAGTCAACGCTGCATATAGTAATTTGTCGTACACACAGGATGGATTTCCATACCAGCTGCAGCTTGAAGGTACATCTGATTTAATATGGCAAAGGCCCGCTACTGACGCTCAAACCATCGGGTTGGGTCAACACACTTCCAATACAGGTATGATCAAGACTATTTGGACGCAATCTTATATCGGCATCGGCAGGTGTAATATGCTGTTGGATAACATGATGAAAGCAAAGGCTGTAACTTCTGCTGCACAGTATTCCCGCATTGAAGGGGAGGCTAAATTCCTGCGTGCATATTATTATGGAACTCTTATCTCATTGTATGGAGATGTTCCATTGGTTGTAAAGTCAGTTCCCGCTGAAGAATCATTCTTGCCTAGAACGCCAAAGGCAGAGGTACTGAATTTTATCTTTAATGATTTGGATTCTGCTGCCGCCAAATTGCCTTTGTCCTACACAGGCACAGATATAGGTCGCGCTACTAAGACCTCTGCATTGGCATTTAAAGCCCGTATAGCACTTTATAATTCCAAGTGGGATATCGCTGCTGCGGCCTCAAAAGCAGTCATGGACCTTGGATACCATTCACTTTATCCAAATTATAGAAACCTCTTCATGTATGCAGGGGAAAATTCAAGAGAGACGATTTTTGCGTTTGATTATAAGCTAACAATCCGCACCAATGCAACGCCTCAAAACAATCAGGCCCGAAATTCAAGTGGTTTTTCTGGGGCTGTACCTACAAGGGGTTTGGCGGACAGTTATGAATGTACTGATGGTTTGACAATTGATAAATCACCATTGTACTCAACACTAGATCCTTTCAAAAATAGGGACCCGAGGATGCGTCAAAGTTTGTTGGGTGATGGCGATACCTGGTTTGGTACCGGAGGTATCACATTCAACATGACATACCATCCCGACAGCCTAACCTGTACAAGGTATACACCTACTTTGGCCAAGATTCCGAATCTAGAGGTTACCAATGCGTTCTCATCTTATTCAGGATACATCTTGAAAAAATATCTGGATCCGCTAGATATCGCAGTGCCCAACCAGTCAGAATTGGCTTTGATGCTGATTCGTTACGCAGAGGTGCTGTTGACTTACGCTGAGGCCAAGATTGAACTCAACCAAATAGATGCATCCGTTCTTGATGCAATCAATCTTGTAAGGGCTCGTGGTTATGGAGTTGCAGTTGCACAAACCACTCTCTATCCTGCAATAAAAACGACCAGCCAAACAGAACTGCGAGCTATTATAAGAAGGGAAAGGAAAATAGAATTGGCGGGAGAGGGTTTGCGTTTGTTTGATATTCGCAGATGGAACATTGGAGATAAAGTAATGAATGGAATACTCTTTGGAAAGGCAATGAATAAAGCTATTTATTATACGCTTCCCAAACCTTCACTTGATGAAAACTCATCTCCTGATTATACTTCATTCAATTCATTGTTGTCTGTAGTTGGTAATTTTAAGATAATGGACAATCCAAGGGTTTTTAAGTCGTACAACAACCTTTGGCCCATACCACAATCTGAGATTGATGTGAACAAGAATAAAGGGTTTGTGCAAAATCCAGGGTATTGATGAAAAACATTTTGTTTGATTAAATATTCATTCAGTGGTCATTTGTAATGTTCCTATATGCATCATGGCCTCTGGATATTTTTTATCGCTTAAATCTGTGATAAACAAAAATTGATTATGAATTAATTAACGAGATTTGGATAATTGAAATCTATGGCGCATGGTAATGAAAATAAAAGCATAAAAGAACATATCTCAGTTTCTCCAATGATTGGACGATGGGTAGCTACTCAGTCTAAAAATATAATTATAATGCGTTTTTTCATTTTCATGTTTCTTAATGCACTTGTTTTTTCCGCTTCAGCCCAAAAAAATAATGTCTGGTGGAGACTATCTGATAGTACTTTTTCTTTGGTTGACGGACAAGGTTGGCCAAAAGAAATGCGCGACTCCATCCAGCGTTTTCCTTCCAGACTTAAGCCCTTGGTAAGTAAATCTGTTTGGGATCAATCGCGCCAAAGTGCCGGGCTTTCAATCAGGTTTGTTTCCAATGCGCCAGAAATAATTGTTCGTTATAAAGTATCAGGTCCAGTTGCTACATCTAACATGTCTTCAACTGGGGTGAGTGGTGTCGATCTATATGCAATTGATAGTGATGGATTAATGCATTGGGCATCTGCCAACTATTCAATTACAGATTCGGTGCAATTTACTTTTAGCCAACTTCGTCCTAATGATAATTTTCATAAATTAGGTCGGGAGTATCAGCTTTTTTTACCCCTATTCAATACGATTGACCACTTGGAAATTGGGGTGCCTGAAGGAAGTCTCTTTAAGGCTCTTCCTAAGCGTATTGAAAAGCCAATCGTTGTCTATGGTTCTTCTATTGTACTAGGTGAAAGCTCCACACGCCCTGGTATGGCTTGGACAAATATTTTATCTCGTAAATTGGATCGGAGTGTTGTCAATTTGGGGTTTTCCAAAAATGGCCTGCTTGAAAAAGGAATGCTTGAAATTATAAATGAAATTGATGCCAGGATCTATGTTTTTGATGTTATGCTTGATCTTGTCAATACAGCTATGGATTCCATTGAACGATCAAAATCCATTATTGAAACAATCAAAACAATTCGGGAAAAGCATCCCCGAACTCCCATTTTATTTACAGAACATGCCGGCTATACTGATGGATATTTGAAATCTAATCGACAAACATTGGGTGAAGACGCTAACAAACTGCTAAATGAAACATTCAAAGAATTACTCAATGAAAATATAAGTGGTTTATATCTTCTTACAAAGCAGGAAATTGGCATGCAACTGGATGAGATGTCTGATGGAGAGCATCCCAACGATCTTGGTATGATGTATTACGCAGAGGCTTATGAAAAAAAACTTCGTGAAATATTTAAAGAACCGGTTGGGAAATTAAAAACGCAAATTCCAATTCGCCAACGCAGAACTCCTGCCAACTTTGATTGGGAGGCACGTCATTACTCAATAATAGCACTAAACAAAACAGAACCTAGTAAAATATTGCTTATAGGCAATTCAATAACCCATAACTGGGGGGGCAAACCGAATGCCAGAAGCACAGAATCTTGGCAGAAATACCTTGCTCCTTATGATGTGAGAAATTTTGGATTTGGAGCTGATCGAATTGAAAATGTTTTGTGGCGAATCTACCACGATGAATTGGATGGAATTACGCCGGAAAAGATTGTAATTAACATTGGAACCAATAACCTTCGTGTAAATAGCAATGAAGAAATTTTGGAAGGGCTACGCTTTTTAGTGCAAGTTATTAAAGTGCACCAGCCTCAAGCTGAAATAACAATCCTGGCTATTTACCCAAGGCGCGATTACGAAGATCGAATTGTTGCAGTCAATAAAGATATTCGTAAGATGACCAAATCAGAAAAAGTAGGATTTGCAGACATCAGTAAAAGTTTTTTAAAGGAAGATGGAAAGATCAATGAAGTATTTTTTAATGATGGTTTGCATCCCAAGCCTATAGGATATGAAGTATTAGGAAAACAACTTGAAATGATAATAAAAAAATAGATTATGCTAAGAATAGTTTTTTTTGGATTGGCCTTAGTAATTACATGTCTTTTGCTTTCCTTTCAGTTACCTGAAAATGGAGTGAAGAAATTTTATGTTGCGGTGAATGGTAAAGATGCAAATGATGGCTCCATTAATCAGCCCTTCGGTTCGCTTGAAGCTGCACAACAAGCAGTGAGAGAAGCAAAAAAAAATGGAGTAAATAAGCCGATTGAAGTAATCGTTCGAGGTGGTGTGTATTATTTGCCAAGAACGATAGAATTTACATCTGAAGATTCAGGTACAGCCTCCGCTCCAATTGTCTGGAAAACAGCAGTTGGCGAAAAAGTAGTGTTGAGTGGTGGGCGTCTCATAACAGGCAATTGGCTGAAGGGCAAGGATGGTATTTGGTATACAGATGTTCCGAAAACAAAAGGTTGGAAAGCAGATGTCAATACCCCAGAAAAGTATTCAAAAGAGATCTCATCTTCTTGGAACTTTCGTGAGTTATTTGTTAATGGCAAAAGGGCCATTCGCGCCCGTTATCCCAACACGAACCAGAGCAATCCTTTCTTGTACGCAGTTTCTTCAAAAAATAATCAACTGCAAGTTGCTGACGGGAAGCTGAAGAAAAGTTGGGGTGAAGAGGCAGATGCACAGATTAATATCGTGCCACGCTGGCGTTTTTTCAACCAATGGAATGATGTTATTGGAATTGACACTGAAAAATCGACCATTACTTTAGGTCCAAGAGAACAACATTTTGAAATAGACAAGGGTAGCTGGTTTTGGATTGAAGGAGTTAAAGCGGAATTGGATATGCCAGGGGAGTGGTATCTTGACCACGATTTGGGAAGATTATTCTATAAGCCATTGGCTGGGGAGTCTCCTAACAATTCCGAAATAGTTGCTCCTTACTTGAATAGGATATTTTATCTCAAAGGGGATATAGAAACAGGGGCGTATGTCAAGAACATATCGTTTCAAGGTTTTGATTTTCGACATACAACTTTTACATTGGGTCAGATTGAAGCAAGGGTTCATACGGACTGTGCAGTCATGTTTGAAAATGCCCAAAATTGCAATATATCAAACTGTCATTTTGATAACATTGGTGGGTATGCTTTATGGTTACACCTCGACAGTAGAAACAACGTCTTTGATAATAACACGGTGAAAAATTCAGGTGGTGGTGGTGTTCTCCTCACTGGTGCTAGGTTATCTTATATGGATGACACTAAAATTTATACAACCGGTGAAAAAGCATCAAAAGTATTCCCAATACTCAATCGAATAACCAGAAATACCGTAGAACATTGTGGCAAAATCCGCTACTATGGTGGAGGTGTTCACATTGATTCACGGCCTGCTTCCATGGCCATGGAACAAGGGAACTATATAGGACACAATAACTTTCGTGACTTATCCAGAAATGGAATTTTTGTATTTAGAAATCAGGGCGGTAACGTGGTAGAGTTTAATGAAATCCACGATTGCATGCAAACAACAATTGACGGTGCTGCCATTCATTTTGGTACCATGAACCGCTTAGCAGCACCCAATTATATCATGAACAATTACTTGTATGATATATGGGGTTATGAGCAGTTGGAAAATGGAAAGCCTCGAAGAACATTGGCAAATGGAATATTTATCGACTGGGCCACGAGCAATACAACCGTTAGGAACAATGTAATTTACAATGCAGGAGACAAAGAAATTAAGCCCATCATGGGAAATTGGAACCTTGTTCTGGAAAATAACCTAGCTTCTAAAACAAGGATCGACCCTTTTTTCCCCCAAGAGATTGGACCTAAGGGAACTGCTTCTCATTGTATTTATCCAGAGCAGCTTAAAAATATCGGTGGGGTTGTAACATCTGCTGATAAAAACCAGATTCTTTACAAAGGAAAATGGGAGCCGAAAAAAATTGCTGGCATGCGGAATTTGTTCAATTATGATTGCCAACAAGCCGCTCCTGATCAGGCAGCTGAATGCATATATCAATTGCCCGTGCGTGAACCTGGTCTCTATAAAGTTTGCATCATGTATTTTCCTGATGGGAAAGCGGCATCTAATGCAAAGATCACCATCCAGCATGCTGCTGGCATTCAAAAGTTAGATTGGGACTTCAGAAAGGGAGATAATCTTGGGTTTGCGATCAGGATTGGAGAATTTTATTTTGAAAAGGGGAAGCCGGCAACGCTTACAATTTCCAATGAAAATGCAGATGGATATATTATTGCCGATGGGGTAGGATTGATTAAACAAAATTAGAGGCGATCTGCCAATTGAAACAATGAATTAAATGAAAATATTTAAGAACACATCATTAAGGTGGAAAATAGCAATATTGCTTTGCTTTGCTTCTGCATTGAATTATATCGATAGGAATACGCTGGCGATCCTAGCGCCAACCATCCAAAAGGAATTGCACTGGACGGATGTTGATTATGCCAACATCACTGCTTTGTTTGTTTTCAGTTATACCATCATGTATGCCATCAGTGGAACTATCATTGATCGGATCGGAACGAGGAAAGGATTTGCTTATTCTGTTGGAAGCTGGTCTCTGGTTAGTGTTTTACATGCTTTTGCCAATTCGGTTGGTCAATTTTCCATTGCCAGATTTTTTTTAGGAATCACCGAGTCTGCAAATTTTCCCGCGGGTGTTAAGTCAATCACAGAGTGGTTTCCAATAAAAGAACGGGCGCTAGCAGTAGGGATTTTCAGTGCTGGTTCTGCAATTGGAGCAACCATTGCCGTGCCTTTGGTGACATTTATCGCACTTAGTTGGGGTTGGAGAATGGCCTTTGTTGTAACAGGGGCATTGGGTTTTGTCTGGCTCCTGTGTTGGTTGCGATATTATTATTTACCAGAACAGAGTACAAGAATATCTGAAGATGAAAAAGCATTGATTTTAAGTGAGGAAAAGGATAAAATTGACCAGTCTCATTCAAGTTCTGTTGGCATAAAATGGATTTTAACAAGAAAGGAAAGCTGGGGTTGCTTTGCAGGAAGAATATTCATTGATCCAGTGGTGTATTTTTTTATTTTTTGGATTCCAAAATATTTACACGATGTTCAGGGTCTTTCATTGGCAGAAATAGGCATTACCGCTTGGTTACCCTATGCCGCAATGGGTATTGGAACCATACTAGGCGGCTATTTTCCGAAACTTCTGATCGAAAGAAAAAATTGGAGTTTAAACAAGTCAAGGAAGACCATCATGTTGATTGCGTCTCTTGCCATTCCGGTTTTTTGTTTTGCCCTTACTTTAAAAGTTGGCGCCATCGCTGCCATTCTCTTGATGTCTGCTATCATGTTGGCTCACGGACTTTGGTCAAACATCACCTTGCCTACGGAAGTCTATTCTAAAAATATCCAAGCTACGGTAACTGGCATTGGTGGAACCCTCGGAGGTTTGATGAGTGTCGTTACCCAAAAGCTAATTGGTATTACGGTTGGAAATCATTCCTATTTTCCAATATTTATTTTTATTGGGTCTGCTTATTTAATAGCCTTTTTGTTGGTTCATTTTTTGATTGGTAGAATAGGGAGAATTTAAACAAGTGTAAAAACATACTATAAATTTTAGAACGAATTTTGCATGAAAACAGTCGAACACAGTTATGATTTTGTTGTCGTAGGTGCCGGATTGGCCGGCATTTGTGCCGCGGTGACCGCTGCTCGAAAAGGGGTAAAGACTGCATTGGTGCAGGATCGACCTGTTCTTGGAGGAAATGCAAGTACCGAAATTCGTGTGCCACCGGTTGGTGCTACGCAGTGCAATTTTGCATATTCTCGTGAAACAGGCATTATAGAGGAACTTTTTTTAAACAACCTTTACCGAAATCCTACATGGAGTCCAGAGGGGTGGAACCTTGAGCTGGAAAATCTTGTCAGGAACGAGCCCAACCTTGATTTGTTTCTGAATTGTGCCGTCAACAGTGTTGATACCGGGGGTGCTGAAAGTCATCCTTCCACAACCAGCAACCTTCGAATTGCATCTATCAAGGCATACTGTTCCATGGCCGAAACCTGGCATATATTCTCGGCTTCCTGCTTTGCTGACTGTTCAGGTGATGGTGTGGTGGGTGCTGAGGCTGGTGCATTGTATCGATACGGTGTAGAAGCTCGTTCAGAATTTGATGAGCCGATGTGCCCAGATGAACCTGCCAAAGAAACAATGGGGATGAGTTTACAGTTAAGGGCCCGGGATGCGGGAAGGCCTATTCCTTTTTTGAAACCCCAATGGGTAAGGCTGGAACTCAATGCAGATGACTTTGGCCCTTATCGTCCTGTAAGCCAGCATTTCTTTCCCGACACGGGTGGGTTTTGGTGGTTGGAATGGGGTGGAGAACTCGATACGGTTCACGATACACTAAAAATAAAAGATGAAGTTCAACGTATCACCCTTGCAGTCTGGGACTATCTAAAAAATCGTTCCCCGATTGCAGAAAAGCTCATTAATTACGAGCTCGATTGGATGGGGGCAGTTCCCGGCAAGAGGGAATCCAGGCGTTTCGAGGGCGACCATATTCTGACAATGGGTGACATCGATCGTCAGGTTCACTTTGATGATGCAATGGCTTATGGAGGTTGGGGATTTGATCACCATCCTCCTGGTGGATTTCATGATAAAGAAAACCCAAGTACACATCAATATCTCCGTGGGCCACACAATGTGCCTCTTCGGTCTCTCTATTCTCGGAATGTTTCTAATTTGTTTTTTGCAGGACGCAACATCAGCGCAACACATTATGCGCTGTCCAGCACCAGGGTTATGCTTACCTGCGCCCAACTGGGTGAGGCCGTTGGGATGGCTGCCGCCCAAGCTGTTGTATTGGGTTGTGCAGCCAATCAACTTTCTCAATACAAGCATTTCAAGGTCGTTCAGCATGATTTGATCAAAGCAGACCATCATATTCATCACCTGGCCACATCACTTCCTCAAGACATCGCTCCGTCGGCTGCTGTTTCTGCATCTTCTGTTTTCAACGGGTTTGATCATGTTGAAAGTTGGGGAAAAGAACCTCTTTCTGAACCACGTATGCAGTTATTATCAATCATCACTGATCGGGTTGATTCCATTCAGGTTCGGGTGGATGCAAACGAGTCAACACAATTAAAATATTCATTTAATCAAGGCCCAGCCAATTCGTCCACTTATCCCGATAAGGAATTGGCGTCGGGTACGATAGAAATCAATCCGGGGATTGATCAATGGGTAACGCTTCCAATTTCTTGTAGCATTGCTCAGCCCGGATGGCATTTTCTCATAGTAGATGCGAATCCATTAATCAGACTTCATGTGATTGAGTCACCACCCGGACAGCTTCGTTATTACCCTCGTCCTGAAGACCCTATTCGTCCCAATCCTTTTTCAAAATGGACACTCAGGTCATTGGCAATTGGTCAGAAAAAAGCCGCTGATGCTGATGGTGCTGAAGTAATGGTTCCAAGTTGGAATGAGCATGCCCAAAAGTTCCGGAACATGAGCAGCTTCCTTGGGTTCTCTTTTTCATGCCGCATTTATCCTGAGCAATCCATTTATGAGCCTTCCATGGTTGTCAATGCAAACAGTCGTCCAACAAATATTCCCAACCTGTGGGTGTCTGCTAAAAGCCTGTTTAAAAGGCCGGAATGGGTGGAACTAAAGTGGGATAATCCACGTGATATAACAGGGGTTCAAATTCTTTTCGATTCATCTCTGCAATTTCATTTTGGTCAGAGCTGGCAGGGATATCAAACCAATGCCATTCCATCAATCGTGAAGAAATATAAGATAGTAGCGACTTTAGCTGATGGAACGGAAATTTGTTTGACAACAGTCAACAACAACTACCAACGAAATTGTTTACACCATTTTAACATCAGCAATGTTTCGTCAGTTAGAATTGTGTGCAGTGAAACCAATGGAATTGATCGTGTGCAGATATATTCTGTGCGTGTTTTTGGGAAATGAGCAGTGTTGTTGTAAACATATTTTCGCCTTACATAACTTTAGATAATGATGATGAAAACATTTTTATTGTATGGTTCAAAAGACATTCGGTTGTCTGAAAAATCCATTCCCAATCTCGGGGCAGATCAAGTTCTTGTTCAACCCAAATTCACAGGAATCTGCGGTTCGGATGTTCATTATTTTCGCCATGGTTATTGCGGCAATTTTGTACCGAAGCAACCATTTGCACTTGGGCATGAGTTTTCAGGGATAATCCACAGCGTTGGTGAAAATGTTCAATATCTCAAAGTAGGAGATGAGGTGGCGGTAGATCCTTCGATGCCTTGTAGAAACTGCAAACACTGTCACAGTGGGCATTATAATCTCTGCCTTTCAATGAAATATTTTGGATCTGCAAGTTGCGACCCCCATATTGATGGCTCAATGGGTCAATTTGTGGTGACGCCTGCAGCTAACTGCTTTGTGCTTCCCTCGGGAATAAGCTTGGCCCAGGCCTCTTTGCTTGAACCATTGTGTGTAGCCATGCATGCAGTAAGGCAGGCTGGTCGAATTGCAGGTTCCTCCATACTGATAACTGGTGGCGGACCCATTGGTCAACTCATTCTCCGCGTTGTAAAAGCATTTGGGGCATACAATACAACTCTGAGCGATGTGGACGAGTTTGCCCGCGAGTTTGCCCTTAAAAGTGGGGCCAATCATGCCGTCAATCCACTTGATGAAAATGCATGGAAATCGTCTGCTGGATTTGATATCGTCTTCGAGGCTTCAGGTGTTCCATCGGCACTGGCTAATGGACTCCAGGTTGTCCGTCGAGGCGGAACGGTGGTGCTGGTCGGCACTTTGCCAGAACAGTTTTCCATCCCAGGTAATTTGATCATGAACAGGGAATTGAAGATCCTTGGATCCTTTCGCTTTGCAAATGTCTTTGAGGATGCCATTAATCTATTGTCTGCCGGCATCATCAATCTTGAAGGAATTGTTACTGATATATTTCGTTTTGAGGATATTCCACTGGCAATGGAAAAGGCACTTGAAAAAAAAGGAGTCATGAAAATTCAAATCGCTCTATGATTTATACGCAATTGGGAAATACCAGTTTTAGGGTCTCTAAGTTGAGCTTTGGCGCATCATCACTTGGCGGGGTTTTTCATGATGTTGACGAGAAAAATGCCATAGAAGCTGTTCATGCTGCCATTGAACTGGGCATCAATTATATCGATGTTGCTCCGGCATATGGAGGAACTAAGGCCGAGACTGTGTTGGGCTTGGCACTAAGCGAGATACCAAGAGATGCGTATTATATTTCAACAAAAGTTGGAAAGCATACCCCAATTGGTAGGTATGGTGCAGACAGTTTCGATTATAGCAATGAAGGGATAAGAAAATCCCTCGATGAAAGTGCTCACCGAATTGGTGTTGATTATTTTGATATTGTTCATTTGCACGACATAGAATACAACAACAGGCAACATACAGAATGGGCACTCAATGAAGGGTTGCAAACCTTGCTGGATCTAAAGGCAGAGGGAAGGATAGGCGCCGTTGGCATTGGAATGTATCCTGTTGATCTTTGGGAAAGGGTCATCGAAGAAGACATTATTGACGTAGGGCTTTCTCACAACCTTTACAGTTTGAACGATACGCGGCTTAACGGATTGCTTCCTCTTGCCAAATCAAAGGGAATAGGAATGATAAGTGCTTCACCATTCTCATCAGGGCTTCTTACGTCTAGAGGTGCCCCTGATTGGCATCCTGCAACAGTTGAACAAAGAGCAGTTTTTGCTCTTGCCGCAGAACATTGCAGAAAACAGGGCACTGAGATTGAAAAGTTAGCCATCCAATTTTCTTCGCAGAATCCGAATATAACAACAACCATGTTCAGCAGTGCCAACCCCGACTCTGTTCGCCGCAGTATTGCCTGGAGTTTCGAACCGATTGATGAAAATTTGTTGGGGGAAATACAGAAAATATTGGCACCAGTTTTAAACCAAAATTGGAATTATTAATTATGAGAATTGATAGCCATCAGCACTTTTGGAAATATAACACGTCTGACTATATTTGGATGTCGGATGAACATCAGGTTATAAAAAGGGATTTTTTACCTTCCGACCTTCAACATTTGCTTGATGGAAATGCAATCGATGGTACTATTGCTGTGCAAGCAAGACAAATGTTGAGTGAGACGGATTTTTTGCTTGATTTGGCAGACAAATATTCAATCATCAAGGGTGTAGTAGGTTGGATCCCTTTGTGCAATCCCCAGGCAGAAGAATACTTGGCTCAATATGCAGTTCAAAAAAAAATAGTTGGCTTTCGACATGTATTGCATGATGAACCCGATGATAATTTCATGCTTCGTCAAGATTTTAATGCTGGCATCAAGGCCTTAAGCCGTTATTCCTTGTGTTACGATGTACTGATTTTTGAAAAACACCTTCATCAGACCATTGAATTTGTAGATAGGCATCCCAACTTAAAGATGGTGGTTGATCACATTGCAAAACCACGTATCACACAAAATGCATTTGACCATACCTGGGCTGAGAACATCAGGCAACTTGCAAAACGTTCACATGTATCTTGTAAATTGTCTGGTATGGTTACGGAAGTAAGAGACGGGTTATGGAATGAAGAACTCTTGAAGCCATACTTTGATACCGTTTTGGAAGCCTTCGGCCCAAGCCGTTTGATGTTTGGTTCTGATTGGCCGGTATGCTTGCTGCGCAGCACTTATGCAGACTGGGTTGATACTGTTTCATCGCTAATATCTACCCTTACATTTTCTGAACAGACTGCAATCATGGGAGGCAATGCAGCAAGGGTATACCTGAGCCACTCAACTATTTAAAACTGAAAAAGTTCATTGATGGAAAATAATCTAGTTCAAAATATTGACAGCACTATAAAGCGTGTAGGGATGGTCATCAAAATCAGGCCTGAGTTTATAGAGCAATATTTAGCGTTGCATGCTGATTCCAATCCTGGTGTGAGGGATCTATTGACTAAATATCACCTGAAAAATTTCAGTATTTTCTTACAAAAAATTGGCAATGAATATTTTGAATTCGGCTATTATGAATACATTGGTTTCTCATTTGATGCTGATATGGCAGGTTTGGCAGCAGAACAGCGGAACATCGAATGGCTAAGGATATGTGATCCAATGCAAATGCCCATCAATGGTGAAGAGGGGTGGACGATTATGAAACAAGTGTACTATAACAGTTGAGTCAAATATAAATTTAAGAATTGAATAAAAGTGATAGATTCTTTAAAATAGGGTCTTAAACTATAATCAAAGCACTGTATTGCCAATGACCTTATTTTATTTAAATTTTTTACGAACGATGAAATCATTTGAAAAAATAACCATCCTTTTGGGGATAATAGTTGCGTCAGCTTCCTGTAAGGTTATACAAGTATCGCATGAATTTGACAAAGGGAAAACAAGAGAGCAACTATTAATGGCTTTAAAGTGGCAAGAGGCACATCCTATTTTTGCTAAATCGCCAACCGATTGGACAAATGGTGCATATTATTTAGGTGTTGTTAAGTCGCATCAAGCCACAAATGATAAGTCTTATTTAGAAACATTAAAAACAATGGCCAATCGAAATCGCTGGCAACCATGGGAGAGATTTTTTCATGCTGATGATTTGAGTATCTGTTATAGTTATTTGTATCTCCATTCGCTAGGAGTAGAAAATGTTGACATGAAGCCCACAGCAAATTTCATACAGGACCACTTGTTTAAGCCCCATCCATGGAAAGACGGTGTAGCAGGAAAAAAATTAGAGAATAACGAACCTGATGAAAAAAATATATTATGGTGGTGGTGCGATGCACTGTTCATGGCTCCTCCCGTGATTAATTTTTATTCTAAAATAACCAACGATCAGTCATTGTTGAAGGAAATGGATAAGTATTACAGACAATCTTATGAATTATTATATGATAAAGAGCAGCATTTATTTTCAAGAGATATTAGGTTCTTATGGAGAGGAGCACCAACAGATATAAAAGAGGCAAATGGTCAAAAGATATTTTGGAGTAGGGGGAATGGTTGGGTTTTTGCAGGATTGGCTCTCATCTTATCGGATATGCCCAAAGATTATCCTAATCGGTTTTTCTATGAACAGCTTTACATGGATATGGCATCAAGGATAAAGCAATTACAACCTGACGACGGTTTATGGCGAACTAGTTTGCTTTCACCTGAGTCATTTGATCATGGTGAAGTTAGTGGCAGCGGGTTTCATACTTTTGCACTTGCATGGGGTATTAATAATGGTTTATTGAACAAATCAATTTATAAACCAGTGGTATTAAAAGCATGGAAAGCCATTGCTGCCTGTCAAAAAGAAGATGGTAAAGTTGGATGGGTTCAGAATATTGGGGCAAATCCAATGCCTGCCAATGTTGAGAGTTGGCAAAATTTTGGAACAGGAGCATTTTTAATGGCTGGAAGTGAAATTTTGAAATTAAAATAATTTTATGTTGAATTTTCGTTTTATTCTTTTTCCGTTCTTCTTGTTCATAATCTCATTTTCTTCTTTTGCACAAACCAAGAAGCCCAACATCATTTTTATACTCACCGATGATCAACGCTGGGATGCACTTGGAATTGCGGGGAATTCAATTGTGCAAACACCAGAGATGGATGCATTGGCAAACTCGGGCACGTATTTTAAAAATGCATTCTCCACAACTCCAATTTGTGCAGCAAGCCGTGCTTCAATATTAACAGGTTTATATGAGCGCACACATGGGTACACTTTTCAAAAACCTAAACTGAAGGAACCTTATGCTGAAAATATATATCCTAAACTTTTAAAGGATAATGGCTACTACGTTGGGTTTTTTGGGAAGTTGGGAGTTATCATAGATTCTGCTAACCATTACTTTAATCAAAGTGATTTTTATGACAGGGGAGGAAGCCCTGACCGACGTGGATATTTTTATAAGAAAATTGGCAAGGATACTGTTCACCTTACAAGGTATACTGGCCATCAGGCACAGGAATTTATCAAGAATGCCCCGGCCGACAAACCTTTTTGTCTTTCTCTTTCCTTCAGTGCACCACATGGGCATGATAATTCTGTAGAGCAATATTATTGGCAGGATAAGTCATCTGATCTTTATAAAAATATTCAAATCCCTCAACCATTGTTGGGAGAAGATGAATATTTCAATCGTCTTCCAAAAGAAGTCAGGGAAGGATTCAATAGGGTAAGATGGAAGTGGAGATTTGATACTCCGGAAAAATACCAGCAAATGGTTAAGGGTTATTATCGCATGATTACTGAAATTGACAATGAAATTGGTATGATTCGACAACAACTGAAGACAAAAGGAATCGATGATAATACCATCATCATTGTGATGGGCGACAATGGATATTTTTTAGGCGATCGTCAATTGGCTGATAAATGGTTAATGTATGATGCCTCAATCAGAATACCGTTGATTATTTATGACCCCAGGGTAAAAAAATCATCCAGCGTTGATCAAATGGTGTTGAATATTGATATCACAAAGACAATGATGGACATGGCAGGAATTACTGCTCCTAAAAACTATCAAGGGAAAAGCCTGACTCCTATGCTTGTAAATAACAATGCCCATTTGAACAGGAGTTCTATTTTGATAGAACATTTGTGGGACAATCCTGATATTCCTTCCAGTGAGGCTATACGGACCGAAAGATGGAAATATTTTCGGTATAGATTGATCACTGCTCCAGAAGAATTATATGATCTAAAAAATGATCCGCTTGAGAAAAACAATCTTGCATCAGATATGAAATATGCAAAAATCCTTGTCAAGTTGCGCAAGCAATGTGAAGCAACTGCAAAAAAATACCAATCCGAAAAACTTTGTCCCGATGATCCATTTATAAAGAACAAAAATTTCTGATAAAAAATAGCGAAAGAAAAATATATCTAGCAGAAATTTATTTGGTATAATTAATATGAGTCATAAAAAGTAAAGCTGATAAATCAATATTTATTTTGAACCATTAATTTCGAAATTGTAAAACATGAGACATCCTCAATTCATAAAAATGAAAATAAAATCCTGCAAAAAATACATCTTCAACACATTTATTTTTTCTTTCATTGCATGTTCATTTGTTTTTTCTCAACAAAGAATTCTTTATAAACAAATTGATACAGCTAAATTATTCATGGAAGTTTATTATCCAGATTCAATAAACGCTGCAAAAAACTATCCTGCAATGGTTTTCTATTTTGGAGGTGGATGGAACGGTGGTGATATCAATCAATTTGCGCCACATGCTAAGTATTTTTCCAAAAGAGGGATGGTTTGTATTCTTGTTGATTATAGGGTGAGGGATAGACAAAAAACCACTCCATTTGAGTCTTTAAAAGATGCAAAAACATCTATTCGGTTCATAAGAGAATA
>JBILHX010000233.1:0-2733 GCA_044350285.1 Chitinophagaceae bacterium | reverse complement strand
GATGGTGACATCCAAGGATGCCAAAGTTTTATTTACATTTTCAACAGTAGGCTCCAGCTTTTCAGAGAAGTTTTCAAGCATGCTTTTGGTTCCCAACCCTTTCAAGGTATCACCATTTTGTAAAAAATCGGTTGACTTGCCCATGGTGATGATAATGGCTGCTGTGCCAAGTGGCGAGGCTACTATTTTGGCATAGGAATCTTTGGGTATGTTGATTTCTCGAACAACATGAAAGGCGACCACAATACCGGTTAGATCTGCGTCTTTTTCTATCATGTCCTCTACTGCACCCACCCTCAATCCATTTATTTTTACGGGATCTGCTACATTCAGACCTTCTGTTTTGGTGAATGAAATAAACATGCTGGCTTTCTTCTCGAATAGGTTTTTCCCTTTCAGAAAGTTAAATCCCAAAATCAACACTGCAATGGAAACGGCTGCTAACGCGCCAACCTTTGTTTCATTAGATACTTTCATCATAATTTTCGTCTTTTTCTCATCATTAATCCCTAAACTCTAAACTTTCAACTTTAAACCCAAAACTTATTTTCCCCCATCCACTTGTTGCTTGTATGCAAGTATCGCATTGGCAATGGCCCTTGTCATTTCAATTTGACCTGCATCACTGTTCAAATAATCTTCTTCTTCCCTGTTGGTGATGTAGCCTGTTTCTATTAGAATCGCTGGCATATTTGTGGCTTGTAAAACCCAAATGCCTTTCCAGTTTCTTTGAAGCACGCCCAAACTGCGTCTTCCAATATTGGTAAATTCATTTTCAACCATTGTTGCTAGTCTTACAGAATTGCTAAAGAACTTTTGTGTCCACAACCTGGCTTTAATAATTGCCTCAGGACTCTGAGGGTCTGGCACATCAGCCACCTCTGCCTCTGTTTCAAACCTTTCGTCGTTTACGATACCTGCTGCCTTGTTGTCACTCCTGTCAGCTGCCCAAACATAGGTTGATGAACCATACATGGGGTTTGGATTGCTTCCATATATAGGTTGTCTCTTTGTATGTTTTCTTCTTTTAGACCCTTTTCCCGTGTAGTAGGTAACATTTTTATAACCAGTGACATACTTTTTAGGTGGTGCCGCGTTGACGTGAATACAAATAAAAAGATCTCCATTTTCTCTGTTGGCGATATTTGCTTTTTCAGTTACACTGTGAAAGACGTCTGTTTCCCTTGTCATCACAATCCTTGTTGTCGGCATCTCACTTCTCAACAAGGTATCTAACCGTTTCGCAATGGCAAGGGTAATTTGCGATTCAGTTGAATATGCTCCCCTTGCACCTGGCTCTGCACCACCATGACCTGCATCAATAATGATGGTTTTGATTCTTGGGCCCTTCTTTGCAGCTTGTCCAAATACAACTGTAGTCAAGACAATTACTGTCAAGATTCCCAACAATGAAGATTTGAATAGTCTTACCATTACTTTTTTCTGTTTAAAATGAATAAATAGAAATCCAATCTTCACAATATCTTACAACTTAAATTGATTATTTTTGCTGGCCAACAATTATGCTGCACTCTCAACGCAAATTTAGTTTAAAATATCTTTTTTTCTTGATTTTGTCTTCAGGGGGATATTGCTTTTTAACATTACCTGTTAATGCAAAAAGCATCATCTTGGATTTGAACCCAAATCATTCCCTTGTTGACACAATCAAACCTGTATCAAAAACAGATACTTCCAAGAAAATAAGCAAAGTGGATACCCTGAAATTCAAGCTATCTGGAGATACCTTGAGTGCTCCAATAGAACATACTGCAGAAGATTCCATGGTGCTTGATGTTGATTCCCGAAAGATCTTGCTGTATGGAAAAACTGAAATTAAGTACGATGATGTACAAATGAATGCGCCCAACATTGAATTTGACCAAGCAACTCAATTGGTTACAGCCAAAATGGGAAGAGATACTGCAGGAAATGTCTCGGGCATGGCGAAACTTAAACAAAGTGAAACCATCACAGTGAGTGATAGCCTTAGGTTTAACCTGAAGAGTCAAAAGGGACTAACCTACAGTTCATTTTTTCAACAAGATGAGCTTTTCAACTTCGCAGAAAAAGTGAAGAAAATAAATGCTGAAACATTTTTTGCTTCAAGGGGCAGATTCACAACCTGCAACTTGGACACGCCACATTTTGCATTTAGGTTCAGCAAAGCAAAATTCATCAACAAGAAGCTCGTAGTAACTGGACCAGTTCACCCTGAATTTGAAGACGTTCCTTTGCCTATTTACCTGCCATTTGGAATTTTTCCAATGAAAAAGGGGCGGCAGTCAGGAATCATTCCTCCTCAATTTACAGTCAACCAAGATTTTGGTATTGGGTTGGAAGGCTTCGGATATTATAAGGTCGTAAATGAATTGTTGGATGCAAAAATGTGGTTCGACCTTTATTCTTACGGTACCTGGCGAGGCAATTTCCAGCCCAGCTATAGAAAAAGATACCGTTATAATGGAACTTTTAACCTTAGTTACCAAAATACGCAATTCGCTTTCAAAGATGATCCGGATTATCAAAAAAACAAAAGCTTTTTTATTACTTGGTCGCACACGATGGATAGCAAAGCCAGGCCTGGTGTTACTTTCAGTGCCAATGTAAATGCAGGAAGCAGTAAATACCTTTCTTTGGTTCCTAATGGGAGCATGACGGCTCCCGGGTTTCAAGGTCAAACAAGCGGTGCTGGGAACTATTTGCAACCTGTAAACTTCACCAACCAATTGA
>JBILHX010000131.1:0-8075 GCA_044350285.1 Chitinophagaceae bacterium | reverse complement strand
CGTCCCTTGTCCCTCGTCCCTGGCTGTATTGGCTACTCCCTTGTCCCCCGTCCCTTGTCCCTCGTCCCTGGCTGTATCACCTGATACACCTCATCCCACCTAGTTGTAAACCTAGGACTCCTCATCTCCTGCCTCATCTTCCAATTACGCGTGAGGCCAGAGGCAACAAACTTAACCATGTCATCCCGCATGCTGAAATTGATGTTATCCATCGCCTGCATCAATGCCCTGTTTTGGTTTCTTGCTGGCGGTGAAAAAAGGTCCCCTTGCAGTGCATTATCGGGAACAATTCCGGTAAGCATCACACCCGCCTTAACGTATTTAGTTCCATTTATGTATAAGCTTTCAACCAACGGTAATGCCGCCTGAATCAGTTCTGATGTATCTGAGGTAGCCCTCATCATGGTAAAATACCGGTGATGATGCATGGGGTTGTATTCATACGAAGCACCCTCACGCCCATTCGTGACCACAAAAACATCGATACCAGATGCCGCTCCGTATTGCCTTCTCAATTTTTCTGCGGCCCTTGAGGTGAACGTAGCAACGGCTTCTTTTAACGATTGAAGATCAAAAACAGGTTTCCCAAACATGCGTGTGGTGGCAATCATTTTTTTCTTCTCCAATGGATCCTTCATCTGAATACAAGATTCACCATTCAGCTCTTTAATCATCCGAACACCCACCACCCCGCCAAGGTTCTTTCGTGCCCACTCTTGCGGCATGTGCTTCAACTGCCAACCGGTGTTGAGGCCATACATCTCCTTCAACTTCCTGGAATACTTCCTACCGATGCCCCATAAATCAGACACATCCGTCATTTCCAAGGCCTGCTGTACTTTGTCCGCCGTATCCAACACCATCACACAAGCTGATTTGACCTTGCTCTTTTTTGCCAACCTATTAGCCACCTTACTCAAAACCTTGGAAGGAGCAATACCAACAGACACCGGAATGCCCGTCCACTGAAACACCACATCCCTCAATCGCTCAGCAAACCCCTGCAATGCCTCAGGAGGGAGGTGGCCAAGGTTAATAAACGCCTCGTCCACAGAATATACTTCTACACATCGATACGTTGCATCGTCAGACAAAAACCTCAGCGTATCCATTACGCGCATACTTAGGTCTCCATAAAGATGGTAGTTCGAAGAAAATACAGACACCGCATGTTGCTTAAGCAACTGCCTGCTTTCAAACAAAGGCGCCCCCATGTCAATCCCCAACGCTTTGGCCTCATCGGTACGAGAAATGATGCACCCATCATTATTGCTCAATACCACAACAGGTTTGGTGCGAAGATCCGGCCGAAAAAGCCGCTCGCAAGAACAATAAAAGCTGTTGCAGTCTACAATGGCGTACATGATGGGTGGTGGTTGAGGGTTTAGAGTTTAAAGTTGTTAGTTTAAGGTTTAGGTGTTTAGGATTGAAAAATTCAATAGCCTAGGCTTTAAACCTTTGGCTGTTCCATTTTTCATTCTTCATTTTTCATTCTTCATTTTTCATTCTTCATTTTTCATTCTTCATTTTTCATTCTTCATTTTTCATTCTTCATTCATGTCATTTTCCATTCTTCATTAAACATTAAACTTAAAACCTTAAACTTCAAACCTGATGTATCACATAAGTCACCACCCCCCAAATCGAGAACTCTGCGAAAGAATCAACCTCAATAGGCGCAAGTTTGGTTGTTTCCGGAACAAGCCTCATTTTATTAAAACCCTTTTCAAACCGGCGGATTAGCATATCTCCATTAAGCACGGCAATAACCACTTTGCCACTAACCGGCTTGACGCTTCTGTCAACAATCACCATGTCACCATCAAAAATACCCGCCCCTATCATGGCTTCGCCCCTGACGCGCATAAAGAATGTAGCCGGTTTATTCCGAATCAATTGTTCATTAAGGTCTATCCCCCGCTCTGAATAATCATCAGCAGCCGCACCAAAGCCAGTGGCATTTGCTGTTTTAACCTGCTGCTGTGTGTATGCTTTGGACCCGTCATAAGCAGCTCCAAAAAAAAGTTCCTCATCCATAATTACTAATTTATTTAGCAATATTATGCTAATTTATTTAGCTTTAAAAATGATTTTAATCACCTTTTTTTAGTTTAAAGTTTGGTGCTTATAGTTTAAGGTTTTGTGTTTATAGTTTAAGGTTTTGTGTTTATAGTTTAAGGTTTTGTGTTTATAGTTTAAGTTTTTGTGCTTATAGTTTAAGGTTTTGTGTTTATAGTTTAGGTGTTTAGGATTAGAAGTTACCCTTGGCTGTTCCCTTGTCCCCCGTCCCTTGTCCCTCGTCCCTGGCTGTTTCTACATATCCCTCATGACACCCAATAAGCGTAAATACGTAAATATGAAAATTGCAGTTTAAAATACTTTTATGTGAAAAAAAACAGCTGTAACCTTGTATAGTCAATGCGACGCTAACGTACGAAGCAAGCAAAGACAAACGATGTCACAAAAACCAACAATCCAAATCCTACCTAAAAAACCAACCAACATCCAACCCTAAAAACAAAAACCACAAAAAATAATATCCAACCCAACTAAAACCAAATTTATTACACAACCTGCCGCTTCATAAACTCGATGTCACAATCAGCATTCCAAAAAGCGGTGGCAAGTCAACTACAAAACCATAAAAAGACAATCCTCCACTAAAGATATTTGCCCCGTCTCGTACGGGGTTTTTTGTTGAAAATTTAAAGGAGATAAATGAGAGACAGTAGAAAAATCATCATTCCTTTACCATATCTTCATAAAGGGAATAATAGTACAACCCCTAAACTTTAAACACTAAACCTTAAACTGTAAATGACTGAACACGAAATACAATTCCTAGAAGGCCCACGCTCACGCTGGCTTGATTTCAAATTCGTTATAAAAGTTTGTCTTGAATTCATTCGCGGATTCAGGGCGCTTCACTTTACGGGTCCATGTGTTGCCGTATTTGGATCAGCAAGGTTTTCAGAAGATAGCCAACACTACAAAGACGCAAGAGCCCTTTCAGCAGAAATTGCAAAAATGGGTTTCACGATTATGACAGGTGGTGGACCGGGCATCATGGAAGCGGCAAACAGAGGAGCAAAAGATGTTAGGGGACGCTCATTAGGCTGCAACATCGTTCTCCCAATGGAGCAAAACCAAAACCCATACCTAGACAAATGGGTGAATATTCGCTACTTCTTTGTGAGAAAAACATTGCTCATCAAATACTCATACGCCTTTGTAATCATGGCAGGAGGATTTGGCACGTTGGATGAACTTTTTGAGGCGATGACACTCATCCAAACAAAAAAAATACAAGAGTTCCCTGTAATCATTTTCGGGATAGAATACCACAAAGACTTGATCGAACACATTGAGAAAATGAAAAAAAGCAACACCATCTCAGAAGAGGACCTCAAACTTTTCCTGATTACCGACTCAATAGAAGAAGCCGTTGCGCACATACGAACATGCATCAAAAAATTCGGATTGCTCCATGAAGAAAGAAAGCCTGTAGGATGGCTATTTGAAAAAGACTAAGATGATTCTCGCCGCCAACGTCAAAAAATGATTTTTGTCATATTTCACTTTGCGTTTGGTCAGTCAATTCAATAACTATTCTGAAGAAATTTGCTGTATAACATCAACCTTTAAAAACAGCAGTATGAATGGGAAAATTCTTGAACTTTTCATGAAAGAAAACGACGCATGGGATGACATGATTACAAGACAAAGTAAGGAAATCCCCAATTTGGAAAAGATGCTCACCTCTATGGTTGAAAAAAAACCGTATGTTGCCGAAGACATTCTATCGAGCATTAGGATTCTAAAAAACGAAATGCAGGAACAGGAAACATCCATGTCGGCCGTAAAAGAAGAGCTGGCAAAGCAACAGGATTTTCTGCTCAGCGAGAAAAAAGTGGAGGCTGAAGGCTACGGCGTACATACTTTATTGTCGCAAAATGTACTTCGTGAAAGAATCAGGAACGTAGAAAGAAAGTTCCTCGACCTAAAATGTAATTTTTTAAATTACGTTGCCACAGCCCTTTAAATATCTCAACCAAAACGAACAACTTGATTAGCTGCAAACATTGTGGTGAAGCATGCAACGGCAAGATTACGGACGGCTTGCATCCTTTTTGTTGCGAAGGATGCAAGCAAGTCTTTACCATATTACAGGAAACAAACAGCTGCAGTCCGGAACAAATGCAGCAACTAACAGGCATCACCCCGAAAGGCCGTTTTGTTCAAGACAAATGGAACTATTTGGATGAACAAGAGATTGCTTCCAAGCTCATCAGCTTTACAGACAAAGAACATACCCACATACAATTTAGCTTACCCCAAATTCATTGCTCCAGTTGCATTTGGATTCTTGAACACCTAAGCAGAATCAACAAAGCCGTTGTTTCAAGCCATGTCGACTTCGACAAAAAAGAGATGATGGTGGTCATCAACAAAAAAGAAATAAAACTGAGCGAAGTTGCTGCCCTATTGGATTATATTGGATACCCCCCTTCCATATCCTTCAACAACAACAAGAAAAAAACAGTTCACAAAACAAATAAAAGTGAAATACTCCGCATCGGTATTGCCGGTTTTTGTTTCAGCAACATCATGATGCTGAGTTTTCCTGATTACCTTTCCACCGATGGCGTTGACGAAAAAATGCTGTCAACCGCCTTCAACTACATCAGTCTCATCCTATCCATTCCCGTAGTGTTTTATGCAGCAGCACCTTTTTTCATCCAAGCATGGAAGGGGCTGCGTCAGAAATGGTTGAACATTGATAGCCCCATTGCGCTTGCCATCCTCATCACATACTCCAGGAGCATCTATGAAATCACCAACCAGGCTGGAACAGGCTATCTTGACTCCATGAGCGGCATTGTTTTTTTTATGCTGATAGGCAGGTGGTTTCAATTGAAAACACAGCATGCTGTTTCCTTTGAACGAGACTATTCATCATACTTTCCGCTCAGCACAGTGGTGATTGTCAACAACGAGAAAAAGTATTTAACCATTGATAAAATTGTTGAAAATGACATCATTCTTGTCAGAAACCACGAACTCATCCCAGCAGATGCCGTGCTAAAAAAAGGAAAAGCAATCATTGATTATAGTTTTGTAACGGGTGAAAATGAACCAGTGCATGTGGGTGAAGGTGAGGTGATTTATGCGGGAGGAAAACAGCTGGGTACCGGCATAGAACTAAAAGTAGTCAGGCCCGTATCTTCAAGCCACTTGACAAACCTGTGGAACAACGATGCTTTTCACAACAAAAAAAACAAGGAAATCTCTTTCATTCATCCTTGGAGCAATTACTTCAGCATTGCACTTTTTTCCGTAGCCATAGCAGCTGGTATTTATTGGCAAATGAATGCCCCCGAAAAAACGTGGAAAGCAATTACGTCAATTCTTATTGTTGCCTGTCCCTGCTCGCTTTTATTGTCTGCCACCTTCACTTATGGCAACCTGATGCGCATCTTCGGAAAAAACAATTTATTCCTGAAAAATGCAAATGTCATAGAGCGAATTGGAGAAGCAGACACCATCATATTCGACAAAACAGGTACGCTCACAACAGGGAAACAATCAACCATCAAATACCAAGGAAAAGTATTGAGTTATCAAGAAGCGATGATGCTGAAAAGCATATCCTCGCAATCAATACATCCGCTGAGCAAAACGTTGACAGATTGGGAAGATTGGAGTAAGATCCATGATTCATATACCATATCCTCCTATCATGAAGTTCCTGGAAAGGGTATTGAAGCAACGATTGAAAACAATGTCATCAAAATGGGCAATGCGCAATTCGTAACGCCGCATCCAGCAATAAATACACATCAACACGCTGAAGGATCTGTGATATACATTAGCATAAACGATATCTACAAAGGGTGTTTTATGTTGAACCAGCACTATCGCCCTGGTATTTTTGAAGCCATTCATCAACTCAAAACCACCATAAAGAGTATGCACGTTTTGAGTGGCGATAACAACCGGGAAGAGGAAAACATCCGCATACACATCGGCAAAGAAGCATTTCTTGGATTTGAAAAAACACCACAAGAAAAACTGAATTACATCAAAATACTACAACAGCAGGGCAAGAAAGTAATTATGTTCGGCGATGGTCTCAATGACGCAGGAGCACTTCAACAAAGTGATGTTGGCATTGCAGTAACTGACAGCTCCAACTATTTCACCCCTGCATGCGATGCAATAATTTCAGGTGATGCCATGGGAAATATCGACAAGCTTTTAAAACTGGCCAAAGCTGGAAAAAAGATTGTAACATTCAGCTTCCTATTATCCATCGGATACAACATCATCGGACTTTCATTTGCCACAAAAGCCATGCTTTCTCCACTCATTGCGGCAATCTTAATGCCAGCAAGTTCCATCAGCATCATTCTACTGGTCACCCTTTTGGGGAATCTCTACACTAGAATGCATGGTTTAAAGTTTTTGGTTTAATGTTTAAAATCAATCGAGTTTGTCGCAAAGAATTAAACCTTAAACCCAAAACCTTAAACCCAAAACATGACCAATGTCATGTTTTGGGCTGAAAATCATCACCAACATTATTTGTAGCAAAAAATACTTTTGGACAAATTAAGGCAGGTGAGCGTTATCATAATTCTGATTATAGCAAGTTTAACAGTAGCGTCTGGGTTTCTAGTGGCATTTATATGGTCCATCAACCAGGGTCAGTTTGAAGACGATGTTTCTCCTTCCATAAGAATTCTATTCGATGATACAACAGGTGATAAACCTGCTTCAAACAACCAAAATCCTTAACATGCAACTAGAAAAGTTCTCTTACGACAACAAGATTGTCCGAAATTTTGCTTACGCCACCGTTATCTGGAGCATCGTTGGAATGCTTGTAGGAGTCTGGGTGGCTCTCCTTATGGTATTTCCACAACTCAACCTAGGAGGCATTCCAGTTGGCAGTAAAGAGACCATTGGATTAACATTCGGACGCCTAAGGCCTCTACACACCAATGCCGTCATCTTCGCCTTTGTGGGAAATGGCATCTTCATGGGATACTATTATTCGCTCCAACGCTTGCTCAAAACACGCATGGCAAGCGACATTCTAGGGAAAATCCATTTCTGGGGATGGCAGCTCATCATCGTTGCTGCGGCAATCTCGATTCCACTTGGCATGACTTCCGGAAAAGAATATGCAGAGCTCGAATGGCCCATAGACATTGCCATCACATTGATATGGGTGGTATTTGGCTTCAACATGTTTGCAACCATCCTTAAAAGAAGAGAGAGACACCTTTACGTTGCCATCTGGTTTTATATCGCCACTTTTGTTACCATCGCAGTGCTTCATATTGTTAACTCAATAGAACTTCCTGTTTCATTCATGAAAAGCTATTCATGGTATGCTGGTGTTCAAGATGCACTGGTACAATGGTGGTACGGACACAATGCCGTTGCTTTCTTTTTGACTACACCCTACCTTGGCTTGATGTACTATTTCATGCCCAAAGCTGCAAACAGGCCAGTATATTCTTACCGCCTGTCCATCATCCATTTCTGGGCATTGATTTTTCTCTACATCTGGGCCGGTCCACATCACCTACTTTACACAGCCCTTCCCAACTGGGCACAATCGATTGGGGTTGTATTCAGCTTTACCCTTATTTTCCCTAGTTGGGGCGGCATGATCAACGGATTACTGACGCTAAGAGGAGCATGGGACAAAGTACGTGAAGATGTAGTCTTGAAATTCATGGTGGTTGCTGTAACAGCATACGGTATGTCAACCTTTGAAGGCCCCATGCTTTCTCTAAAAAATGTAAATGCCATCAGTCACTTTACCGATTGGATCATCGCACACGTTCACATTGGTGGACTTGGATGGAATGGTATGCTTACTTTCGGTATCCTTTATTGGTTGATTCCACGCATCTACAAAACAGATTTGTATTCTAAAAAATTAGCCAGTACACACTTTTGGATTGCAACACTGGGCATTCTTTTCTATGCGGTACCAATGTATTGGGCAGGTTTTAAACAAAGCCTTATGTGGAAGGAATTCAATGAGGCTGGAAACCTAA